>NZ_JBAMYD010000006.1:0-332738 GCF_037002925.1 Rhizobium aouanii
CACGAGGGTAACGTAGTCGGAAAGGATGATCCTGAAGCGACGATCTGAGTGGGCCGGGTTAAACTGCTCCCCGGAAATAATGGAGAGCTGAATGTGCAGCAGAGCCTCGCGCACCGCGGACGCGAGCCCTTCGGCACGTGGCGTAGAGATAAATTCGCGGCCAACCATCGTAAACAGCTCATCTTGGAAATAGGCGCGCAACCGGGCGACCGACGCGCTCATGGCCGGCTGGCTCAGGTTAATGCTGCGTGCCGCTGCCGTGAGATTACGCTTGGCCATCAAAGCGTCGAGCACGACCAGGAGATTTAGATCAAGGCCCTTGAACCGCATGTCTCTTTATCCATAGTCACCTATCAGCATTCCTTGTTAGTGATACAAATTGTCTTTAGTAATAAGGTATGGAACTTTCATGCGCGAATTGCACATTGGACGCGAATCTGGATATGGCGGTGTCAGATTGCGGACGCGCGGTGGGCAATGCGAGCGATCCAACCTCGCGTCGCGCCGATTCTCAGCGCGTGAATGCTCGGCCTTTCGTCATCCCATGCCGGTAGCTCGACCTGTTCGGTCGAGAGCTTCTGGCGGTCGACGGCACCGCATCAAGGTCGGTCAATAGCGAGGAGCGACGTAACCGTCCGGAGAAGACCGCAGGCTACGTCCTTCAGGTTTTTGAGCGTAGTTTGCGGGTCCATTTCTTGGCGAGTGCCAGGAGGGCGAGCTCGATCGCGGGTTTGTCGATGACATCGGTGTCGAATTGGTTGCCGCCCCACCATTCGATGAGTTCTTCATGGCGTTCATGATCGGGATCAGCAAGCGCTTCTATGAACTCTCGATAGCCCCACGGTCCGCCGATATCCTCGGGTGGGCAATGAAGTCGAGGTTCATTATCGATGGCATCCGTATTTCGGCCAGAGGGTTTCCATTCGCGGCGTCGAAGAACGAGCGACTGGTCGGTGTCTGAGGGTTTTGGGGCCCGCAGATGTCGTGGTCTCGATTTCGGGGTGGATGATTGATCCTGTGGTGTGCGGCGGGATGACCATGGGTCTTGCACGCGTCGATCTTGCGGCGCTGGTCGAACTGCACAGGCTGGTCACCGGCGGCGACAAGCCTGCACTCTTCCGGGGTGGACGTAGAATCACTCAGGAGGAAGACGATGAGATCCCGCAATACGCTGATGCCGGCGTCAGGCCGGCAGCTCGACCTGATATTCAAACCCCGGACGCTCGACGGACTGAGCGACAAGGACCGCAAGAAGGCGGTATCAACTCTGGCTTGCCTGCTAATGCAGGCGGCCGGTCTGGTCATCGAGGAGCTCAACGATGACCAGCACTGATTTGATTCCGACAGCGCTGCTCGCGCGCAAGGCAGTCGTTTATGTGCGGCAATCCACGCAGTCGCAGGTTATGACCAATCTGGAAAGCCAGCGACGGCAGTACGATCTTGTTGACGTCGCGCGACAACGCGGCTTCAGCGACATTGAGGTGATCGACGACGACCTGGGACGCTCTGCCAGCGGTACGGTCGCGCGCCCCGGCTTCGGCGTGAGCGCCTGTCAGGAAGACCTACGAGAATGTGATCCGCAGACGCGTCTCCTTGTTTCGGACGGATCTTCTCCATAGTGTGCCCTATAAACTGCGGAGAACCTCCCGAACTGAAAGAATCCCCATCTCAGGCAGATTTCTTTCACAAGCATACGGTTTTCTGGATCGAGCAGGTCCTCCCGTGCTGCCCGTAACCGAAGCATCTGTAAATAGGCTGCAGGTGTTGTTTCCTTAAAAGCACGAAAACCCGCTTCGAGTGCTCGGGTAGAAACACCAGCTGCTTCGGCCACTATGGGCATTGTAATTGGCCGGTTGATATTGGCGTGCATGAACTCGATCCCGCGGCGGACATGTCCGGGAGCAATCATGCGGGGCATCTTATCTATGAGATGCGACAACCGATGAGGCACCATCCTTATTACAACATCGGCTAGCGTCTGCGTAATATGTGACATCGCTACGGGAGACTGAATGAGGGGGCCATTATCGCGTATTCCGTCAATGATCGCTTCCGCGATTTTGCCGATTGTCCTACCAACTGGAGTTGAGAGATCCACTTCGGGCAACAGGTCGAGCGAGCCATTAAACGGCACATCGAAAGTTTCGCCAATGGTCCGTTGGATCAAAGACCAATTAAGCAGCAACTCATCAATCAGGTTGGATTGCCCATGCATTGAGATGATGTCAGGCTCGAAATTCCTGTAAAGAAGCAATTTGCCTTGTCCGGCTTCAGACATGCGCGAGCCGTACGTAACCCCCATGCCACCTCTGCGCGGCACCACAAGCGATAGGTACTCTGTTGCATCGGAATACCACTGAGTGCGGAACTGAAACCCTGTCTGATGATAACCCGTAATCAATACTGCGCTTTCGCAGGCCGTAAGATCGAGGCCCCAATGGAAGTCTTGAGCACGATCGACGAGTGCGGCGTCGAATGTGCCGAAAACCCCTCCGAGGGTTTCGATCATGCTATCGAACGTCGAGCCACGATATCGAAAAACTGCATTATCGGCGCTATTTTCCATCATGTATTCTCCGGACTCAGTATCCCTGCTTTCAACGCTCCTGCAGGTTCAATGGCCGAGGATCGCGAGATGTGCGCCAAGCACACTTGATTACCGCTTTAGAGCCGCCTTGACAAATGAGAGTTTCTGCAGCCCAAAAAGAAAATTGTTCGGACGATGCTCGCATGAAACTTTGCCCCAAATATAAGCCCATCATCAGTGAAATCATAGGTCGGATTGTGTAGGGGCGCGGACTCCCTCCCGTTGCCGAAGAAGCATCCGGACGCGATCGTCCTGCCGGGCGGCGACGGGCGCTTCGAGCAAGGGCGTGACCACGCGCAGCGCCACCTCTCTCTTCACAGGCGCCGGGCCCAGGCGCCACACCGCCACGCATGAAATCGCTGCGCCACCGGTGACGAAGTGAAAAGGCGAGAAGATCGGCCGCTGGACGCGGGAAATCTTCACGCGCACTGACAAGGCGAAGGGCTTTGAGGTTCTGTTGAACGCACTTTTGCGTGGCTTCGCCTCAGCCGAGGCATTGATCATCGTCGCCTATATTCGCCTTGATCGCGCGTCGCCTCGCAAACTGCTGCTGTCCTTGACGTCTTTTCTAGGCCCATTCTCAGCTAGAGTTGCAGGCTTTCACATCCATTGCGCGAATATAGTTCATCCAAACAATTGATTTTACCAATCTTTTGGATTGCTGCATTCACTCGGAGACCGGCACTTAGCGCGCTAGGCCAGCTCATTGAGTCGTGTCGTTTAAGCATTGGCCGCGGATTGGTAGCCTCGCTCGGTTCCCCCACTAGTTCCCGGTGACAGTGCCCGGCGGGAGCAGACGAGGCAGATCTTATAGGGAGACCGCAGGCGTAAGATGGTGAATTGGATCGATGGCATTCTGTACTGCCAATTAGAACCGGATATCTTCGGGCGGGCGCCGACGTCCGTTTTTTCTCAGGAGTTCCCTGACAACCACATTCTCGCGGTCGGTCATCAATCGTCCCGTCCAAGGGCGAGGTTGCCGAGCTGTCCCGGAACGGATGCACATCACGAGCGGTGGGACTCGTATCGCCGATGTTTCCCTCTGCGCCATCCCAAACATTGAAGCGTCGATCGGGGCGCACTTGCGGCCAGCCGTAGCTCACTCCGCCATCATTGGAAACGGAATAGACGGCACAGATATCAAGCTTGCGCTTGGCCTACGTCGGTTTGAGCAGATGCCGCCTCGGTCGAGGCGGGGCTTATCGGCTCCATGCCAAATCGGTATCCCGGCCTGTGTTGCAGCAGTCAACTAGATCGAAGTCGTCTCGCAGGTGTCCTGCCTCTGGTGAGCGGCTTGTTACTTTTTTCCATGCAGTCAGTTCGATCTTGCTGATGACGTCCTCCAGTACTCCAGCTTGAGCTGGAAGTGCAGTTCAATTCCGACCTCACCTTTCACCATAACGCCATGGATAAACGATGACATGCGGTTCAAGGGCCTTGACCTAAATCTCCTCGTTGCGCTCGACGCTCTGACGACGGAACGTAAACTCACCGCGGCGGCTCGCAGCATTAACCTGAGTCAGCCGGCCATGAGCGCGGCAGTCGCCCGGTTGCGCGCCTATTTCCGAGATGAGCTGTTTACGATGGTTGGCCGCGAACTTATCCTAACACCGCGTGCGGAACGACTAGCTCCCGTGGTGCGCGAGGCTTTGCTGCACATTCAGTTCTCCATTATTGAATGGGATCATTTTAACCCAGCCCAATCGCATCGCCGTTTCAGGATCATCCTTTCCGACCACGTCACGCTCGTATTTTTCGAAAAGATCGTGGAGCGAGTTGCGCGGGAGGCGCCGTCCATCAGCTTCGAATTGCTGCCTCCTGCGGACGAGCCCTGCAAGCTTCTCCGGCGCGGCGACGTCGATCTTCTAATTCTTCCGGAAATTTTCATGTCGGGCGGGCAACCTATAGCGGCATTGTTCGACGAGACACTCGTGTGCGTGGGCTGTCGCACCAATAAGCAGCTGGAGCAGCCGCTTACATTCGAGAAATACATGTCGATGGGGCACGTTGCGGCCAAATTCGGGAATGCGCGAAACGTCGACGAATGGTATTTGCTTGAGCACGGCCTTAGAAGGCGCATCGAAGTCGTCGTTCAAGGCTTCAGCATGATTCCGCCGGTGCTATCGGGCACAGACCGAATAGCGACCATCCCCTTGCGGCTGGTTGAGCATTTCGCAAAAAGATTTCCCCTACGAATTGCCGAACTGCCGCTGCCGTTCAGCGCCTTCACCGTGGCCATGCAATGGCCCGCCCTTCACAACAGTGATCCGGCAAGCATCTGGATGCGTGAAATACTTAAGCAGGAGGCCTCAGGCATGACGTCTCCGCGTGGGATGGGGGACTGCGGCATTGATGCGAGATTATTGCCCCAGAGTGATTCGTGAATGCGCGGGGCTTTCGTCTCAGCCATAACTCGGACGAACTGAGATCATGGCCTCCAAAAGAGCTTATATTCAGGATGTGGATTGCTGTCATTTAAACAATCCATTTTGAAATCTTCTCAAATGTTATTAGAGTAAAGATGAAGCTGTAGACAACACAGACAGGAAGTTTCTGGGCGCACCATTGTCGTCCTGTGTCGACAATTGGTTATTGGCCCACGATCACCATCTCAAGGGGCGTTTCATGCCACTGACGCCGCGATCAATCGCGACGCGCTCGCGATGCGGCACTCAATCGTAGCCTTAGCAACTACTTCAGTGCTTTCTGCAATGTTATCGTCGCGTTCTAAAGCCTAGCCTCAACAAGTACAGTTCGACTGCGAGGCCCTCATCAGGATGACTAAACTAAATGACGCAAGAAATCTCGCTTTTCGATGTCAAGGAACTGATCGGCAAGGAGATCGGCGTCTCCGACTGGATAGTCGTGACACAAACGACCATCGATAACTTCGCCGAGACGACGGGCGACTTCCAGTTCATCCACACCGACCCGGTGCGCGCGGCGGCGGAGACGCCCTTCGGCGGCGCGATCGCACATGGCTTCCTGTCGCTCTCGCTGCTTTCGGCGATGAGCTACAATTGCCTGCCGAAGATTCGCGAGCAGACGATGGGCATCAATTACGGCTTCGATAAAGTGCGCTTCATGGCGCCGGTCAAAAGCGGAGCACGGGTGCGCGGCCGCTTCGCCTTGGCCGACGCCCGCTTCCGCGGCGCAGGCATGCTGATGGTCACCTATGACGCAAAAGTAGAGATTGAAGCGGAAAGAAAGCCCGCGCTGAGTGCGATTTGGCAAACAATCATTCAATTCGAAGCGAAGGACCCGCCGGCGGATGCCTGCTCACGTCCGGCGTGCGTCTCTCGCGGCATGTAGGCTCGCCCTCACGAGCCCGGCGAGCCGGTCTTGCACGTAGTCATGAAGAGCAGGATTGGTTGTCAGCTTGCCCGCCTTAGGTCGTCGTGCTGCTCGATCAGCATGCCACTGCGCGTTAATGGCCCGATAGTCACCAGGCGCCGCGTCAGGCCGCCGCCGACGGCGGCTTTGCCAGCCGCGCCAATCTGAGGCAGGCCAAGGCCTGGGGCCTGCGTGACATGGCCTTCCACAAGAAGTGCGGCCTCAAGGTCGAAGACATGGTCAAAAGCCGCTGGGTTTACCGCAAGCTCAGGAACTTTCGCGCCGGCATCGAGTCCGGCACGCACGTCGCCGTTGCATTTTCTGCCTTACCTCACCCCCTCGTTGAGCTTCATCCGACAAGATATGCAGCGGCTTCACCCACAGGCATGTCGATCACCGTGGTTGCGCTTGCAGATAGGAAACGGCGTTCGGTTTTGGTCAGCGTTTCCGCATCAACGACTGCAAAATGTGGGCCTTTGGAGCGCTTCATCAATTGCCGAGCGAAAATGCGCAGCATCTGGTCGTTGAAGCGGCACCCGACGAAGAAAAAACCGCGGGCGGTACGCCGTTCCTTCACCACTTCCGGGATGGGCGTCTGGATGTCAATTTCTGTTAAGACTTCCACATAGTCGGAATCCGACACAAGGAAGTTCGCGGCCGGCCTAATGCTGCCGTGGGGCGTGTAGAGAACCGTTCTTGCCTGTGGTCTGGCTCCAAGTTCCTTTCCGGTCAAACCGTAGGTCTTTGTCCAAATGTTACCCATTTCCGTCGCCCGTGAGACGCCTTGTATCTCGACCACGTCCGTCCGTCGGGTCTCTACGAGGGCTGCGCGCATCGTCGCGTCGTACCAGCTATCGACGATGAGAGAGAGTGGCAGCTTTGCAAGCCAGTCGTGAAGAATGGTCGGCGCAACCGGTGGGGCGAATATCTCGGCCAGCCAGGTTTGAAGGGTCCGGCGATGTCGGCGCTGCTCGATGAACTGCGCGACCGACCACATATTGGTGCGGATCTTGGAAGGAGCGGGCGTTCGCGCATTGAGTGCTGCGGCAACGACTTCCGGCGTATTCGGTACAGGCGGTTCCGCGCAGTTGAGCTGCAGGAGCCCTGGACCGAGATAAGGGATGATCTCATCGGCGGCGATCGCCTTCTTCAGTAGATCAAGCCATCTTTCGGCGTCATTATTGCGGACGACCAACAGACCGTCAGGGGTCAAGACCGTGTTCATTGCGGTTTTCTCTGGCTGCTCGCAATTGCCAAGCTGTGCAGCGTCAGTCGTCATCGGAAATCTTCCTCGCCTCGATGGTGACCGGCAGACGCGTATCCAGCGGGAGGTGGGGCAGGGCGAATCGCCAGCCGTTTCGTAGCGTTATAGCCCCGCCCCACAGGCCTTCGTTCTCGAACTTTACGATCGGCTCTTCGAGATCTTTCTTCGGAACATACGCCGTCAAACCGGCGCTCGTTCTGCGGATCATGACCTTCATAGGGCTGTCCTTTGGTTGAGACCGATGGCGGTTTTGGCAACGCCGAATCCGGGAACGTCGACACTCACCAGTTCGCGCGCGCGCATGCCGACGAGGTTGCCGCAATCGATCCATTCGACGGCATAGATGTAGAACTGCTGGAGAAAGGTGCCAATGTCGCGCACATAACCCTCGTCGCCTTTTCGTACCAAGTTCTCTCCGATATCTTTCCCAGGATAGGTGCCGTCATTCATTACGTGGCGTGTGGCACGGACCCGCTCACCCGGCATAAATCGCGGAGGGTTGCGGATCTCGACTTCCTGTTCGCGTCCAAGGCCCATCACCGTTATCCTTCCTGAGCTGCAGCGTGTCGATAAAGGAGTTCAAGAAGACCCCGTCATGTCGCCAACCGGATTAAAGTTCAGCGGGAACACAGGTGTCTGGCACCGGACATACGGAGGCGCATTGCTGTAACTCGAAGACTCCCTTGCACTCGGTGCACTTGTTCGGATCGATCACGTAGGCCTCGCCCTTGAACTTGATCGCGCCGGAAGGGCATTCGAACTCGCAGGCTCCGCATTGGGTGCATTGGGATGCGACGATCCTGAAGGACATTCTTCAGCTCCTGGTTTCGGTTGGATGAGAGGCTGAAGCCCTGGTCGGCAGTGGTTTAGCCCCAAACTCGGCGGCGTAAAGCGTGCTGATGGCCGTCTCGATGTAGTGATAGCCAAAGGCGTCTGTTATACGGAGACCAGCTTCTGAGAGCTGATGCTTGGGACAATCTCCGATTTTGGCGCATAGGAGGATATCTATCCCTTCGAGCATAGCGAGGACACGCTCAAGTGTGGTCTCTTCGCCCCAGCCGCCAAGGCAGTACTGCTCGACCTTGCGGTGCTCCACAAACTTGACTCCCATTGCCGAGGCTTCATAAACTTGGAATTCCTTGGCATGACCGAAGTGTTCGTTGATGCGACCGCCGCCTTTGGTCGCCACCGCCACGAGAAGCGACCTGCCGGAACCTGCATCCTTGATCATCCCGATCGCGTCGTTCTTGGCCGTTATGTAGTCGCCTTGCTCGCGGGCGACCACCACCCGATAGGCCTCGCGCTTGCGAGCGTCGTAGGTGATCTCACCGGGAACCTGGTCGAGCGTGAATTCCCGGCCCCGATCCTCACCGAGCAGGCCGACAGCATCGGCCCGGCACTGCCGGCAATGGCGCATCAACCTGGGACCACCTTCGAGACTATTTCGAAGCGCCTTCAGTTCGATCGCGCGTGGGCCGCGCTGCCCGGTCAGGCCGTAATGAGTACCGTGCGCGGGGTCGGAAATCAGCGGCATTACATTGTGCAGGAACGCGCCACGCTCCTTGACCCATTTGTTCACCTCGATGAGGTGTTCGTCGTTGACGCCGGGAATCATCACCGAATTGATCTTGGTGAGAATGCCACGCTCGGTCAGCATCTCCAAGCCCAGCATCTGCCGCTTGTGCAGGATCTTGGCTGCTTCGATTCCGGTGTAGCGGCGGTGATCATGAAAAATCCAAGGATAGATCTTTGCGCCAATTTCCGGATCCACCATGTTAATGGTGATCGTCACGTGGTCCACATTCATTTCAGCGAGTTCGTCGACATGTTCCGCCAAGGCCAGGCCGTTCGTGGAGATACAAAGCTTGATATCGGGGATTTCCTTGGCGACCCGTTCACATGTCTCCTTAGTCTTCCTCCAGTCGTAACAGGCATCGCCCGGTCCGGCGATGCCGAGCACGGAAAGCTGCGGCACCTCATTGGCGACCGCAATGACTTTGCGTAGCGCCTGGTCTGGCGCCAACTTCTCAGAGACGACACCAGGCCGGCTTTCATTGGCGCAGTCAAATTTGCGATTGCAGTAGTGGCACTGGATGTTACAGGCAGGCGCAACCGCTACATGCATTCGCGCAAAATAGTGGTGGGCTTCTTCTGAGTAGCAGGGATGATCCTTGATCTTCTCCCAGACAGCTGAGTTCACATCATCGGGCTGGAAGGGCGAACCGCAGGAGGAGGAGGTTGCACAGCCATCGGATTTCGCGGTCGTCTGCAAGTGGTCTAAGGATGTCGTTCTGGTGAGGCTCTCAAGCGAAGTCATCCGTGCGGACATAAACGGCTCCGTGGCTGGTGAACGATGTTGGTCACAACGCAACCGCCGTGCCAATTTGAAGAAACGTTTTACTTCAACCTGTTGGCGCTTCCTGTCGGAAAACTGCCTGTCTGCTCTTGATGCGGTATTGTCAGGCTCTCGACATTGTTCGCGAAGGGCAACGCGCCTCCTCGCAGCTTAGAACTTCTTCATTGCAATACCAAGCCGACGTAGAGCATAGCCCACCTGACGCGGCGTGAGGCCGAGGATACGAGCCGCCTTGGCCTGTACCCAGCCGGCCTTCTCCATCGCGTCGATCAGCCGCTCGCGCTCCGTCAAACGCGAGTCCATAGCGGGGCAAGTGGGGTCCTTCGGATCGCCCATGGCGGGAGAGACGTCGTTCTGCGAGGCGCGGACGGGTTTGCCCGAAAGCGGCAAAGGGCTCGGAATGTTACTACTCCGACTGAGCTCATCAATGGCATTGCCGCCGGCAGAACAGTCGGTTCCTTTCCAGAGTAGTGATGAGAGGCACTGACTGTTCTTGCAGGCGAAATCCGAAGCAACGATAGCCCTTGAATGCGCGAGTGTCGCCGTCCGTCGCACGCAGTTTTCCAGCTCACGGACGTTTCCGGGGAAATAACATTGCGAGAGAACGTCAAGTGCCGAGGGCTCGAAGGAGTGCTCGCGACCATTCTCCGTGTTGAACCGGTCGAGGAAGACCCTTGCAAGCCGTTGAATATCGCCGGGTCGTTCTCTAAGCGGCGGCAAGACAATCGGTACCACACTGATGCGGTAATAGAGGTCAGCCCTGAACTCCCCATTGGCGACAGCTGCCTCAAGATTTCTATTGGTGGCGCATATGAGGCGAACGTCGACCTTAAGCGTTTTCGTGCCGCCCACTCGCTCCAGTTCGCCTTCCTGCAAGACGCGCAGCAGCTTGGCTTGAAAGGCAGCCGAAATCTCACCGATCTCATCAAGTAACAGCGTTCCTCCATTCGCCAATTCGAAACGGCCCGCGCGTTGCGAGATGGCACCCGTAAAGGCACCCTTTTCATGCCCAAACAGCTCCGACTCCAGAACGCCTTCGGACAGCGCGGCGCAGTTCAGTTTGACGAAAGGCTTCTTACTTCGAGGTGAAAGCTCATGGATGGCTTGTGCAAAGAATTCCTTTCCGGTCCCGCTTTCACCTCTCAGAAGCACAGTTGTATTGGTCGTTGCCACGGCCGAAACGGTTTCCAGCACCTGTTTGACAGGCGGACTTTCTCCGATGAGCCAGCCGATTCTGGCACGCAGATGCCGACCGGTGTCGCGTCTCTCCGCGCTAGGAGATGCCTCGCCGTTCCCTTGCTCGCGGGCGGGCTGCTGACTGTCCAGCTCTAGGGTGCGATGGAGCCAAATGGTCCGGCCAATAAGATCGGCGACCATGGTCAGAAAACGTAGGTCATCGTCGCGGCGGTCGCTGACGCAGTAGATCGATAAGGCCCCAAGTATTTTGCGCTCTGCCTTTAGCGGGACACCTATAAAGCTGGTTGGTGGGGCGCCACTCTTTGAAGACGTTTCGAAATCAGCCGGAAATAGTTCGGACTTGCTGACATCCGGAATGAATACCGGCGCCTCGGTAGCGACAATCTCGTCCAGCACGGCCTGCGGTATCGCTCGGTCATTGCTTGAGTGAGGCGGGCGCGTGACGCCGGCAGTTACGACGAACTCCGGCTCTTCGTCTCTTTCCAGGACGACGATTGCTCCGTGACGCATATCCAGCAGCAAGGCGAGGGTGTTCGCGACATTGGCAAGCGTAATCTCGAGCCGGGTAGGGGCGGTCAGGACCTTCGATATCTGGTAGATTCCGCTGAGCGAGAGATCCGCTTGGGGTTTTATGGAGGAATCGGACCATCCTCTTTCGTTGACCCGATCGCGCAGAATGTGACCCATTGAAACTCCTCAGAGATTGTCAAGTGCTCCTCACACGCGCTTTTTTGGATTTTGAACGCTGGAGACATTTTATTCCAATGCCCAGAATTCAATACCGTTTGGACGTTGAGGGAGTTGTGGAAGTGCCTCCCACTCATCCGAACTTAAAAAGGACACCGAAGCCGCCTTGGGGATAATTCCACTCGATGTCCCCACTTTTCTCACACAGTAGTCTGCATGTGCCGCACTCCAAGCAGCCGTCGACGGTGATTTCCACTTGGCCCTTCTCATTCAACTCATAGCATTTGGCCGGACAAACGCGCGTCAGCGCGAGCAGGTTGGTGCTCGGCCATTGGTGCGGACGCACTTTAATGTGCGGGCGCCCTGGGTCGACCAGATAACGATTTTGGTAGAGCTTGTCTTCCACCCGTAGCTTAGCAACAGCGATTGTCATCTCATCTCTCCTTCAACGCCAGGCAAATGCGAAGCGAAGTGCATCGCTGACCAGTCCCCAGCGTGACCGCTCTTTAATGAAGGCGGCCGTGGTTGCCCTTTCCTTATCAATTTTCGGGGTACTATCGACCCGCATGAAGTTCTGCGCAGCCTGCGACATTAACTTCGGGTAGGTCATGAAAAAGTTACGTGAGTTGGTATGGATCAGGGCAGGCATATCCTTGTATTTCTTCAGGTCTTTGATGACGAAGGACTTGTCCAGCATCTTCTTGTAGAGGGCGAGGTTCTCCTTTCTCATGCGCTGCCCACTACTCTTGATCAGGAAGATAGCCTCACCGGCCATGCGACCTGACGTCATGGCGAGATTGGAGCCCTCGCGGTGCACGGCATTGTTTAGCTGCGCCGCGTCGCCCACAACAACCCAGCCGTCGCCGAAGAGCTGCGGGATTGCCTTGTAGCCACCTTCCGGAATTAGATGAGCGGCATATTCCTTGATCTCCGAACCCGCGATCAGCGGCTTGACCGACGGATGGTTCTTGAAGCTTTCGAGCAGATTATAGGGACTTTCCGCCGTAGCAGCGAAATCGGAGACAAGGCAGCCGATACCAAGCGATATCGACTCCTTGTTGGTGTAGACGAAGGCGAGCCCGGCCATGCCGCGGGAGATGGTTCCGGCTGCCTCGATCACGCAGCCTTCGTTGCCCCTCAGACCGAACCGCTGGCCGATCACCTCTTCGGGCAGGAAATGCATTTCCTTGACGGCGAGTGCGACGGTTTCCGGCTTAGGCGTCTCACGCAACCCGGTTCGCGTGCCGAGAAGTCCATTGACGCCCTCGGCGAGAACGACCACATCTGCCAGGATCACGTCGCCGGCGCGATCGGTGCGGACGCCGATCACCCGACCGTCGGTGTCGCAGGCGAGTTCAGTCACAGTCGTCTCGCATAGAACTGTTGCGCCGACCTCGCGCACTTTGCGCGAAAACCATTTGTCGAATTGGGCACGAATGATGGTGTAACGGTTGGGGTTCATCTCATTGAATTCATCCGACCGGTACTGCATCCCGATATGGGATGTGTCGTCCATCATCCAGAAGCGCTGCTCAACCAGATGCCGCTCGAGAGGCGCATGATCTCGGAAATCCGGAATGATTTTCTCCATCATGTTCGCATACATGATGGCACCTTGGACATTCTTGGAACCCGGATATTCACCGCGCTCCAACTGCAGGACCTTCAGGCCTCGGCTTGCCATGGTGTAAGCAGCAGCATTGCCGGACATGCCGGCCCCAATCACAATCGCATCGAACTGTTCTTCGATCATGCCATTTCCCTCAGTTCGCAAGCTTCTCGCGATTGTGCGGCGCCAGCCGGCGGGTGAAAACTTCCGTCAGAGCGGGCAGGAAGCGGATCGCATCGCTGACAATACCAATGTTGGCGAAGTCAAAAATCGGTGCGTTTGGGTCGGTGTTGATCGCGACGATGAGATCGGCTCCACCGACGCCGACGCGGTGCTGAATAGCGCCGGAAATTCCGGCCGCTATGTAGAGCTTCGGCCGGATCGTCTTGCCAGTCTGGCCGATCTGCCGATCAGCCGGCATCCAACCCTTTTGAACCAATGGGCGCGAACAGCCACATTCGGCCCCGATGGCTCCGGCGATGTTCCTCAAATGCTTCAGGTTTTCCGCCGCTCCGAGACCGAGGCCTCCGGCAACCACGACGTCTGCATAGGCGAGATTGGCCTCTGCCGACTTGCCGTCGGACAAGAAGGCGAGGACCTTTGTGACGATCTCTTCCTCGATCATCGGGACGTCGTGCTGAATGATACGGCCGACCGGCTTGTTCGCGCGCTGCGGCATGGCCATGACTCTCGGCCGTACTGTTGCCATCTGCGGGCGGCAGTTAAGCGTGTAAATCGTGCAGAGTAAGGAGCCTCCGAAGGTCGGCCGAGTCGCCGCGAGGGAACCATCCGCATCCACAGCGAGTTCGGTGCAGTCAGCAGTGAGCCCCGTCAGCAACGTGGTCGCCACGGAACCCGCGAGATCGCGGCCGAGCGTGGTCGCGCCGAGGAGCAGAATCTCAGGCTTGTAGCCAGTGACCAGATCCGTCATCGCCTTGGTGAAAGGTTCGTTGCGGTAATCGGCAAGTAGCGGAGTCTCGACCAGGTAGACGAGATCGGCGCCATAAGCAAAAGCCTCGGCAACGGCATACCGGGTGGACTCGCCGGGCGGTCCGAGGACGACGCCCGCAAGCTCGACGCCCAGTTCGTCGGCGAGCTTGCGTCCTTCCCCAAGCAGTTCGAAGGAGACAGGATGGACTTGGCCCCGCTCGAGCTCGATGAACACCCAGACGTGCCGGTAGTCCCTGAAATGCTCGGGCAGCTCTGTCTTGATACGCCCGCCGCTGGCGGGGGGAGAGGGCTTTTTTCGTTTCTCGGTCAACAGTATTGCTCCTTGCGATCACGCGCCGCTGTTAATGGCGAGTTCGCGTTCCAGCGCCGGCTGGCGCGCAAAAATTCCGGAGATCAGCTCATCAGCAAGGTCGTGAAGCGTCTTATCCGCGCTGTCGATTTGCTCCGCTCTTTCCGCCCGCGCCGCAGGGGCAAAGACGCGCTTGACGACAGTGGGCGAACCGCGCAGGCCACATTTAGTGAGGTCTTCAATGCCGGCGTCGGCCGCACTCCACTTCACGATCTGGCTGCGCGCAGCGCGGAGTGCGTCGTCGAGCGAGCCGCGGCGAGTCTCGTTGGTGCCTTCCAGCATGGTGATGAGGCAAGGGAGCCTGCTCTTTAGCGTCTGCGTTCCGCCTTCCGAGCGTCGGTCGACCGTGATTTCGCGTGAAGCGAGATCAATGGAGGCGATTTTCGCGACGTAGGTGAGTTGTAGGAGATCGAGGCGCTTGGCGATGCCGGGTCCGACCTGGGCGGTGTCGCCGTCGATCGTCTGCTTGCCCGTGAAGATGATATCAGGCGTGCCGAAGGTCTCTCCGATTTTCACGATTGCTTGAGAAAGAGCAAAGGAGGTCGCCAGAGTGTCTGAACCGGCAAAATGGCGGTCAGTCAGAAGTATGGCGCGGTCGGCGCCATAAGTGAGTGCCTTGCGCAATGCGTCTTCAGCCAGGGGCGGGCCCATGGTGAGTACGGTGACGTCGCCGCCGTGGGAATCGCGCAATCTGAGTGCTTCTTCGAGGGCGAACAGGTCATAGGGGTTGATGATGGTAGGCACGCCCTGGCGCATGATCGTGTTCGTGACAGGGTGGACGCGTATCTGTGCGGAGTCGGGCACCTGCTTGATACAGACTACGATGTGCATGGCGATCTCTTGCTCCCTTCGATGGCAGACTTGGCGTTAATCTCCGAGCAAAGCACCATTCGTGCCAACCGCTTTGCGTTCGCCCTATCAATTGAAATGTGGATCTTCGTCCTCTGAGCTCTGTCTGGATCGTGACCGACGTTGTCGTAATCGCGACATTGTCGCGTCGCAGCCAGTCCGCACTCATTCTCTCTCGAACGACTTTAGGACTGAATCGAGGGGGACGAAGGTGGGGCCTCCTGCGGCAGGTTTGTCTGGGTCGTTGTCCTCGAGCACCTTGAAGACTCGATGTGTGAGCGGCGAGGACGTCGCGAAATCTTCGTAGGCGCGTTCCAGCATGGCGCGCGCCCGCGCAGCGACCGCCTGGTTGGGGAGATCAGAGAGGTCGTCTTCGGCGAGGTACTGCCCCATTTTCTTCATGATATGGAGCCTTGAGACATCGAGCACATTCGCGTCATAGGAGACGCCAAGGACTGCGAAAAACTCCTCCGCATCCGACAGACGTTTGAGCCGTTCGAGGATGTCGTTGACATCCATGGGACGGCCATCATCAGAACTACAGCTCATTGCTTTCTCCCTGGTCGGTTCCGGGCTGCGTGCATTTGCCGAAACGTGACCTGCAGCCAAAGAGGAAGATTGAGTTGGCGGCAGCCGGCGAGGCGATCGTGTCGGAAGTCGCGGCATGGCTGACGATCGAGATTTCAGCCACACCGTTGAGATGCTCACCCGCGGGGACGCGACGTCTTTGATGTCCACTGCTCTTGCGACGGGCCGGCAGTCAACTCTTATAGAGACAGTATCGAAGATCTTTGCCGCGGAGCCCGCCGCTCCGAAGACAGCGCGGGCATTACCGTCATGCGGGGTCATTTCGTTGGGCAAGATTTGACACATGGATGGAGGCTGCCTCTTCCCTTCACGGCATATAGGCTTGGATGTCTCCGAGCCACGATCCATAACGGCCTACGTCGCGCAGCTTCTGGACAGTTTCGGAGATTACCTCGAGTACGCGGTCGACGTCCTCATCGCGGTTCTCACGCGAAAAGGAGAAGCGGGTTGCCCCGTTTGCCGCAGCATGAGGGATCTTCATCGCTTTCAAGACGTGGCTCGGCTCCAACAAGCCGGAGGCGCAGGCGGAACCGGAGGAGCAGGCGATGCCATAGCGGTCGAGAAAATGCACTAGGCCATCGCCTTCCACATTCTCGAAGGCTATGTTCGTAGTGTTAGGCAGTCGCTCCAGCGAATTGCCGATAACGAACGCGTTTGGTACACGCTGGAGTATGCCATGCTCCAGGCGGTCTCGGAGTAGCTTCACCCTTGTGTTCACGTCTTCCATGAACTTCCGGGCAAGTTCGGCGGCTTTGCCGAGCCCGATTATGCCGGGGGTATTCTCTGTGCCGGCGCGCCGACCACGTTCTTGGCGGCCACCCTTTATAAGCGAGTGGAAACGTACCCCGCGTTTCACATAGAGCGCGCCAATCCCCTTCGGGCCATGCAGCTTGTGGCCGGAGAGCGAGAGCATGTCGATTGCAGTCGATTTGAGATTGACTGGAATCTTACCGACCGCTTGGGTTGCATCTGTGTGGAAAAGGGCCCCGACCCCCTTGGCCAATTCAGCGAGTTCGACCACGGGAAATATCGTCCCGGTCTCATTATTCGCCCACATGATAGAAACGATTGCCACACGGGTTGTGAGGGCGGCCCTGTAGGCGTCGAGATTGAGACGGCCATGGTGATCCACCGGAATCTTGTGCACTTTGACGCCGCGCGTTCTCTCGAGATGGGTGCAGAGCGTTAGCACTGCCGGATGCTCGACGGAGGAAATCACAACCTCTGTACGATCAGACATCACTTCGAGTGCCGAAAGCATTGCCGCATTGTCACTTTCCGTCCCGCCCGAGGTGAACGCGATTTCATAATCGCACCGCGCGCCGATCAGCGCGTGTACCTGCCGGCGCGCCTTTCTCACCGCGGCACTGACAGAGGAGCCAAATGCGTGCTTCGACGAAGGATTTCCAAATTGATCCGTAAAGAACGGAAGCATGGCTTGAACGACTTCATAATCGACCCGTGTAGTTGCGTTATTGTCGAGATAAACAGATCTCATTGTGCGAACTCGGCTGTTTCAAGTTGCGACGCCCCCCGTATGGCGGCGGAAGCGATTTCTCGCCTCCACAATCGACCACGCCGTTTGGGCGCGGTCGTCTTTTCCGCCAGCTGCGCGGGCCTTTTCACGCATAGTGAGTCGTTCGGTGACCATCGTTGCATGTCGCCTGCGAGGACTTTCCATCGCGTCGGAGCATGTGACCTAGCCGCCAGGACGCTTCGTCTCATAGGTGAACTGCTCGGTGTTGAGTCTGGTGATACGGCAGTCCCTCCGGTCACCCCATTGACATTGAAGCTTTTGTGGAGACAGGCGTCTTCCTCGTGGTCAAAGAGGCGATTCCCGCTGAGTGAACTTGCGGTTGCTGTATAATTCGTCGCCGAACAACAATGCGTCTTTTCCGGCGACAGACTGCTTCGATGGGCCGCCCTCGCCAGATGGGCAATCCGGACTCGATCGTCGACGATTTTTCCGTTGAGGAATTTGGTCATCACCGAAGAGGAGACGAATGCATAACTGCTGCGCCAATTCTGGAAGCCCGCCGCGGTGAGCACTTGCGCTACCGCATTGGCTCTAGTCATTGCTTCAAGTGCCTTTCTACAGAAGGTAGCGCCGATCTGAGTAACGGGATTGAGTGCCTCCAGAACGCCGGCATTCATCGAGTTCAGGAAGTAATCCTGTATCCTTGACCAATAGTCCCACATGAGCCTTCTCACTGTATCAGGTTGTCAGCTACAAGATTTGCCGCAGGCGCATTTCTCCCGCGCGTTAGGATTGTCGAAAATGAAACCGGCGAACTCGGACCCTGTGATGAAGTCAACGGTCATGCCGTGGACATGGGGTTGTGAGCCTACGTCCACGAACACCTTTACCCCGTCTGCCTCGATGATCGCATCGCCCTCGCGCGAGAAGCTTTCCAGACCAATCAGGTATTTAAATCCGGCGCAGCCGCCTGCTTGGACCATGATGCGAAAGCCTTCCATCGGCTCGTTGGCCCTGAAAAGCACAGCTTTCATAGCGGCAACGGTGTTCTCGGTGAGCGTGATCATGAATCGGTCTAACCTCAATGGCGTTTGTCTCGAGGCTGACCGAGCATCAACCGTGCCAGGAGAAAGATTGGTTTCCAACAATATGATGACTTTAAATTGCGATGTCGTGTGTCTGACATCGTCGGACATCTGACATGGCTGGGTGCGGCTTGGAAGTTGCAGTCCTCGTGTTTCCTCACGGAGAAAGCCTGTGCAAGGCACTACATAGAGCGGTTCGCCTTTCGGGCACTCGTTGCCCCCGGAGATCTACTGCAAAAACGCTGGCGATGAATCCGTCAGCCGGAGATATCGGTGCTCTATCCGCGGCCGATAGACCAGCCGGCAGGGAGCGCAGAGTTTGTGGGCCTCTCGGAAATAACTGGCGCAACAGCGGCCGCACATCGACCGCCTTCATTCGGCCGAGTCCAGCGTCTCGAAATGAAACGGTCCGCGTACGCCGACAGAAAAACGCCCCGCAGCATTGAGAGCTTTCTCCAATCTTTCCTGAGGCGGAGAGTTCGAGGATGCGAAGAGCGCGCCCAGCGCTATCTGGTGCCCGCATCCACAGGCGTCAAAACCGTCCAGGGGCTCGCCAACATGATAGTCCTCGTCGATTTTGAAGAGCCGTCCGGCGTAGCCAACGAGAAAAGTGCCGCCGCGTTCGGTGTCGTTGTGCCGCTTGGCATAGCCACCATCTTTCAAGCAGCAGCGGAGCGCGTCGACGAACTCCGTTGCCATGAAAGCATAGGCATCGAATTCAGGACGCCTCTTTGGCGGGTTGAAGGAGTGTGCCAACATCTGGCCCATTGTGAACGAATTCGTAAAGCCGAAGATGAATTCGTGCCTTCGGAAGACCGTGCGATCAGCGCGGACGGTGAGGGAAAGGTCGACCACACCAGCGCTGTCGCCCCCGATCTGAACCGAACCGTTGTGGATTAAACCGACAATGCACGTCATTAATTGCTGCTCCTCACGTGGACTGCATTTAAATCTTCTAGACCTGTGCCTGGCTCGTGCCCATGCGCAAGTAAGATGCCAACCAGCGCCCAGACAGTGATCGTCGCGGATCGCTCGAGGGTTTCACTGTCCGTATTCCGACCGAACGTCACGATAAACGTCATCAGCCGCAGAACGCCTACACCAATGGAAAACAAAGGGAGTTGCACCTGAGCGACGCGATGGCGCCGGGCACTCACACGCTTTATTTCGGCGGTTCATCCAAATCATCCATGAGACATTCCTTGAAGTGACGAATAACTCGAACGCGATATCAGAATTTTTGCCACTGGCCGAAAATCCTGTGTCAGGGACCGTCGATGGAGCGAAGGCCAGCGCCGTCGTCTACAGCCTCATGTTGCCTGCAGAGCCTGCGGCGTCGAACCCTTGGCCACTTTTGCGCCATTCACCAAATTGCCTCAGCGCGCCGACGACGCCGACAACTCTGACCTGCTGCCATTCAATGTTCCAAAGCCGCAGCGGCCTGATCAAGCCCCACACTACCCCCCCATTCAAACACGTTCCGTCGAATCGCCGGCGTCAATCTGCAGGGAAATTAGCGTTTACCATCTTTCTGAAGTCCGGCGGCAGGAGACGAATACCGTCGGACCGGAGTAGCTAGGAACGCTGATCGCTTCGGCCAGGTTCGTCTCCTCCTGCTCAGAGAGCGGGTTACCCTCAAGAAAAACCGTGCACTCCCCCAGCTGCGTCAGCAGATTCTCGGGTAGCCTAGTCACCTGGTTGTGCCTAGCGATGAGCGTCTTGAGCCCGGCGGGAAGTTGATCGGGTAAACAGGTCAGACGGTTTTCCTCGGCAACGAGCGTCCTGAGCCCGGCCGGGAGGTTGGCGGGCAACTGGGCAAGCTGGTTGCTGCCAACGCTGAGTGTCTTGAGCCCGTCCGGTAGTAGGTCGGGCAAGCTGGTCAGCTGGTTGCCGCTCACATCCAGCACCTCGAGCGCGCGCGGGAGGGCTCTCGGCAGCCTGGTGAAGCTGTTGCTGCCCGCGATGATGGTCTGGATCCCCTGGGGAAGGTTGTCCGGCAGGCTGGTCAGCTGGTTATAGTTCGCCTCGAGTGTTTTTAGCCGGGCCGGTAGCGTCGTGGGCAGGCACGTCAGCTGATTGCCGTCGACGATGAGCACTTCGAGCGCTGGGGGAAGGCTGTCGGGCAGCTTGGTCAGCCGGTTGTATCTGGCGATGAATTGTTGGATTTCGGGAGGAAGTCTAGCAGGCAGCTTGGTCAACTGATTGCCGACCACATTGAGCGTTTGGAGCCTGAGAGGAAGCTTGTCGGGCAGACTGCTTAGCTGGTTGTACGCGAGGCCGAGGGTCTGGAGCCCAGCCGGCATGGTTCCGGGCAAGCTGACTAACCGGTTGTAGCTGGCTTGAAGAGTCTGGAGACTCGCCGGGAGATTGAAGTCTAAGGTGGTCAGCTGATTGAGATCGACTTTGAGCGTTTGGAGCCCCGCGGGAAGTTTATAGGGCAAGCAGATTAGCTGGTTATAGCTCGCCTCGATTGTCTTAAGTGCGGTCGGAAGTGTTCTAGGCAGGCAGATCAGCTGGTTCCGCTCGGCGTTGAGCCATCGAAGTCCGGCCGGGAGCGTATCTGGCAGGCTGGTCAGATGGAGCGATGACAGATTCAGCACCGCATTGACATCGCCATCCTCCACCCAGGCGTTTATTCGTTTCACGGCCTCTTTTCGACCCCAGTGCTCTCCCTCTCCCTCTCCCTCTTTGATCCAGGCATCCAAGCTCGCGTGCGGTGGCGCTTCCGTGCGTGCCAATTGCGGGGGTGTAATCTCGTGAGAATTGTGCGCGCCCGTTTGGGGCCGATTTGCTTTCGCCACTTCGCATCACTCCTTTTTCATGATCATGAGGGCGCCTGTGTTAGTGATCGCCGAGGACTCTTCACCAGGCAAAATTCATACCGGCTGTCCCTGTGGACCGGCTGTCCCTGTGGAAATGTCAGAATTCATTCTGAAACCATCCGTGCACGCATATCCCTTTGACGTGGAGCATTGATCCAGCCGCTCAATGTGAGGAACACTTTGACCGATGCTCTTCCGCGAGCAGGATACAGGGGCCGCGGAAACAAGGCCCTTCTGTTCGGCTGGCCACGCCGCAGCAAAGTCAGGCTTGCTGCTCCTTCTTGCCTCGAATGCTGGCGCTGTTTCGACTATCAGTGAGTTACCTCCGCGGTTATTCTTGTGCGGGTTGTGCTTTTGCCGCCACGGCGATTTCACGGCGCAGCCAGGCATGATCGGGGTCGCGATGGCAACGCTCGTGCCAAATCAGCGCGACCTCGTAGGGCTTCAGCTCCATGGGCGGATCAACAATCGCGAGCGATAGAATGGCGGCGATCCGTGTCGCGATGCGGTGCGGCAGAATCAGCACCAGGTCGGTCGCCGCGATCACCACCGCGGCTGTCAGCACGCTGGAAACCAGCAACGGATCGCGGTTCGGCACATCCAAGGCGTCCAGTTGATCGTAGATTTGCCCGAAGCCGTCCTCGCAGTTCGACGCGATGGCGGCATGGCGCAATGCCGCGCAGCTTTCGAGTGTCCATTCCTGCGCCAAGGCCGGGTGGTCGTAACGCAGCAGGCAGACGAAACGGTCTGTGTAAAGGCTGCGGCGCAGATAACCGGGGGGAGACGTGCCAATCTGCCCGACCGCAAGATCTATTTCGCCCCGTTCGAGTCGGCGCAGCGCGCCAGCGAGAAACGGATCGGTGACAATATCGAGTTGAGGGGCGCGCTCGCGCAACTGCGGCAGGAGGCGCGGCAGCAGGACTAGCGCTTGGTGATCAGGCATCGCTAATACCGCCTTCGAAGGCCATTCCTTTTGGGCCGAGCTTTGACTTGCCACGATTTCACGGATCTCATGCAACGCCGGTCGCAGCATACGGGCGAAGCGCTCGCCCCGCGGAGTGGGGACCAGACCGGTCGAGGAGCGAACCAAGAGATCATCATTGAACACTGCGCGCAGCTTTGACAACGCCCGGCTCGTCGCCGGTTGGCTCTGACCGATGTTCTGGGCTGCACGCGTGACGTTACGGTGCTCCATCAATGCATCGAGCGCCACCAACAGGTTCAGATCCATCGATGCCAGGTTCGGTTCTCGATGTTGCCGTGCTTCGCAGCTGTCAGCGGCGATCTCACCGCTGAAATCTAGGTAATCCATGGGCTTCTCCTTTGGAAGCGGTGTTCTCACACCACGACCTTGAGTACCGCCTTCGCTATTTAGATCGAGGACAGAAGGTGTTCGATCCGGCTGTTCAGTGATTCCTTGACGATGGGAGTGGGCACATCAGAAACGTTAGTCGAGCGGTTCGACGCCATCTGCCCTTGCAGCGTCGCGTCAGCGAGAGAATGATGGTGCAATCCTCGCAGCCGCCGTCCTGGCCGGCGAAAGATGGACTTGCGTATCAAGGCAATCGGAACGCGCTCGACCGTGCTGTAGCCAATCTTAATGTGATGCTCATCAGTCAAATTGGAGAAGCACCGGAAGGTGATGAGCCCTTGCGTCTGTCTTTTTCGCCACATCGTGATACCGCTGCAGCCTGTGACCTGCAACACCATGCCGGAGTCGCAGAGACGGGGGGGGCGCGCCTCGGCCTGTCCGTAAGGTGCGGCAAACCCAGCCCGCTCCGCGAGTGGCGCACTAAAGCTATGCCCTACGATGCCGGCCATCAACTTCAGGGCGCCTAGATCGTAGTGTCGGCTTGGCGCGACCTTTTTGACCGAGTCGCCTACATCGATCTTGCTTCGCATCTCGGCTGCCTCCAGTTAAGGGTGAGCACTCGGTGGTCACCTCGGTTAAGTCTCCACGGACCGTTCCGAAAGGGACATGGATCTATGGGCCCCGGCACAGATTGCACGCTCCGGTTCTTCGAGTTGCCGTTGTAATGCAACATCCCATCACATTGGTAAAATCCATTATTTCAATGAACGAAATCCACATCATGGATAGGCCAAGTATTTTCAAGCTTGTGATCACTCCGAACATCGGATTCCGCCGAGGCGCCGCCGGTCCACGAAAGCTGCTTTTTTAGCGGATGTTTACAGGCATTCCTCGTGGCAACTTTCTCGGCTGTGTCAATGTCGATATAGCGCTGGTCCTGTCACTTGCGTTCGACGCAATGCAGCGCTGTCGTATTTGTCGTTTCCACAACACCTTGCGTTAAGCGGGTGTCCCTCTACACCCTGTCTAAACCTTTGAATTAACATCGGAGGGCTACTGGCACGACTCTTGCGCCGCCCACCTCATGAGACGCAGGAGCTGCCTATCGGTATGACTCTGGGCGCCGCAACGGTAGGAAGAAAGCACATGCTAGATCGACGTCAAATCCGCATTCAGTGGGGAACAGGGCCTTCCCACGGAATGCGAATTTCGTATCAACTCGACGGGAGACGGCACTCTCCACCAGCCAGAGCCAGGCAATCGCTGCGGATGGACGCGGAGATGGATTTCGACGAGTATGTAATTGCCTGTGTCCTTTCGCGTGCGCTCGAGGAGATCGACGTTGGCCAGGCGACGGCGACGGAGGCGACCGGCCTTTCGCGAGCCGAGTTGCAGGAAATCCTGACTAGCCGTTTTCCCCCCGACCTCGTCGACGCCTTCTCCTTGGAAGAGGTAAGCGATGTCGAGGCTGGCGTAGAGGAAGAACTTCTGCGAGGTATGTTGCTTTCGTATGCCCGACCGGGCGACCCCGCGAGCGCCCGCTTCGCCAAGATCGTTGCCCGGCGAGCTTTGCGCCATGAGCATCTCTGGCAGGACCTAGGCCTTTATAACCGATCCGAGCTCAGCCACTTGCTTGCGACCCATTTTCCCACACTGGCAGCTGGCAACACCAATAACATGAGATGGAAGAGGTACTTTTACCGTAAGCTCTGCGAGGCCGAAGGCTTTTCGCTTTGTACCGCGCCCACCTGCCGAGATTGCATGGATTTCAAAAGCTGCTTCGCTTCGGAGGAAAGCTAATACCGACCCTCATTGATCAGCACCCATGAGCCCATTGCCGATGACCGATGGACATGATCTTCCAGGACGGCCCTGCAATGATGCGCGGCCGATCCCGACGTGGATGCCGGTACGCGTGTCGCAGGGGTGAGGCCGACCATCTGACGTCAGTCCAGCTTAATTGGTGAGGATCTGCCCCAGTTGTGCCAGCAAACGAGTCGCCTCCCGCGCACCATCGGGCAGCGCAGCGATTTCAAGCGCCGTGGCAATTCTGCTTGCCTCCGACACGTCGGTCGGAGTCGCATTGACCTGCGCGAGGTCAAGCGCGGTAGCTGCCTGATCAATCAGTGCGGCTAGGATCTCAATGTCGAACTGAAATCGTCCGATCCGCTCATCCCGCAACCGCCCGGTCAAGGGACTGTCGCCGTGCCGCAATTCGGCAGCAAGCCTCCGGCGTTTCTCGCCGAGAATAGCCGAAGCATGAAGAATGCTGCCTAGCGACTGCGAAAGCGGCAGTGCATTGCTGTTGAGGGCGAGCACCGAGTCGGCCGGCACATGAACCCCTTCGAGGCTGTATAGTGCGGGCTCACCGCTATGGACGAGATGGATTTCGCAGCTGTCGCGCTGCACGAGCAATAAACTCAAGACTTCGGCTTCGCTCAAGGCAAGCAACGCAAACCAAGCTGGCTCCCCGAGACCAACCACCTCGATTGCACCGCCAACTTTGAAGCCGTTACCGTCGACGACGTAGCGCTGACTCACGTTGTGAACTCCGACCGCAACCGTCGACAGCTTTTCACCCGATATTACACGCAGATAGATGCTCCGTCGCTGCTCATCGCTTCCGGCATTACGGACCAACTCAAGAGCTGAAATGACTGGCGAGCGCAAGGGCAGCAGCGGACTGCACCTCAGCAATCTGTGACACTACACGTGCAATCAACCGGTTACAAACGTCAGCGCCGTCGAAATCGTTTGGAATGGGAATGGCAAGAGCCCGGACTGCTCCAACGCTTCAGCGGAAAGACCAATGGGGGCATCGGCGCCGAGCGCGACAATCTCGGCAGCGGCCGCCAAGACGTCTTCGTCGGACTCTATTCGAGGCGGCACAGGTCTGACGCTGCCATGAACATGTGTAAAGGAGCCCATCTCTCACGTATCCTTCACGATGCCGGCCAAGCCGACGCGCGCTTTTGAACGACAGTGCCATCGCACAAGGGCCAGGAGCGCTCTGAGCGTGAAGCATAGAGGACTGGTGGACGAAGAGAACCGATCAATTCCCAGAACACCCTTCGTAGCTCTGTCGGGCGGATCACCGTTTCCCCGCCTGTCGATGGCTGAACTGCAGCGCAACCCGAACACTGGGGTCCGCATTTGGTCACGCCATAATCAAAAGGCTGAAGGAAAAGCTCACAAGTACTCCACTGTTGCTACTCATCATGAGCGGGCGCGAAGGGTCGCTGCCTTCTGATCGTTCGTCAACAAAATATGCGGTATAGAACTATGCAAAAGTGTGATCAGGCTGAACCAAGCACTCAGCGAAAATACCGCCCGTCGCAGTAACCAGCGAACCACACCACAGGTATCAAGTGCAATGTTGCCCAAGGGATGCCGCTGCTATGCGACCGAGGATCTGAGTGCCAATGCCAGAGCATTTCAACAAGCGTGCCCGTATCGCACGCGTCGGTGCACCGTCTTGCGTCAGCGCTCGCCTCAAACTCCGGGTAATTGGCAAAGACCGACCCGAACGGCCGGGGCGCGATTGCCGTTCCAGCGGGGGCTCCTGCGAACAGCACGTTTATTGTCGCCCTTCGTCGAATGGGTGATCGTCGTGAGTTGATGCAGTTGCGGACCAACTTTGTCGCAATTGTCGGATGCGCGACAGGAGTTTGTTTGACAAGACATGTATTTCAATCCCAGGCAAATAGATCGAGAACGCTAGTGTTGTGACTCTAACGCCTGTCGCCCACGGGCGACCTTTTCAAGAATGTCGGTAGCGGATTTGGTCCAAACGAAGGGTTTTGGATCGGCGTTGTGATGATCGAGATAGTCTTGAATTGCACCTTCGAGCTCGGCGACACTCTTGAATACGCCACACCGGATACGATCGCCTGTGATCAAACCGAAGAAGCGTTCGACCTGATTGAGCCAGGACGCCGAAGTGGGGGTGAAATGCATATGGAAGCGAGGGTGTTTGGCCAGCCAGGCTTTGACCGCCGGGTGTTTATGGGTGGCATAGTTGTCTGCGATCAGGTGCAGGTCGAAGCCCTTGGGCGTGCTGCGGTCGATGAGCCGAAGGAATTTGAGCCATTCCTGGTGACGATGACGTTTCATGCATTCGCCGATCACCCTGCCGGTGGCGACATCGAGGGCGGCAAACAGGGTCGTCGTGCCATGCCGCTTATAGTCGTGGGTCATCGTTCCCGCCCGACCCTTCTTCATCGGCAGGCCCGGTTGGGTGCGGTCCAGCGCCTGGATCTGTGACTTCTCGTCGACCGAGAACACCAGAGCCCGGTCCGGCGGATCAAGGTAGAGACCGACGACGTCCGTCACCTTCTCGACGAACTGCTTGTCGTTCGACAGTTTGAACGTCTTGGTCAAATGCGGCTTGAGCCCATGTGCCACCCAGATGCGCTGTACGCTGGTGTGGCTCAGACCAACCGCCTTGGCGAGCGAGCGCGCGCTCCATTGCGTGGCCGCCGGCGGCTTTTCTCGCAGCGTCATCTCGACCACGCGCGCAATGACTTCGGCGCTCAACGGCTTCTTACGGCCAGGCCGGGTCGCGTCGCGCGCAAGCCCATCGACACCCTGCTCAAGATAACGATCGCGCCAGCGGTAGGCCGTCTTCTTGGTCTTGCCCCGCGTCCGCACAATCGACGCCAGACTCGACGCGTCCGCCCACATCAGCACGATCCGCGCCCGCCAAACCAGCTTCTGCGGCGTGTTCCGATCCGCCACCCAACCTTCCAGCCGCACCCGATCTTCAGGCGACAGCAACAATCGCTTGTCCGTGTCCATGGACCAAGACTCGCATATTTGCCGGCCTCAGGGAATCCTTCAGTTAATTCCAGAACACTAGCGATCCTTATTTTCGATACCATCAGCGACACTGGCATGAGTCTTGAACCTGCTTATCGAAAGGCGGCGGGAACTGTCGACTGGCATTGAGATGACGGGGTCCATGATGGCTGACGGCGAAAAAAGCACCCCTGCGTGCAAGCGCGGAATCGCAAGCGATCGGGAGGGGCATGAGCGTGAGATCCGGGCACACCATCTGGCCGATGGAGACGAAAGTCATTTGGGCATCGCGGCGCAGACGACCATGACGAAGTATTGTGAAGCCCACCTTCCTTGGTACACTATCTATCCAACGGTATCGCAGTTTTCCCCGGCGGTCGGCGCCAACGCGTCGGGGGAATGGCTGAGGGACATGCCCGCTGATGATACTGTATCGCTCTATCTCCACATTCCATTCTGCCGGTCGATGTGCTGGTATTGCGGCTTTCCTGTCAGCATCACTCGTCGAGACGCATCGGTCCTCAACTATTTGGCAGTGCTTCGTGAGGAGATAAGGTTGGTTTCGGAGCAAGCGCCGCAGGGATTGCCCGTGAGCGACGTACATTTCGGCGGCGGAACGCCAGCCATCATGCCGCCGGCGGAGTTCCTGGCTCTAATGGAACTCCTGCGCAGCTACTTCGCGTTCAAAAAAGCGATTACGGTCGCTGTCGAGATCGACCCGCGCACGTTCACATCGGAGATGGCCGAAGCATTTGAATCCGCCGGGGTAAACCGTGCGAGCCTTGGCGTGCAGAGCTTCGATCCCACTGTCCAACAAGCGATCAATCGGGTCCAGACTGAGACGCAGGTGGCGGCTGCCGCCGAAAACCTGCGTCGGCATGGAATAGTCCGCATCAATTTCGATCTCATGTATGGTCTTCCGCATCAAACAGTGCAGTCTTGTGTACAGAGCGCCAAGACAGCAGTCGCGATGCGCCCCCAACGGCTTGCCGTTTTCGGCTACGCGCACGTTCCATCTTATAGAAAAAATCAGCGCTTGATCGAGGAAGCGGCGCTGCCGGACATGGCTGCCCGCGCTGAACAGGCCGCAGCCGTGGCCGATACGCTGGTCTCCGCCGGCTATCGCCAAATCGGGCTGGACCATTTCGCCTTGCCAAACGACGAGCTCGCGCTGGCGCAGAAAGCCGGTCGTCTGCGGCGCAATTCCCTAGGATATTCGGCCGATACATGCCAAATGCTGATCGGCTTCGGCGCATCGGCCATCAGTCGTCTGGGCGAAGGCTATGTCCAGAACGAACTTGCACAGAGTTCCTATACTCGGCACATATCAGCTGGCCACCTGGCGACATCACAGGGTTATCGTCTCACCGGCGAAGATCGCGTGCGAGCCGCAATCATCGAGCAGCTAATGTGCAATTTGGAGGCCGACGTGCCTGCAATCTGCGCCGCTCACGAATTTGCTCCAATCCCTATTTTCGATTCAGCTGGGCGTTTGGCGAGGCTGGCCGAAGACGGGGTAGTGGATATCGCCAATGGTTTCGTCCGCGTACGGCAGGAGCATCGTTTTGTCCTTCGCGCTGTCGCTGCCGCATTCGACCCTTATCTCGACCGCTTACCCGACTAGCGCCGCCAAGCAACCAGTCGCACGATCCGGTGCGCACATGGATGTCGGAGTTCTGGCTGTCGCACCTGCAGCGCTGGAAAATTGCAGGCGCGGCTGTGTCACGAGTTCGCCCAGCCACAGTGAAAAACTACTGGTTCAAGGGAGCGCGTGTTTTGTAGCTTTCCGGACAATCCAACTGCGTGCAATTCGGCGCTTAAGCAAAAACGCAGCAATTTCAATCCCTGTCCGAGCCGTGCTCAGTTGGCGCGTTTGTTGCTCGATATCTCTACAAGGCGGCAGCAGCTGTCGATCTTCGGAAAAGCAGGCCCGGGAGGCCCGGCAATTGCCGGACTGGGCGCGCCCCATGTGGAGGATCTCGTGATGATCATTGGACATTCCGCGGAAGTCCGCGGCAAGACACCCATTTATCGCCATCTTTATGTCCAGGTGCTGGCGGCGATTGCTGCGGGCATCCTGCTCGGGCATTTCTATCCCGAGATCGGCACTGAGCTTAAGCCGCTCGGCGACGCCTTCATCAAGCTCGTCAAGATGATCATCGCACCGGTGATCTTCCTGACGGTCGCGACCGCCTTTGCCGGGATGACCGATCTCGCCAAGGTCGGCCGCGTCGCCGGCAAGGCGATGATCTACTTCCTGACCTTCTCGACGTTGGCGCTCCTTGTCGGCCTCGTGATCGCCAATGTGGTGCAGCCGGGTTCCGGCATGCATATCGATCCGGCCTCGCTTGATGCCAAGGCGGTCACCAGCTATGCGGAAAAGGCGCATGAGCAGTCGATCACCGGCTTCCTCATGCATATCATCCCTACGACGCTCGTCGGCCCCTTCGCCGAGGGCGATATCCTGCAGGTGCTGTTCATCTCGGTGCTCTTCGGCATTTCGCTGGCGATGGTCGGCAAGAAGGCGGAGCCGGTCGTCGATTTTCTGCAGGCGCTGACGCTGCCGGTCTTCGGGCTGGTGGCGATCCTGATGAAGGCAGCGCCGATCGGCGCCTTCAGCGCCATGGCCTTCACCATCGGCAAGTACGGCCTCGCTTCGATCGCCAACCTCGCCATGCTGATCGGCACCTTCTATCTGACCTCGTTCCTGTTCATCTTCGTCGTGCTTGGCGCCGTCGCCCGCTACAACGGCTTCTCGATCTTCTCGCTCATCCGCTACATCAAGGAGGAACTGCTGCTCGTCCTCGGGACCTCGTCGTCGGAAGCCGCACTCCCCGGCCTGATGAACAAGATGGAGAAGGCGGGCTGCAAGCGCTCCGTCGTTGGCCTTGTCATTCCGACGGGCTATTCCTTCAACCTCGACGGCACCAACATCTACATGACGCTCGCGGCGCTCTTCATCGCCCAGGCGACCGACACACCGCTGTCCTTCGCCGACCAGATCCTGCTCGTGCTCGTCGCCATGCTGAGCTCCAAGGGGGCGGCCGGCATCACCGGCGCCGGATTCATCACGCTTGCCGCCACTCTCTCTGTCGTTCCGTCCGTTCCGGTTGCCGGCATGGCACTGATCCTCGGCATCGACCGTTTCATGTCGGAATGCCGCTCAATTACCAATTTTATCGGTAATGCAGTTGCGACGCTGGTGGTGGCGAAGTGGGAAGGCGAGCTCGATCAGGCGCAGCTCGCTGTCGCACTCGCAGGCGATGCACCGGTCGAGACCATTCCTGCGGCGGTTCAGCCACCGGTGGTTGAGCGCGTCGACGGGCCTGAGGGCTCCACGGTGCACCACGTTCGGCACTTTGGCATCCAGACGGATTAGAACGGCCGACGGAGATCTCCGTGACGAAAAAGCCCCACTATCGTTCGTCCAGCGCCGGTGCGCACGCGCCTGAGGAAATTGCCAGGAAGCGGACGTGCTGATGATGTTGTGCCCTCCACTCCTGGCTGTAATCTGCGACTGGCAACTCGCAAGGTAACGGTGCGCGCTGCCAGTTCAAGGAACGGCCGAAAAATCAGCGGCGCACGTTGCCGCGCCCAAGGCAACAAGCGCAGTCAAAGTCCGATCGCAAAGAAATCGCTGAACCCATCGCAAACCTCCTGTTTGCGCCATCGATTTAGATTCTTTTGGGAACCTGGAGAGGCGGGATCAATCAGGCTTGGCATAAGTCGCGTTCCACGGATCAAGAACAGGATCGATTTGGCCAGAACGCTTTCACTGGCGCACGGGGACTCCAGGCTTGTCCGCCATCAGCACAAACCCGCACGCCTTTCGCGGCGCCGTTGCACGGAGGAGGGGATGTTCATCGCCTCGCGATATTTTGTGACGGTGCGACGCGCAATGATGATGCCGCTTTCCTTGAGCCTGGCGACGATCTCGTCATCGGAAAACGCTTTATCGAGCGGTTCTGCGGCGATTATCGATTTGATGCAATGGCGTACAGTTTCGGCGGAGTAAGCGTCGCCACCCTGTGAAGAGGCGATCGCGACGGTGAAAAAATACTTTAATTCGAACACGCCGCGCGGCGTGAGCATATACTTGTTCGACGTCACGCGGCTTACCGTCGACTCGTGCATGTTGATTGCTTCAGCGACGGCTTTCAGCTTGAGCGGTCGAAGATGAGCGATGCCATGCTCCAGAAAGACATCCTGCTGGCGGACGATTTCCGTTGCAACCTTGAGGATCGTCTTGGCGCGGTGATCAAGGCTGCGAACCAGCCAGCTCGCGTTTTGGAAGCAATCGTTGAGGAATGCCTGATCTTGCGCGTTTTGAGTGGTCAGGCGAGAGACCTCCGAAAAATAGGTCTGGTTGATCAGCACTTTGGGCAGCGTATCCGGATTGAGCTCGATTATCCATCCATCTCCAGGCGAAGGCCGGACCCAAACATCGGCTATGATGTATTCCGGTCCACCGGATTGGAACCTGTTTCCAGGCTTGGGATCGAGCGTGCGGATCTCATGCATCATGTCGAGAAGATCATCTTCATCGACTCCGCAATAACGCTTCAACGCTCGGAAATTGCGTTGCGCAAGCATCTCAAGGTTGGCGACCAAAGCTGCCATTGCCGGGTCGAAACGGTTTCGCTGACGCAACTGTATCTCCAGGCACTCGCGGAGATTTCGCGCGAAAATTCCCGGCGGATCAAGAAGCTGTAGTGTCCCAAGAGTCCGTTGCACATCCGTCTCCGGGACATTCAGCTTCTTAGCCAATTCAAAAAGGTTCACCTGAACATAGCCGGTGTCTTCCAAATGGCCGGCAAGTTCCCGAGCAATGAACCGCTCCTGCGGAGTGAATGCCGTGAGGGCAATCTGACGCGCCACATGGTCATGCAATGTTTCGGGGCTGGCGGCAAACTCCGCTAGGGAAGGGCCGTCAGCCGCGGGAATATTGGCTGTGTCTCGGATTGACTTCCATTGACCGGGCAGTTCGGGAATTTCGGCCCTGGTCGACCCATCAACGGAGGTCTTGCGCGTGCCGATGTTCGGATTCTCCCCCGAAATCGGTGACCCATCTCCAGAAGCGGGGCCATCGTTTGACGCCAGCTCCAAAAACGGATTTTTCTCCAATTCCTGCTCCACGAACTGGTGCAACTCGTAATGCGCGAGCTGGAGCAACCGAATCGACTCCATGAGCTGGGGCGTCATAGTCAGCGTTTGCTGCTGACGCTGTTGAAGGCTTGTGAAGGACTTCATGATTGAACCGAACTCCGATCGAGCGACGGACTGGCGTGCGTGAGAGTGGCTGCGAGGCGAGAGCTTGTGGATCAAGCGACGGACGAGGCCTTCAGCGATCCAAGAATGTTCTGCGGTGAAGACACGCCATAGGGATCGGTTTCGCAATTGTCGGAGAAACCTTCCTCCTCGAACCACTGCTCCACGACGCCATTGTTGACCACGGCCGCGTAGCGCCAGGAGCGCATACCGCATCCAAGATTGTCCTTGGCGACCAGCATGCCCATCTTGCGCGTGAACTCTCCCGAGCCGTCGGGAATGAGTTTGACGTTTTCCAGCCTCAGCGCCTTGCCCCAAGCATTCATGACGAATGCATCGTTGACCGAAAGACAGTAGACTTCGTCAATTCCGTTCTTCTTGAACTCGCCATACAGTTTTTCAAAATCAGGGAGTTGGAAGGTTGAGCAGGTCGGGGTGAAAGCGCCCGGCAGCGAAAACAGAACGACGCGCTTGCCGCTGAAATAATCGTCGGACGTATGGTCTTCCCAGCGGTACGGGTTTGGCCCCCCTATGGAGTCATCGCGAACACGCGTTCGAAAGGTGACGAACGGAACCTCGGTCTTTTTGGTCATCAACGGTGCTCCTCTAGAAGAAAAACTGGTGCGCAGCTTTTTGGCTGCGGCCGGCGCAACAGCGAACTCAGCCGGCACATCTGGTCTAGCAAGAGCCATGCCATTGGCAGAAAGCAGGAAATCTTACTGCCGTGAGGGATTCCCTTGGCTTGTCCGAAATCTCTGACAGAGCGCGTCGAAGGTCGTTAGTCATGCGCGCGAACACAGGTGCTGACTTTCGGTTACCTTTAGCGACCTAGGGCTCCCTCGGAGGTTCGAAGCGATCTCCACGGCTCTTTTGTCCGAAGCCGGACAAGAATGTCGCAGGTCCAACCAAAAAGTGGCAACTTCCAGCCATCGGTGAGGGCAAGTCGCGCCACGCAGAAGGCGTTGCCAATCCGGCACGCAACTTGCTTCAATGGTTTTGTTCCAGCGCACCGCTCTGGTAGATCTCCGAGGGAAGCATGACCATGGATCAGACTGTTGTTGTTCCCAAGAGCATTGGCCCCATTGAGGACCCGACAAAAACGCTCCGCAACCTGATTTCCTCATCCGACCTGACGTATCTCATGGGGGCGCATGACGGGCTTTCCGCGGCGATCGCAGAGCGGGGGGGCTTCAAGGGCCTTTGGGCGTCGGGGCTGTCCATTTCGGCGAGCCTCGGCTACCGCAACGCCAATGAGGCAGATTGGACCCGTGTACTCGACGTGGTGGAGTGCATGGCAGACGTCAGCAGATTGCCGATTCTCGTCGATGGCGATTATGGCTTCGGGAACCTTAGTGCGCGGTCACTAGCAGCGAAGCTTTTGCAGCGCGGCGCCTCTGGTGTGTGCATTGGGGACGCCAAAATGAACGCCGTCAGCAATCGTCACGCGCTGGCCGGAATCGATGAGTTCTCCGGCCGCCTGAAAGCGATCAAGGACACTGCGAGAAGCGACCTCGTGGTTGTTGCCCGCACCATGGCGTTGACTGGTCACGGTCTTGACGAGGCCCTGCTGCGTGCTCACGCCTATGTGCACGCCGGCGCCGATGCCATACTCATCCAATCTCCAAAGGCGGACGCTGGCGAGATTTCCGCCTTCGGGAAAAAATGGAAGAGGCTTCCGCTCATGATCGTAGTCACGAACGACTACCGCACACCGGTTTCAGTATTTAGCGAGGCTGGCATTTCCATGCTGATCTGGGCCGATCATGCCATGCAGGCTTCGGTCGCGGGCATGCGGGCCGTATGTGACTGCGTCACACCGAAGCAAGCATGCGCGAGCATTGAGCCGGAGGAGGTGGCAATCATCGACGAAATGTTGGACCTGGGGCGCTATGACGAACCGCTTTCCGGGGAAGACGACCGTTGATGGCGGCTTCAACTATTGTCGTCGCTCCCCTCATCATCGCATTCCTCTCCGCCCAGCGATGGTTTGTCGAAGGACTTACCGGGGGAGCTGTGAAATGAAACTTGTTGAGAGGAGCGAGCCGGGACAGGCTGTTCCAGATGGATATTCTGCAAGGGAGGCTCGGTATGCCATTTATTATACTCCGGCGGCCGACCACCCGCTGACCCGCGCTGCCGAAACTTGGCTCGGCCGAAGTGCCTTCCCGCCGCGCGAAATTGCTCTCAGGCCTGAGATCGAGCCCGACAGGGAAGCTGTCATTGCGCAGCCGAGGCGATATGGCTTCCACGCAACGTTGAAGGCCCCCTTTCGCCTGGCGAAAGGCAACAGCATCGCGACCCTCGAACAAGCCCTTTCGAAATTTACCCTGGAGAGAAGGCCATGTCCGATTGGCCCGCTCAAACTTAATTTCATGCGAGGATTTTTCGCCCTCGTCCCGCATCATGAAATTCCGGGCCTGCGGGCTTTGGCGGGGGAGATCGTCGAGAAATTTGACCCCTTTCGCGCTCCGGTTGACGAAGCAGAACTGCAGCGACGGCTGCTCGACCCATTGGACGACGAGGAAACGACGCACCTGGTGCGCTGGGGCTATCCATATGTCTTTGATCGGTTTCGTTTTCATATGACGCTTACCGATCGACGCCTGTCTGACAGGAAAGGCGCTTTGCAGTCTGAACTGCAGGAGCACTTCGGGGATCTCCTCACCGAAGATTATCGGGTGGATGCAATCACGCTGTTTGAGCAGAAGCAGCCACTCACTGACTTTACAGTCCGGGCGCGCTTTACCTTGGAGCAAAGGGGTGTTGAATGAAAGGAGCGGAGCGCAATGAACCCCCGTACGCGAAGCGCTTATCCGACTTGCAGCTGAAGGAAAGATCATATCCCTTCCTCAAAGGGGCGACTTCACGAGGCCACTCACCGAGTGGGCTCTATTGGACTCATATGCCGTGGCACGAGACATTCTCAGCTCGGCAATAGGGCGCTGCGCGGCATCAGTCTCCCTTACGCACCGCCACCTGTAACGAACTGGACCCAGCAGAACTCGCACTTCGAGCGGAGAGGATCTTTAGGGAAATTGCCGAAGCGGCATCGAATTGCGAGATGTGCAAAATCGTTGATAATTTTTGTTTTTGCACTCACCCTTTACGCATGGAAATAACCGCATCGAAGCTTTCTCTATCGTTTCGGAAAAGTCTCGCCAAGCTGGCCGTTGCGATGTCCCATCTTGGCAATGCAACGGGAGTGGTCGAGTCCGCATTGATGAGCCACCTTAGCTTAGAGCAGAGCGCAGTCCCAAGCTTTGTGCAAGACATGAACGCACGACGGCTAACACTCTTTCCCTAGTAGCGAGAGGTCCGTGACCAATTCCTCTGTGCAACGAGGAAGGCACGGTTAGCGGTAGGCCCGTACTGGAATGAACTCACCTGCATTTAACGATAACCATGGTGCCGTTTACGGAGCGTTTCCGAAGTGACGAGCACCAAACACAATAACGTTCCGCTGCAGGGTCGCTTTTCTGCGGAAGACGACGTTCGCAAGCAGTGCCAGTACGACAATAGGTGGGGTTTGTTCGATTCTCGACGCAGGTGGATTCAGCCCATCTCCTCTTCGGCCTCAAGCTAAACAACTGAAAAGCAATCGCAAATTGTCCCATCGGCCAAATCCGTCAAACTGGCACGTGTTTTGAAGACCGTGCTTGGGAGGCGGTGAGAGCTGCCGGCTCGTATTCGGAGACGCGCTACTGAGTTCAACGTAAGCGGTGCGCTGTCCGAGATTGGAAGTGCTGTGTCTCGACGATTTCGCTCGCCCCTTTGGTCGAGCAGCTACACGCGGCGGAGAGCCCATGCCTTGCCGGGTAGCGAAGACACCAATTGGCGAATGGATTGATGGTAGGAGAAACCGAAGTGGTGAGCAAGCCGATCCCAGATCATGTCCCGCCCGAGATGGTGAAGGACTTCAGCCTGTTCCTGTCGCCCGACATGCAGCGCACGCCCAACGGGGATCCGCACGCAGCTGTCGCTTGCCTCCACGACGGGCCGCCAATCTTTTTTTCTCCCAACAACACGCGCGATGGCCGAGGGACCTGGGTCATCACGCGCGCTGAGGACCAACGCCGAGTGCTACAGGACCCCGAGACCTTTTCCAGCCATCGCAGCATCTTCGCATCGGCGCTCGGCGAAAACTGGCCGATGATCCCTCTGGAACTCGACCCGCCGGCCCACGCCGTCTTTCGCTCGTTACTCAATCCCCTGTTTTCGCTCGAGCGGGTAATGGTGCTGGAGCCGGTCGTCCGTGAGCGCGCCGTCGCGCTGATCGACAGGATCTTCGCTTCGAGCACAAGTTGTGACGTTATGAAGGATTTCGCCTTTCCCTTTGCGGTGAGCATTTTTCTTTGCCTTTTGGGGCTGTCTGATGAGCGGCTCGACATATTTGTGGGCTGGGGGAAGGATCTGCTCCATGGAGACGCTGTCAAACGAACGGCGGCGGCCCGGGCGATTGTGCAGTTCATCGATGAACTTGCAACCCTGCGCCGCAAAGATCCGGCCGCTGATTTCATGACCTTCGTCGTTGAAGCTGAGGTCGATGGCCGCCCCCTAACCGGCGAGGAGGTCCGTGGCATCGGCGTGCTTTTGTTGGTCGCAGGACTCGACACGGTCGCTACGGCAATAGGCTTCGACTTGGCCTATTTAGCGCGCAATCCCAAAGATCAAAAATTGCTGCGGAACGAACCGACACGGATCGTGCCTGCAGCCGAAGAATTGCTGCGGGCCTATTCGACCGTGCAGATGATCCGCGTAGCAAGGAAAGATATCGATTTCGAAGGCGCGCCGATCCGTAAGGGCGACTACATCTCCTGTGCCACGGCGATTGCCAATCGTGATCCCGCGGAATTCGATCACCCCGACACGATCGATCTCGCACGAGAGGACAATCGCCACTCTGCCTTTGCCTGTGGTCCCCACCGTTGTCTTGGCTCGCACCTTGCCCGGCGGGAGATTGTCGTTGGACTCGAGGAGTGGTTGGCCCGCATCCCGGCCTTCCGGATCAAAGAAGGTACGTCGCCCATCACCTACGGCGGCCAGGTGTTCGGAATCGAGAATGTGATCTTGGACTGGTCCTGATCAAAGGCCGCAGGGGGACAGACACGGAGGTACCGCATGCGCATCATCGTCCACAATGCCAAATGCCAGGGGCACGCGCGATGCTGGTCGCAAGCGCCCCACGTCTTCAAGCTGGATGAGCACGGCTATATCCTGCCCGGTGACATCGAGGTTGCGGAGAGGGACGAACTCCTCGCGTCACGAGGCGCTCGATCCTGCCCCGATCATGCACTGGAAATTGATCGCTTGCCCGATGAATTGCTTGATCGGTTCTTGTTCAATCAAGATCGTGGAGACTTCAAGTGACAAGAGCTTTCCCGGTCCAGGACCGCATCAGCCTGTGTCCGGACATTCAACCGCTGTGCCAGTTCCTCTGCAGTGGCTGTTCACATCGATGCGTAATCGGTGGCCAGTGATTGCCTACAGCGGAGCTGCCTCAACCGCCGAAATAGTCCGAACAGTTGCTATGTAGCTGATGCGCGAACACGTCTCTTCCACTCTCAGATCCGCGACAAAACCATGGACCACGAAGAAATTGCCGAATTACTCGACCGCGAGGCGATCCGCGACTGTCTCTATCGGTACTGCCGCGCGGTGGACCGTGCGGATGAGGCGGCGCTACGTAGCTCGTACTGGCCCGATGCGCATGACAGTCACGGGGTCTATTCCGGCTCGGCCGAGGGTTTCATTGAGCTCGCGCTGGGTGTCTTCAAGACCAAACCGCGAAACATCCATCAGATCACCAAACGTTCTGAACGAGTTCATCGGCCCGGCAAAGGCCGCCGTCGAGAGTTACTTTACGGCTCGGCAACGCGGACCGGAAAGGGCCAGGAGAATACGTCAGTCTCTCCTTTGCCGTCGCTATTGCGACCTGTTTCAGAAGAGGGAAGGGGAGTGGCGATACGCCGAGCCCGCCGGCAGCATCCGAGGTAAAGCGGTTCAGCGGCTCGATCCTCCACCTGGGCGAGGGCTGATGCCTGATCCGAAGGTAACCCCGACAGGAACAACTGACGGGGGCTGCGAAACTATTGTCGACCATCCGCCGGGCGGCGTGCGGCGGCCGGTTAAAGCAGTGCCAAGCTTTCGGAAATCGCGCGCCTGTCGAGTCTCCCTACGGACCAATCTCCCTATAACTGAGGAAACGCCATGGAATTCGCGACATTCATCCTCGCAGCCCAGCGTGGTTATCATCAATCATCCGACAGCGTCATTCGCAACTCAATCGAACAGGCAGTTCTTTCGGAGCAGGCAGGCTTTGACACCGTATGGTTCGCTGAGCACCACTTTAACAATTACTCGCTGGTTCCGTCGCCCTTGATGATGGTGGCGCATTGCGCGGGCGTAACGAGCACTATTCGCCTCGGCACCGCTGTCTGCGTGCTACCGCTCTACCAACCGCAGCGCCTGCTTTCCGAGATCGGCCTCGCCGATATCCTTTCGAACGGCCGCCTTGAGCTCGGCGTCGGCTCCGGATACCAGCAGTTCGAGTTCGACCGCTTCGGCATCGACATCGATCAGGCGCCGGCCGTTTTTTCCGAATATCTGGACATTATCCTCAAGGGCCTCGATCAAGAAATCTTCGAGCACGACGGCCGTCAGTTGAAGATACCGTCGACGGCGATTTCGGTACGCACGGTTCAGAAGCCTAGGCCGCCAATCTGGGTTGCCGCGGCGTCGCCACCCAGCATGAGCCGGGCTTTTCGACAGGGACACAACGTTTTGGTCACGGCATTTCACGATGGCTTGGACGCTTTAAGCACATTGCGGGAAAGCCTGGAAAAAGCAGCTTCCTTCGAGGGTAAGCATGTCTCGGACGCAAAGGTGTCGCTGTTGCGCTGCTGCTATGCCAGCGACGACGAGGCGGACATCAACAGCTATCTCGATAATGCCCGCTTCCAACGCCGGTTATCGGAGGCTCTGTACGAGCGCCGCCAGCAAAGCAAGGACGGCTATTTGCTGCACGAAACGCCGACGGAACGGGACCTGTCGTTCGAGAACATGCGCGAGAACCTGCCGATCGGCAGTGTGAATCGGGTGATCGACCGCCTGCTTCAAGAAATCAGTATCCTGAGACCGGCTCAGATTGCGATTCAGACCCAATTGGGCGATTTCGACCAGAAGACGATGTTGCGGCAAATCGAGCTCTGGGGAGAAAAGATCATCCCAGCAGTAAACAAGTCGCTTGGTCACGCAGCCCGGATCACAGAGTGACCACTAGTTAGGACAACAGCGTGCTGGTCGACTACCGGTTGTTCCGAGGTGCTTGGGAGAGTTCCTTGCCGGACGCTGACGGCACTACGACCGCGACCGCGCACGCGCAGGCGAATAGTCAGGGAAAGGACCGAAGGCCGTCGCCTCCGGCATGAACCCGATGGACTCCGAGCGAGACATCGAACTCGCCGCAGATGGCGACCGGCGCAAGCCCATGCTGGAGGATATAGCAATCCTGGCGGCAAGGCACCGAGATCTCGCGGGACCTCGGCATCAAGTTGGAAACGTCACACTCGACATGCTCGGCCGTGCAACGAAGGTCTCGATTGAAAAGGGGAACACCACGATCATCAACGGCGCCGACGCGACAGCCGAGATGGCCGCGTTTTCGCAGATCAAGGCACAGATCGTAGAGACGACACCAGATGATCGCGAGAAGCTGCAGGAGCGCTTGCCAAGCTCACCGGCGGCGCTGCCGTGGTCTTGCTGCAGAGATTGCCATTACCTCCGTGGTTGATGGCTGGCCTTTGCATGCAGGAGGCTTGGGTATCGCAAGCAGTGTGACGCCTCTCTCGCTATTCAAGCAGGAACGTGGAGGTTGGCACTCGAAGTGCAGCCGCTATGCGCCTGAGCCTGTCGGGATCGACATCAGCACCTAGTTCAATACTTGTGATTTCTGCGCAAGTCAGTCCGCAGGTCAATGAAAGATCTTCGACGCTATATCCCATCGCTTCGCGAGATCGCTGAACAGCGGCGCCGATATCGACGTGGCCTCGGTTCGTGACGGACGCGCCGGCATTGCTCATTGAATTTGCCATAGGGCACTCCTTCTATCACGTATCATCAGGGAGTTCGCAGCTACAGGGGCAGGACAGAACGGTAATGTTGCAGCGCAATATTTGTACAATAAGTATGACAACTGCAAGGCAGGCGTCGAAAGACCCATACCGCATAAAGGTGTCGCACTTTGCGAGCGGTGAACCCTTTTCGACGCCGATCAGCGCCTGATTTGCGCTTTGGCAAGCAAGGGAATAGGCGACGATTTGAGCGAGAATGGTTTGACCGTGGGTCGGGTTGGTAAGCACAGGGCAAACTACTGAATTCTGCGGGCGGAAGGCTGAGTCTGCACATCCCGGCAAAGTCAAGCGCAGGGCCCGCTCAGACATCAGCCGGCCGGTCCTTCGCGGTATGTAGCGCGGGTTTTCTTTTTCCCGCGATCTCCATTGCCGCGTGATTGGTGTCAGGGTGATCCAGTCGGACAAGCCGATCTCCTTGCTCGTGGGTGACCGCCGGAGACCAAGTAGTCGGAGGCGAACACAACGCGAGTTGATCCGGGCCGGCTGACGGTTACGAACACAATGCCGGCCAGCGCGGATCGAGGTTACCCAGCACCCTGAGCTCCATAAGCGGTCCTTTCTGCCAATGAGTCTTGGTCATTTTATCGAGCGGACTGTCACCCACGACATGGCTCGGCAGCTCCTGCCGACTCGCGACATGGAGTTACAAGAGTCGTGCCAACTGTGCCGAGGGAGCTCAGAAATAATTCCGTGTACTAAATATGAGCGCGATCGGAAGCAGCCGATTACTACCCCGTCGCGGACTCTGCAAATCAGACAATGGGTGCAGGATGCCTCGGTCGAGATCTGAGGCACACTCTGCACTGAAAAATCGCATCATATCTCGTCGGGAACGTGCGCCGGTTGCTGGCCTTGGCGCCGCCGCATTCGGCACAAGCGGCGTGGCCGGCCGTCGAGAACCCGGTTCCGTGATGGTGCGATCGTCGCCGCCAAACTCTCGCTACTCCACCTGGGAGCACGGATGTTCGTTCGCCTCCATATCGAAGCACGTTGATTCTGCTGTCGTCATCACTAATCGAGGTCAATCCAAGCGATCGCAAAGTAACAGCATCCGACAGATTCCGTCGGCTTTGTCGGATTAGCGACACAGACGTGTTTAGCCGAGCTCTTGTTTCGGCTTAGTGTAACTAACTGTAAAACAAGCAAAAAAGTCTCCTTCGGCTCGATCAGGCAGATCTGGCACGAGTCTTGAACTTCTTCATTGCGAGGCGGCGCGAGCTGCCGACCGCCATTGCGCGATGGATGGAACGAAGGAAGGAAGGCAACATGTCAGACTTGCGTCAAATCGCATTCTACGGCAAGGGGGGGATCGGCAAGTCCACCACCTCTCAAAATACCCTCGCGGCCCTTGTCGATCTCGGGCAGAAGATTCTTATCGTCGGCTGCGATCCCAAAGCCGACTCCACCCGCCTTATCCTGAACTCGAAAGCGCAGAACACGGTTCTGCATCTCGCGGCAGAGGAAGGTTCGGTGGAAGACCTCGAACTCGAGGACGTGCTGAAGGTCGGCTACCGAGGCATCAAGTGTGTGGAGTCCGGTGGCCCGGAGCCGGGCGTCGGTTGCGCCGGCCGTGGCGTCATCACCTCCATCAACTTCCTCGAGGAGAACGGCGCCTATGACGACGTCGACTACGTCTCCTACGACGTGCTCGGCGACGTGGTATGCGGCGGCTTCGCTATGCCGATCCGCGAGAACAAGGCGCAAGAAATCTACATCGTCATGTCCGGCGAAATGATGGCGCTATACGCAGCCAACAACATCGCCAAGGGTATCCTGAAATATGCTCATTCTGGTGGTGTGCGGCTCGGTGGGCTGATTTGCAACGAGCGCCAGACCGACCGCGAGCTCGACCTCTCTGAAGCGCTGGCTGCCAAGCTCAATTCCAAGCTCATTCACTTCGTGCCGCGTGACAACATCGTCCAGCACGCCGAGCTCAGGAAGATGACGGTGATCGAGTATGCGCCGGACTCCAAGCAGGCCGGAGAATATCGCGCGCTAGCCGAGAAGATCCATGCCAATTCGGGCCAGGGCACCGTCCCGACCCCGATTACCATGGAGGAACTCGAGGACATGTTGCTCGACTTTGGCATCATGAAAACCGACGAGCAGATGCTTGTCGAGCTTCAGGCCAAGGAAGCCACGCTGGCGGTTGTCCAATAACGCCCCCTGCCGCCAGCAGGAGCGCGCCGGTTCTTGACCCGGCGCGCTCTTCTTAAAAAGCGGCCTCACCGCTAGGCGTCACCCTAACCTTGAAAGGGAACAGGCCCCATGAGCCTCGACTACGAGAATGACGGCGTTTTCCATGAGAAGCTTATCGAGGAAGTGCTGTCGCAGTATCCAGGCAAGGCGGCAAAGCGCCGCAAGAACCATCTCAGCGTCGCAACCGGTGGGGAGGACGGCAGCGAGACAGGCGAGGTCCTTTCCGAATGCGACGTCAAGTCAAATATCAAGTCCATTCCGGGCGTGATGACGATCCGCGGCTGCGCCTATGCCGGCTCCAAAGGCGTGGTGTGGGGGCCGATCAAGGACATGGTCCACATCTCACATGGACCGGTCGGTTGCGGTCATTACTCCTGGTCGCAGCGCCGTAACTATTACGTCGGTACGACGGGCATCGACACCTTCGTGACCATGCAGTTTACCTCCGACTTCCAGGAGAAGGACATCGTTTTCGGCGGCGACAAGAAGCTTGAAAAGATAATCGATGAGCTCGAGGTGCTGTTTCCCTTAAACAACGGCATTACCATCCAGTCGGAATGCCCTATTGGTCTGATTGGCGACGATATAGAGGCGGTGTCACGCAAGAAAGCCAAGGAGCACGAAACGAAGATCGTGCCGGTGCGCTGCGAGGGCTTTCGCGGCGTCTCGCAATCGCTTGGCCACCACATCGCCAACGATTCGATCCGCGACTGGGTCTTCGACGAGGCAAACGCAGATTTCGAGCCCGGCCCCTGCGACGTAAATGTCGTCGGCGACTACAACATCGGGGGCGACGCCTGGGCCACCCGCATTCTGCTCGAGGAAGTGGGACTGCGTGTGGTCGGCAACTGGTCGGGGGACGCGACGCTCGCTGAGGTCGAGCGTGCGCCGAAGGCCAAGCTGAACCTCATCCATTGTTACCGCTCGATGAACTACATCTGCCGACACATGGAGGAAAAATACGGCATCCCTTGGATGGAATACAATTTCTTCGGCCCCTCCCAGATCGAGGCCTCTCTGCGCAAGATAGCTGAGCATTTCGGGCCGGCAATCGTGGACAAGACCGAAGCGGTCATCGCCAAGTACCGGCCCCTGGTCGATGCCGTGATCGATAAATATCGGCCGCGCCTCGAAGGCAAGACGGTAATGCTCTACGTCGGCGGGCTGCGCCCTCGTCACGTCATCACGGCCTATGAGGACCTCGGCATGGTGATCGTCGGCACCGGTTACGAGTTCGCTCACAACGATGATTATCAGCGCACCGGCCATTATGTGAAAAAGGGGACGCTGATCTATGACGACGTGACCGGTTACGAGTTGGAAAAGTTTATCGAGCGGATCCGCCCCGATCTCGTCGGCTCCGGCATCAAGGAGAAGTACCCGGTGCAGAAGCTGGGTATCCCGTTTCGCCAGATGCACTCCTGGGACTATTCCGGCCCGTATCATGGCTATGATGGCTTCGCCATCTTCGCCCGCGATATGGATCTAGCCATAAACAGCCCGATCTGGGACCTTTACGAAGCCCCCTGGAAGAAAAACGCCATGAAACCTGACGCGGTCGCAGCCGAATGAGGATCCGGCCTCCCGCGACCAGGAAGGCGATGAATGCCAGCACCCATTGATCCGCAGAAAACCTGAAAAAGCCTCGACGCCCTGTGCCGGCGTCCGGGCGCGCCAGATGCAAAAAGGTGATGACCATGCCGCAGTCGGCCGAAAAAATTCTCGACCATGCTCCGCTGTTCCGGGAGCCGGAATACAGGCAAATGCTTGCCGAGAAAAAGCTGAATTTCGAATGTCCGCACCCGGACCAGATCGTTACCGATCAAGGCGAATACACCAAGACCTGGGAATACCGGGAAAAGAACCTCGCCCGCGAAGCACTTGTCGTGAACCCCGCCAAAGCCTGTCAGCCGCTCGGCGCAGTGTTCGCGGCCGCGGGGTTCGAGCGGACCATGTCCTTCGTCCATGGCAGCCAGGGTTGCGTCGCCTATTACCGCTCGCACCTTTCGCGACACTTCAAAGAGCCTTCATCGGCAGTTTCGTCTTCGATGACAGAGGACGCGGCGGTGTTCGGCGGACTGAAGAACATGATCGACGGGCTTGCCAACACCTATACGCTCTATGACCCGAAGATGATCGCCGTCTCCACCACCTGTATGGCGGAAGTCATCGGTGATGACCTGCACAGCTTCATCGAAAACGCCAAGGGCCAAGGCTCGGTCCCGGCTGACTTCGACGTTCCTTTCGCTCACACGCCGGCCTTCGTCGGCAGCCATGTCGATGGCTATGACGGCATGGTCAAGGGTATCCTGGAGAACTTCTGGAAGGGCAAGGAACGCAAGGAAGTCGCCGGGTCCATCAATATCATTCCGGGTTTCGACGGCTTCTGCGTCGGCAACAATCGGGAGCTGAAGCGCCTCCTCGACGTGATGGGCGTATCCTATGCCTTCATTCAGGATGCCTCCGACCAATTCGACACACCCTCGGACGGCATGTATCGCATGTATGACGGCGGTACGAAGATCGAGGACGTGAAAGCGGCCCTCAACGCCGAAGCGACACTGTCGCTGCAGCACTACAGCACCCGCAAGACGTTGGAATTTTGCCAGGAGTTCGGACAGGTGACCGCCTCCTTCCACTATCCGCTAGGGCTGAAGGCGACCGACGAATTCCTGATGAAGGTTTCGGAGATATCCGGCAAGGAAATCCCTGGGACAATCGGCCTGGAGCGCGGTCGGCTTGTGGACGCAATAGCGGACAGCCAAGCTTGGCTGCATGGCAAGAAATACGCGATCTACGGCGATCCTGACTTCGTCTACGCCGTGGCCCGGTTCGTGATGGAGACCGGCGGGGAGCCGATGCACTGCCTCGCCACCAACGGCACGTCCGCCTGGGAAGCGGAGATGAAGGAATTGCTTGCATCCTCCCCATTCGGCAAGGATGCCCAGGTCTGGTCGGGCAAGGATCTCTGGGCGATGCGCTCGTTGCTTTTCACCGAACCGGTGGACCTGTTGATCGGCAATTCCTACGGCAAATATCTGGAGCGGGACACCGGCACGCCGCTGATCCGACTGACGTTTCCCATTTTCGATCGCCACCACCACCATCGTTTCCCGCTCATGGGCTACCAAGGGGGGCTCCGCGTCTTGACGACGATCCTCGACAAGATCTTCGACAAGCTCGATCGCGAAACGAGCAAGGTCGGGGTGACGGACTATTCATATGACCTCACCCGGTAGAAGCGGCTGTTGGCCCGGATGCGGCCAACCGTATTCCGATGGACTTGGAGACCGGCGCAATGCATTCGCCCACCGCTAAAATACAGGATGTTTTCGACGAGCCCGGCTGCGAGATAAATCGCGGCAAGGACGACAAGGCGCGCAAAGAGGGTTGTTCGAAACCGTTGACCCCCGGCGCGGCAGCCGGCGGCTGCGCTTTCGATGGCGCCAAGATTGTGCTGCAGCCGATCACCGACGTGGCACATCTCGTTCATGCACCGATCGGCTGCGAGGGCAATTCCTGGGACAACCGCGGCGCGGCTTCGTCCGGATCAACCCTTTGGCGTAGAAGCTTCACGACCGACCTCACCGAACTCGATGTGGTGATGGGGCAGGGCGAGCGGAAGCTTTTCAGAGCAATCTGCGAAATTAAGGAAGCGCATGCTCCGCCGGCGATCTTCGTCTATTCGACCTGTGTGACGGCACTGATCGGCGACGATATCGAGGCGGTCTGCAAGCGTGCAGCAGAAAAGTTCGGCTTGCCAGTGGTGCCGATCAATGCGCCCGGCTTCGTCGGTTCCAAGAACCTTGGCAACAAGCTTGCCGGCGAGGCATTGCTCGATCATGTCATCGGGACGGTGGAGCCTGCCGATGCCGGCCCTTACGACATCAATGTCCTTGGCGAATTCAACCTCTCCGGTGAGTTCTGGCTGGTGAAGCCGCTCCTTGATCGGCTGGGCATCCGGGTGCGCGCCTGTATCCCGGGCGACGCGCGCTACCTCGATATTGCCTCAGCGCACCGTGCCCGCGCGGCCATGTTGGTGTGCTCGACCGCGCTCATCAATCTTGCCCGCAAGATGGAGGAGCGCTGGGGTATTCCGTTCTTTGAGGGCTCCTTTTACGGCATCAGCGACACTTCAGAAGCACTCAGGCAGATCGCGAAGCTCGTGGTGGCGAAGGGCGCCAATCCGGACATCATCAAGCGCACCGAGGCACTGATCGCTGAGGAGGAAGCGATTGCGTGGAAGAAACTTGTGGCATACCGGCCGAGGCTCGAGGGCAAGCGCCTGCTGCTCAACACCGGGGGTGTGAAGTCCTGGTCGATTGTTCATGCGCTAATGGAGATCGGCGTGGAGATCGTCGGCACCTCCGTCAAGAAATCGACGGTCGAAGACAAGGAGCGGATCAAGCAGATCCTCAAGGATGAGGGCCACATGTTTGAATCCATGGCGCCGCGCGAGCTTTACGACATGCTCTCCGAACAGAAGGTCGATATCATGCTGTCGGGCGGGCGCACGCAATTCATCGCATTGAAAGCCAAGACACCCTGGCTCGATATCAATCAGGAGCGTCACCACCCCTATGCCGGCTACGACGGGATGGTGGAGCTCGTTCGCCAGATCGACCTCGCCATTCATAACCCGATATGGTGTCAAGTGCGGGAGCCGGCACCGTGGGAATACCAACCTACAGTGAAGGAAGAACTGCCGGATGCGCAGAGCAAAACCGAGACTGCCCACGCCTTCGCAAAAGTAGTCACACAACAGCCGCCAACGGCTTCGGCGACCCTTGAGGAGGGCCGATGACCCGCATTCTTCCTCAAACCAAATCGGCAGCGGTCAATCCGCTAAAGTCGTCTCAGCCGCTCGGCGCCGCTCTCGCCTTTCTTGGGGTTAGTGGTGCCATACCGTTGTTCCATGGCAGCCAGGGCTGCACGAGCTTCGCCCTGGTCCTTCTCGTGCGGCACTTCAAGGAAGCCGTCCCTTTGCAGACAACGGCGATGGATGAAGTGGCGACGATCCTCGGCGGCATCGACAATCTGGAGGAGGCGATCCTCAATCTCAAGACCCGCACGAATCCAAAACTGATCGGGGTCTGTACCACCGCGCTGGTCGAAATCCGAGGCGAAGATTTCGCAACGGATCTCTCGAACATCAAGGTGAAGCGCGCCAATGAACTCGCAGGTACGGAGATCGTGCTGGCCACCACCCCGGATTTCGAGGGCGCGATCGAGGAGGGCTGGACCAAGGCCGTCACCGCAATTGTTGAAAGGATTACATGGCATGGTGAGCAGGCGCGGCAGTCGAAGAAGATTGTAATCCTGCCCGGGTGGAATCTGACTGTCGCCGACATCGAGCATTTGCGCGAGACGGTGGAAAGCTTCGGCCTCAAGCCGGTGATTCTGCCCGACCTCTCCAGTTCGCTCGACGGCACGGTTCCGGACGACCGGTGGGTCTCGACCACCTATGGTGGCACCCGCGTTGAGGAGATCCAACAACTTGGCACGGCGGTGCAGTGCATCGCGATTGGCGAGCATATGCGCGGTCCGGCCGAGATGCTGCAGAAACTGACCGGAGTGCCTTATGCGCTGTTTCAGACCCTTACAGGATTGAAGGGCGCTGACCGTTTTGTATCGTTGCTTTCCGCAATTTCCGGTGCGCCGGCGCCAGCGAAAATCCGCCGGCGCCGCGCTCAGCTACAGGACGCCTTGCTCGATGGGCATTTTCATTACAGTGGCAAGAAGATTGCCATTGCCGCCGAGCCCGACCAACTCTATCAGCTCGCGACGTTTTTCACCGGCATGGGGGCCGAAATTTCGGCGGCCGTCACCACGACCGGCACCTCGAAGATACTCGAGAAAGTGCCTGCCGATGCGGTTCAGGTCGGTGATCTTGGCGATCTCGAGGGCCTTGCCGCGGGCGCTGATCTTCTCGTCACCCATTCGCATGGACGACAGGCTTCCGACCGCCTGGGCATTCCGCTCATGCGCGTTGGCTTCCCGATCTTCGACCGACTCGGCAGCCAGCACAAGCTCACGACACTCTACCAAGGAACGCGCGACCTGATCTTCGATGTCGCCAACATCTTCCAGACCGACCAGAAGGCGCCAACGCCCCAATCACTCGACCCATTCCGAAACCGAGACATGCCAGATGAACGCCGCCCGTCGCCTATCGATCGTTAACGACGAAGTTCACGCACCGACGCCGCAACGGAAAGGCGGCGCGTTGCGCATCGCGATCGCCACGCAAGACATGAAAAGCCTCAACGCCCATTTCGGTTCGGCCAAGCGCTTCGCCGTCTATGACGTGACGTCCGATGCCTGGAATTTCGTTGAGGCCGTTGCCTTTGAAGATGTTTCCGACGAGAGCGGGAAGCACCGGGCTGAGGGCGAGGATCGCATCACCCCGAAGGTTAACGCGTTGAAAGGCTGTCACCTACTATTTTGCCTGGCTATCGGCGGGCCTTCGGCAGCCAAGCTTGTCTCGGCGAAAATCCATCCAATCAAAGTGCAGCAGCCACAATCTATCGAAGACGTACTGTCGCGAACGCAGACCATGCTGAGGACGGCTCCCCCGCCGTGGTTGCGCAAGGTGCTGACGGAAGCAGGTGCTGCCGAAAAGAAACCCTTTGAGGACAGGACTGAACGATGAGAACACCGTCCGATACCCAGGTCATCCATGCTATCAACGCTAACGATACGGCCCTTGACACTCCTTTCCTCAAGTGCCTCATGCGGCTCATCCGTGCCAGGGACACCTATGGAACATGGGAAGTCAAATCTGACGCTGCCCTGCTGGCTGAATTCATCGTCACAAAGGCGCAGCGCCGTGCGATCCCGATCATTGGCGATCCCGACCCGGACGTGCTGTGGAGGCTCGAGACTTTCTACGCCTGCGTGGCGCTTGTAATCGAGGAGCGCTCCGGCCTGCTGATATCGTCGACGTTGATGATGAACCATGAGGGCTTCGGCCGAGTGGTTCTCACGACCGGGCGATTGGTCGTTCTGTCGAAGTCCCTACGCGATGTCCATCAATTCGGTTTCGAGACACTGATCAAACTTGCGAAAGCTGGTGCGAAACTGGTCGCCGATGCGACAGCGGCCATTGAGGTCTATCCCGATGTGGCACGGGCATGAGCCAGCTTCCGAGGAAGGAGATCATGTCAGATCTTGAGGAATTTAAGAAAAAAGTCCGCAAACTGCAGTCTCGAGCCGGAACTGTGAAGATGGAATTGCACGACCTTGCCGAGGACCTCCCGGTCAATTGGGCCGAAATCAAAGTGGTCGCCGAGAAAACCTTCGATGCTTTTGCGGAGTTAGACGCTGCCAAGAGAGAGCTCAGCGCGTTGGAGAGCGCACGATGACGAGCCCTTTCCTTACCCGCGACGGCTCGTACTGGATGCCCGAATATCTGACCGCTATCGATGGCGTGACCTGCATCGGCTGCGGCCGCTGCTTCAAGGTGTGCTCGCGCCAGGTCATGCACCTTTACGGCGTCGACGACGCGGGTGAGATCCTCGGCATCTGTGACGACGAGGACGACGACTTCGATGGAGAGCTCAATCGCATGATCATGGTGGTCGACGATACTGGGCGCTGCATCGGCTGTGGAGCTTGTGCCCGCGTCTGTCCGAAGAACTGCCAGACCCATGTTGCGGCTGACACGATTGTTGCTTGAGTTGACGAATACATCAGGAGAGAACGACATTGTCCTTCGGAATCTTTTGGCGCATCCTGCTGCTGTTCCTGTGCATCAACCCCATAGTGGTCTACCTTGTCTGGCATTCCATCAGCAGGGCAATCGTCACAACGCTCTCTGGTTCGCTGCTTCTTCAGGTAGGTTATTTCGGGGGCTTGCTCTTTTTGGTTTGGCGGTCTGGCTGCGCTGAGAGACGTGCCCAAAGGGCTCAGCATTGCCATAGAGTTCGCTATCAGTCGCAAGACTATCGTGAGGGAGATGAATGAACCCTCCGAGGGCCTACCTTGGGTCATCCGCGTTCCCTAATACCCACACAGATTTCATTCGTCCAATATTTTCGCAAGGCAGCAATCGCCGCTACGAGCGCTAGATTGTTGCCTCTAAAAGATCCACTGTGTTCGCTGGGTCGCCAAACGTCTAGTTCGGGTTTGTGCAACACAAGGGACAGCGGCAGCCCGCAGCCGCTGAGGGACTTTGACAAAAGAACGATGTCTGGGGGTTGTCAGCAAATTCGAAACTGAAAAAATTGCCCATCGGTGCCCGGCTTTTTGGCTCCGCCTCGTGGCCGGGTTTCACTCCGCCGTTGACGCCGGTCCATTAAATACCGGGACTAAACACCTAAATGCCGTAATGGGCCGGCGCAAGTGATATCAACGATCAACTATGGATATATCAAAGTGCAGGAAAGGCTTTCAAAGCTTTCCTATTAACGACGCAACGTTTAGAAGAGATGGCATGAATGAATCAAAAGGACGGGATTTCTTGAAGTCGCCAACTTCAGATGTGTTGCGAGACCAGGTCTATGAGCGACTGGGCGAACTGATCCGGAGCGGTCAGTTCGCCCCAGGCGAAAAGATCAAGATCAGGGATCTGGCTAAGGATTTTGAGATGAGCCCGACGCCGATTCGCGAGGCGCTGTATCGGCTTATATCCGAGGGCGTTCTGCATGGTGAAGCAAACCGGTCTGCGCTGATTCCGCTGCTGACCCGTGAACAAATCTGTGAACTGCGCGATATCCGACGGCACATCGAATGCTTCGCAGCCGAGCGGGCCGCGCAAAGAGGTACGCCCGAGCTCGCCGGCAGACTGCGTGCGATTTCCGCTAAGCTAAAAAAGGCGCGAGCCGAGCGGGATCGGCGCGCCGACTTGGTCCTCGTATACAGGTTTCAGTTCGAGCTTTGTGGTGAATGCAGAATGCCTACCCTCCTCAAAATCATCAATTCCCTTTGGCTCAAGTCTGGACCGTACCTGAACCTCTTGTTCCCCCACTACATCTCTTCGATATCGACGGGCCGCGGAGACTGGAGGGAGAGGATCGCTATGGGAGTTGAAAAACGGGAAGCTGCCATGGTTGCGGAGGAGGTAAGGCAAGACATCGACCAGTCCCTGACGTACATCGCTGACATCGTTGAAGCTGCCACCATGTTAAGGCCAATGCGGGGATGATATCCCTACGACGACACTCACACATTCGGAGTCTTCGGTGTTTCCCGCCTGTGATGAAAATTCTTTCCTGGTGCGCAAGTGATCAAGCGCGGTCTTCTGTAAGCCCTGGATCTGCGGCACTTGCAGAGGCCGCTGGCCGGTATGGTGATCTACGGATCAGGTCCAAATCTGACTCTCGAGCTTTGATGCTCACGACTCTAAGCTGGTTTTCCTGATCCAGATCTGTTTGATCATTTGTAAGCGCTTCTCTAATCGGCATGGTGAAGTCAAGCGCGATCGAGCTTTCCACTTGTGCGGCGGATAACGTCTTTTCGCGGCCCTTGCTTCTCTCCGGGATCGGCGTCAAAGCCCTCCCACCATGGGATCAGAAGAATGATATGGTCCAATCTCATTTGCATGCTACCGGCGCAGAGCGCTGCCGCGATAAGCGCTTACACGAACTCATATCATTCACGTCCGCGAAGGACGCCTTCCGCCGTAAGGCGGAACTTTGTGTCTACGTGGTGTAGACTTGAATCAGCTTGCTGCTGCCGGCGCCACCTCCCGTGTCCAGCGGAAGTCGGTCCCGTCGCTCCACATACGGTGGAGGATCACGGCAAGTCGTCGCGCCAGTGCCACGATTGCTTTCCGGGCGCTCCTCCGCTTGGCGACATTCATCGCCCAAGCCTTCAGCCATGACCATTTTGCCGATCGCGTCAGAAGAGCCTGCGCTGCTTCGTAGAGCAGTCCTCGCAGCATGGCGTCGCCACACAGGGTGACGTGGCCTATTCGTTTGCTCTCGCCGGACTGATTGAGCAGCGGTGTCAGTCCGAGCACGGCCCCCACGGCGCGCGACGTTCGGAAGCGGGCAGGAATGTCGATCGTTGCCACATAGGCGAGCGACACGATCGGGCCGACGCCAGGCACCGTCATCAGCCGGCGGCAGACAGGATCCTGCTTAGCCTCGTCCCGAACGATACGGTCCAGCTTGGCGAACTCGTCCCGCAGTTTCTCCCGGGCGGCAAGCAGCGGCTCGACGATGGCGACCAGACCGGGCAAGCCTTCGATCAGTTCGCGGATGCGAGTCTCGTATTTCACGGTGCCTGCAATACCGACCTTCAGCCCGAAGTTCCGCACAGTCCCCGGATGTCGTTCTCGATTGCAATGGCTTTTTCCTGCAGCAGCTTTCGGGCGGTCAGCATGGCGCGCCGCTCCTGGCTGGTCAGCGTCTTGACGTGCACCGCCTTGAAGAGGTGGACACGCATCATCTGGGCGATGCCGCGCGCATCGGTGCGGTCGCTCTTGTTCGGCTGCTGCGCCTTCAGAAAGGCTTTCGTGTGCCGGGTCTCGATACAGATCACCGGGAGGCTGGCCTTGGCGAGACCTTCATAGAGCCATTGGGACAGGGGGCCCGCTTCAAGGCCAACCCGCTCAAAATGCCATCGCGGGTCACAAAGCAGTTTCGCGAGATCCTCGGGGTGGCTGACCACCTTCGTTTCCCGGCAGATTTTTCCGGTCTCGTCGATGATGCATATGGAAGTTTCTTTGACAGAGACATCGAGGCCTACATGGTATTTCATTGCTACGCTTCCTTTCTGGTGCTTGTGGCTGATTCATTCACGACCCCAGGCCACATTTTATCATCAGCTCGAAGCGCAGCACCTTCCTTTTACCGGCGGCAAGATGGGGCGCGAAGCCGATTACCCCATCTCATTTCCATGCGCGTTGACGCGGCCCGTTTGACCGCGGTCGCTGTCAGACGGGATCATTGAATCAGGCCGCGGCGGCTTCGGCGAAGTTGAATGGCAGTAGAGTCTCGACCCCTGCAATATTATCACTTTCGTGGTTCACACCCACACCCCGCATGATTGCTGTGTACGCTTCGCCGCGGTCGTCACCTTCCACGCCGCAACACTCGCTACCGGGCGGGCGCTACCCCTTACCCGGACCGGACTTCCACCGACTGGAACACGCCAGCTTTCCTGGCGCACTGGCAACTGATTTTCGCCCTTCAGCCTGCGCCATGTTTTGGCGGTACTCACGACGAGCTTGATGACCATGAGCCGCGCCGTCTTATGCAACAGGCTACCCTCGGTGCGCACCGTGCGGTGCCTAACGGTGGCAAAGACGCTTTCGATCGGATTGGAAGTGCGTAGATGGTCCCAATGCTCGGCAGGGAAGTCGAAGAAGGTCAGCAATGCCTCCCGGTCTTTCGTCAGACAGTCGACGGCTTTGGAATATTTGGTCTCGTATTTGTCGACAAAGATGACGATGGCGGCCTCGGCCGTCGCCCTATCCGGCGCGTCGCGCACTTCCCTGAGGTCGGCTTTCATGTTGGGCCGCACTGATTTCGGCACCTTGAATCCCAAGAGTCCACACGATCTAGCCAACCACGACCGGGTTGGAGGCCACAAGGACGAGGTTGCGTGGGAAGACATCGCGAAGGATGCATAATCGACAGCGTCGGACGATGTCGAAAACCGACAACCTCTGTCGGGTTTTATCAAGATGCGACACGATCACGTTAGAACGGATATCTTGCTGCACGCAACTTAAACCACTGAAGGCTTTGCTGATAATTTGCTCTGACGCTCTTTCGAGCCGTCGGCACGATTAATGCAACTTTTCGACTAGCTACTGGGGATCGCGTGTGAGGCCAGGAGCTCGGGACAAAAGTGTAATTGCGCAGTTTTGCCCACTCAGAAGGGGGGCCCGTCGAGGTTGCCGTTTGCAACCTGGAGCCGTCATGAGAATACGGATTAGATGTTGGCGGGTGACGATAGAAGCGTAAATGCGAGTGCTGTTAGTTTGTCTGTAAAGGAAAGAACATGTCTCAAGAGAGTAACTCCAACTCACTTCTTGCTTTCGAAAACCTCGAGTCGAACGTGCGGTCATATTCGCGGTCCTTTCCTGTAGTGTTTAGGACGGCTGCAGAAGCCATTCTCAAGGATGAGGACGGTCGTGAGTTTATCGACTTTCTATGCGGCGCGGGCACCCTAAACTACGGTCACAACGATCCTGATTTGCTAAATCAAGCGATTAAATACCTATACTCTGAAGGAATCGTTCACGGCTTGGACATGGCTACCTCCGCCAAAAGAGAGTTTATGGAGTGTGTTGACGCGATAATTCTGCGGCAACGTGGTCTGACCTACAAGTTTCAATTTCCTGGTCCCACCGGCGCCAACGCCGTGGAAGCAGCTTTGAAACTGGCACGCAAGGTCACTGGACGACATAGTATCATTTCATTCACAAACGGCTTTCACGGAGTCAGTTTGGGCGCCCTTGCGGTAACGGGTAACCGATTCTACCGAGATGCCGCAGGTCTTCCTCTAGCCGACGCAGTGTTCATGCCCTATGATGGGTATTGGGGAGCCGAAAACGACACTTCAGATTATCTGGACAGGGTGCTTGGTGATGCAAGCAGCGGTGTCGATATGCCCGCTGCCATCATTACCGAGACCGTCCAAGGCGAGGGCGGCATACGTCCTGCTGCCAAAGATTGGCTACGGGCAATCGAGCAGCTTTGCAAAAAATATGGCATCCTTTTGATTGTAGATGATATTCAGGCAGGTTGCGGACGAACGGGCAGTTTCTTCAGTTTCGAGTTCGCTGATTTGGTGCCAGACATGGTTTTGCTGTCCAAGTCCCTTAGTGGTTGTGGACTACCGTTGTCTCTTTTGCTGCTCAAACCCGAACTAGACGTTTGGCGGCCGGGCGAACACAGCGGCACATTCAGAGGCAATAACCTTGCCCTTGTGACGGCGACTGCCGCCTTACAGAAATATTGGACCAACGAAAAGTTGTCTCAGAGCGTTTCGGAATCCGGGCGCTTATTGAACGAGCGACTTCAGCAGGCCGCTCAAGCAGGCCGAGATCATGGCATGTCCGTACGCGGTAGGGGCATGATGCAAGGGCTCGATTGCGGCAGTGGTAAACTTGCTGGGGAAATCGTTCGTAAGGCCTTTGAATACGGAGTTGTGGTAGAGCGATGCGGCGCGGAGGACCATGTTGTCAAAGTTCTGCCTCCCCTGACGATCGATAAGGTGACCCTTCAGCGAGGGCTGGATATCCTGGGCAAGTCTGTGCGCGAAAGCGTGTGAACGATGAGGGCTGGAAACCATCATCCGGTTACTGCCGCATCTCAACTCTCGAGAGCGCGCACCCGTCACTCAGCTTAGTTTGTGCCAGAGCCCTTTTGAAGGGACACATTGGCTACTGGCGGCGGTTTCCAATGATGAACAAGCGTAAGTTATCTATGGTCATGTTTGAAGGAGTGTGACGTGAACACGCAGAAGTTTCGAGATCTTGCAAGTGTGATTGAGCGGTCGAGATCAGATTTCGACTATGCGTACTCCAAAGGAATAATGACCCTGTATGCCCGGTCGCTTGACCAGCGACACGTGGAGATTGAGCCGGGACGATCGGTTGTAGAATTCGCGAGAGGCAGCTATCTCGGGCTTGATAACCATCCAATGATTGTGGATGCTGCGATAGCAGCGTTAGCGTCATATCGCTCTATACAGTGGTCCGGTGCTCGCACGAGATTGAACTTTTCGCTAACTGGAGATCTCGAATACAGCTTATCTGAACTTTTCGATGCTCGGATTGTCGTATACTCGCTGGTTCTAACGGCAAACATGAGCGCGCTCCCGTTACTCGCATGCGGGGCTTTCACCAGAGAACGCAGGCCGGTACTGGTGTTCGACCGATTTGCCCATGCCACTTTGGCCTACCACAAGGCTGTTGTGGCTGAAGATGCACAGGTTCTGCAAATTAGACACAACGACATTGAGGAACTGGAGGGTATTTGTCAGAAATACACTTGCGTCGCCTACATATGCGATGGTGTGTATTCAATGGGCGGGAATGCCCCAATCCGAGAGCTTTTGCGTCTCCAGGAGCGTTATGGGCTATTTATCTACGTGGACGATGCGCATGGCATCTCAATCCGCGGAAGACATGGCCAAGGATATGCCAAATCCCAAATCGCAGATCTAGGCGAAAACACCATCATCGCGGCTTCGTTGAGTAAGGGCTTTGGGGCGACAGGCGGTGTTCTCATGCTTGGGACGGAAGAGCAGGAGAAACTGCTTAGACGTTATGCCGTCCCGCATGCATTTTCAATGGGGCCAGACTTGGCCGGAATTGCGGGTGCGTTAGCATCCGCGGAGATTCACCGTTCTTCGGAGCTGGGTGAGCGCCAGGCCCGACTGGCTAGGGTTGTTCAAGCTTTTGACGAGAGAATGCCCACGCAGTCGTCAGGTGACGGAATGCCAATCCGGATGGTCCCGATTGGTGAGTCTCGGGCGGCGGTAGATACGGCGGCCGAGCTATTGCGGCGCGGCTTTTATGTGGCTGCAGCATTTTATCCGACAGTGCCCCGGGACAAGGCCGCATTGCGCATATGCCTGACTGCGGACCATAGTCAGGAAGAGGTCACCCAGCTCTGTGCGTCAATCCGAGACATAGCGTATGCGCCGAAATGATCTTACGAGTCTTGATGGTGGTTCTTAGTCCGAGGATGCCGAAAATGTTTGAGCCTCAGAAACTGGCGATTATAGTCACCAAGCCGAAAATAAGGACTACAGCCTCCACAAATCGTTGCTCAGCGGCACCGCGGATAGTATCTGGTGACACATCAATACCGGATCGTTTGCTGCGTCAGCTCGCGCGTGCTGGCGTGGAGAAGACGGTGATCTTGGCTCTGAAAAGTGCTGGCGACCTCGCATGCAATCTCGGCAGCAATCTGGACGGTATGGAGCTTTCCTTACGTGTTCTGCATAGCCCGAATGCGGGGCGGCTCATTGATGCAGCTTCGGTAAAGGAGGTTGATCAGGTGTGTGGCAACGTCCTTGTGTTCACCGAAGATCTCGACATTGACTTCTCGCTCATAGATCGGTTGGTACACTCATGTGACGGCAACCTCGTTGTAGCCGGTAATGAGCACAGCCGAGGATCATTGCGCTTATTAACGAATAAGGCACTGCGCCTTACGGCAACTCTTCCCAATTGCCCTGTCGATGGAGAAAATGTCGCTGCAGATTTTAGCCCTCTCGGCATTTATAGATTCGAGACTACCTTTCTTCGAAGCGTTGCTCGAAATCGACCACATCGGTCGAATGACGATGTCGAGTTTTTCGAAGCCGCATTGGGACTCCAAACACATAAAATATACCTCATACATGGCGAAACCATAGTTCGAAAAGCCGAGGCGAATGATTGTAAAATAGTAATAACCTCCAATACCGTTGCCTCGGCCTCTGAGCAATGCAGCCTAGTCTCCGCCAACAACACCCGAAAACTATTGACATTTCTCGATCTTGAGCTGGACATGAACAGCTATCGCGTGAGACGAAACGGCCGGATTGTTCATCTCACTCCGACGGGCTTCCGTCTGTTATCTCACCTAATGGAAGAACCGCACAGGGTGTATTCCAGAGATGAATTGAAGAGTGCAGTTTGGCCGGAAACCATTCACGTTGGCCCTCGCACGGTCGATGTTCACATAGGTCACTTGCGTGCGGCCCTCAATAAGGTTGGCCGGCAGGACTTCGTACGAACCGTGAGATCAGTCGGATATGCGCTGTCTGAGTAGAGAATAGGCATAGGCTCGACACCGCGGCTGCGAGCGCAAACTTGCCGAGGAATTGGCAAAGACGCTCGATGCCGGGGATTTGCCTGATCTGGCCGCCATGTAGGCGCTCTTCGGTCGCTTCGCTCAATGGTCATGAGGCCTTAATCGGCGCAGGAGAAGCCGTATGAAGACCGCCCACATCATCGACGAAGCAGGGCTCGGCATCATGCTCAACGGTAGGCGCTGTTTGCCTCGCACCTTGACCAGGACGCTTTGTGCCGTTTCGAAGACTGCTGCTGTGACTGAGATGGCAACGATGCGCTAACAGCGGTCAATGCAATTTCTGAGCGCAGATAACCAGATGAAGCAAAAGAGGCATCTCTGCCCGATTGTCCAGATGCGGGAGGGAATTGCCGATTTCTTTAGCCTGGACTCCCCAGCAACCCATTTATCAAATCGGAGCTCCTCATGGAAATTCATCTCGTAAGAACCGTCGACCGCGACGGATGGCAGTCTCTTTGGAACTCATATTGCGCCGACCAGGGTCTCGGTCTATCGGAACAAGCAACTGAGACGATCTGGCGGCGGATCGAGCACCCAAACGATCCAACGAACGCGCTGATAGCTGTTGGAGCCACCGGCGCGGCCTCGGGTTTCATCAACTTTATCGTCCATCCCTATACGTGGAGCGATCGGCCACTATGTTTTCTCGTTGATCTCTATGTCGATGAGTCTCAACGGCGGCAGGGGATAGGCCAAGCCATGATAAAGGACCTAGCCGCCCACGGAAGCCGCCAAGGTTGGCTGAGGATATATTGGAATACGAACAGGTGCAATAGGCAAGCGCGGGCGCTCTATGACAGAGTTGCTCGACTGAGTCCCTATCTCTCGTACTATCTTGACCTGTAGAGGTCGCTGCTTGAGGCGTGGGCGCCGAACAGCTCGAGCGCATATCCCCTACCTGTTGATTTTGGGATTGCCCGCCCTTCCGCAGACACCGATTGTGATGTCGTGTCATCGAAGGAAGCGATTCAAGAGATGCACGGGGCTCGCCAATCTCCATGCCTGCACAGGCAATTGGATCCAGCATCCATATTGGAATAACGATAACATTACCTGGTACCATCTCGATGTGTGCGACAGCTCCACCTTTACGTTGATCTATCCCCTGGCGTCGTAAATACTTTCCAAAAAGCGGATGATGTTGGTAATGGATCGTTACATATTCGTCGATATGGGCAGAATGACCTTGCGATTGGCGTCGGAAAAGGTCATTGCCGGCGTCAAATTCAAAGACGGTGTCGCCGACCCGATGACGCCAGACAACCGCGCCGCCTAATCGGCCCCGTCACCCAATTCCAATCATAGCTCTTGGCGCTGTTATGGCAGACGCTGCATAAACGAGCGTTGCGCCTTGAAGGGTTTCGACTGGGCGACGACGGATCGGCTTCACAAGAAGGGCCTGATCGGCGACCCAGTCAACCTGCTCGAAAACTACTTCTTTCCCGAAGAGCTCGAAGCCCAGATTGCGGCCCTCGTCGAACCTTACACAATTCCCGGTATGACGAGAGCCTCGGCAATCTCACTCCGGCTCAAGTCTACTTCGGGCGCGGCCGAACCGTCCTTCTCAACCGCGAAAGGATCAAACGCGATACGATCAAAAACCGCCGCTTGCAACACCACGCCAAAGCCGCTTAAATCAAACCGCACAACGAGCCGAAATCTTCAATAGCCGTAATCTCAAATCATTCGATGACGGACAGTACGTTTCGTGACTGGCGCCTCCTTTTTTCCCGCTTTGCGATGAGTAAGCGATGACGCTGGAGGAAAGGATAGGCAATTATCGTCATCAGGGCATGACGATGAAATCCGTTCCATGATCGACCTTCAAAGTGGTCGAGGCCGAGCTCGTGCTTGGCAGTCTCGAAGCTGTCTTCGCTCGCTCAGCGATGGCCTTCCACGGAAACGAGCATCTGGATGCCGGTCCCGGCCGGGCACCATGTGGTAACTCGCCGATCTCGATGCCGAGGAATATGATGAGACGGGTTCGGCGCTTTGGACCCGCGGGTTCCTGATCCGGAGCAATATCAGCCACTTCAGGCAGTATCGGCGTATCGCCTTGCAATACAACAAGACCACCCACCTCCCTTTCCTCGTGCCTCACGGTCGCAAGGTTCTTTCCGTCATTTGTCAACAGGGACTGGCGCACCTCCGAAATTCATCGAGATGCCCGCCCCGCCCCCGCCGGCAAACCAAACGTTACAATAGACCATTCAAACTAAATTTACAGGATCTTTACGATCGGATACCGCTAACAATGGTATCTTCACCTCCAAATCTGGGACAAGGCCAAATAAAAATCCGAAAATCTGTTTATCCAAGACCGCCGAACACCGCACAATGGAGGGTCAAAGCCAATGGCAAGAAGAGCGCTCATTATTCTTGAAGGACACCGAAGTATTGGTCGAATATATTTGAGAGAAGCACGACGACTTGGTCTTACTCCAATTACCATGTCGACTGACCCAACTGAGTACGACTATCTTGCGGCGGAAGAGACTGAGGCAATCCAAGTCGATACAGAGAATATCGATGCAATAGTCGATGAATGTTCCCACCTGCGTGGGAAGTATGACATCGCTGGCATTACCGGCTTTACGACTCTCGACGAGTCGATCTATGCGACAGTCGGCAAGCTTTGCCGGCATTTCGATCTACCGGGGCCGAACCCCACATCGATTGAACGATGTTGCGACAAATTCGCTCAACGTCAGCTTCTCGCGGAGACCGGAGTACCGATGCCAGATTATCGCTTGGCAACGAATGCAACGGACGTAGAAAGGTTTGCTGCGGAGATCGGCCTGCCGGTGGTTGTTAAGCCAGCCGTGGGTACCGGCAGCAGCGGTGTCCGATTGTGCCGCAATGTCGATGAATTGGCCGAACACACGACTTATCTATTGAGCAGGGGGCACATACGGAGGTCTTCGCCGAGGATACTGGTTGAAGAATTCGCACAGGGTCCATTTTATGGCGCTGACATAATGGGAAATGAAGTCATTGGGATTGGTACCGCTGAGTTTGCCGCCCCCCCCCACTTTATCTTTCGTGAGTGCACCTATCCAGCACCGCTAACTGACGCCGCGCATGAGCGTATCGCCGATGTTTCGCTAAGTTGTCTGCAAGCTCTCGGCCTTGGTTGGGGCCCAACGAGCATTGAGTTCCGGTGGACGAAGCGTGGTCCAGTTGTCATTGAAGTCAATCCACGTCTTTCGGGTGGGACCAATCCTCAAAGGGTTCAACTGGCTTACGGTGTCGATCTCATCGCCGAGCACATCAAGCTTGTAATCGGTGAGGAATGGAATTTGCGCAGAAGGCATGCAAACATTGCGGCCACACGGTATCTAATTCCTGACCGCGACGGCACCCTAGATTGGATCGATGGCCGCAGTCGGGCGGCTGCTGTACCAGGTGTCGCTGAGGTCAAATTGTATGTTGAGCCCAAGAAGACGATCGCTAGGAACGGCGATTACCTAGACGCGATCGGACATGTCATCGCAGCTTCAGCCAGCCTTGATCAGACCGCGGCGATACTTGAGCGCGCCGTCGACTTAATCAGTTGGTCGATTGCACCATTTCCGAGCGAACAGGAAGAACCAGCGTAACCGCGAAATTCGTCGCACCTTTTTGCATCGAGGGCGTTGGCATGAGTGTCCACTTAACGGAGGTGGACACCACGTGATTGAGAGCGGCGAACAGAAACTGGTGGTGAGGCGAATTTTGGGTCCCGGTAGGGACGACGGTTGCCCATCGCCCCCCGGCCAGATCCGTACGTGCGGCATTACCGCATGAAGCTGTCGAGCGTCTTTCCGGGTGGCAAATGGGCCTCGGCGAGGTGTCTTTCGATCCTGCGATGCGATCGTTCGGCCAGTTCATGCTCGGAGATGGCAGCGAGGAAGCGGGCGGCAGGCCATCCTTCACGATCGGCCTGCTCGGCAAATTGCTGCCAGAGCGTCTTGATCGTGGGCAGCCTCAGTTCGTTGAGCATGATGCCAAGCCGGGCTTCGTCGATTGTGTGGATGCTCTTCATGCGACCTCCTCCCGCGTAGGCTGTCCCGATCAAGGCTTCGTAGCCATTGAGCGATGCGAGTTGCACGTGAACGGTCGGCAACTTGTCTGGATCCGGGCCGAAGAGCGTTCTCAAGGCCGCTAGGTCGGGAAGTTTGCCGGCGTCGAGGGCTCTGGAAAGTGCTTCGGCCAACTCACGTTCGCATCCCCGATCGTGAGCCAGCGCCAGCAGTTCGACGGTGATCTTGCACGCCTGCCGCTCGGGCAGTTGCTCGACGAGCGCGTCGAAAGTCCTTCGATATTCCGGCCGGGGAAAGAGCTCAGAAAATCGCCGATCAGCAGTCCGAAAGATACGTGGGGTGGCCTACGCGCTTACAGAGATTCAGCAGTTGCGACAAATGTCACGTGTCAATTCACCCGATCGCCTTGTGCGAATGACTAAGCCACCTTGACTAACCGGATGCGATTAGACAACCACTCCCTGAGACACGATCCCGTATGGGCCAGCCTCTGGTTTCGAGGTGTCCGAATGCCGACAACTTCTGTCGGTTGTGATGGTTGCTACATAGGCTCGTTTGGGAGCCACTGACTTGGCTCACAGAGTAAACAACTGGAACCACTCAAAGATTCTTTTCTTCAGCTTCGATCAGCTAACTTGGCACAGTTCTTGATTTTCTTTCTTGCGAGGCGTTGCAAAGCCGCCAGTGCGGATGCTGCGCCAAGAAGTTTCTCAAGTGAGGAGATGAAGATGCGAGGTGCTAAGAGCCGTTCGTTTGGAAGCTTTTCTGAAATAGCAGAGTATTATCTGTCGTTCCCGCCCTATTCACGGCGAGTCCTTCAGGTGCTTCTTGACCAGGTAAAACATCTATCCGAGAGACCGATCTTCGGGGATATCGGCGCCGGTACAGGCCTAATGGCCTATGACTTAGCTGAAATGGGGCTTTCGGGCTACGCAGTCGAACCCGATAGTCAGATGATGGCTGTGGGCCAGAGGCTCAGTCCAACTTATCCGGCGGTATCTTGGGTTAATGCATCGGGAGAATGCACGGGCTTGGCCGATGCTTCGCTAGATTGGGTTTGTTACAGCACGTCGTTCCATTTGACAAACGCTAGCGAAGCGCTCCGTGAAAGCATGCGAATTTTACGGCCTCGTGGGTTCTTTACAATTGCAACCCTATTTGCAGATACTGAGACTGATCCCTTTCAACTTGAGATCGAAAATAGGATACGCGACATGGCACCGGCTGTACGACGGGCCATGACTCCACTAGTCGGTCAGATGGGGACCTACGAGGCGCTCCTCAACCAATATCCCGATCTGGGGAACTGCATTTTTATCGCTACGACCGAAGCGGTTTCCATGAGCGAGGAACGGTTCCTCAACTTTTGGTCTGGGAGACATGATATCCCAAGTCAGGTGTCGGAGGAGGTTTGGAACTCCATACTACAAATGATCGCGGAAACGTTCCGAAGGTGGCAGCCCGCCAGCCTGCGATTTCGCTCTTTGGCTTGGCATGCTCAACGCGGATGAGCGACTATCTGGAGTGTCAAGTTGCATATTCGAATTCTCTTCGCGCATCTCGTGCTTTTGCATTGAGAATGACCAGGAGTTTTCGGGCGAGTGCAATGCGGACGACCATTTTCGGTTTGCCTTGGCTCTGCAACCTTTGCTTGAAGGCAGCCAGATGCGGATCGTGTTTGGCTGCGATGGCGGCGACAAGGAACAGGATACCACGCGGTCCACGGCGTCCGCCACGCACCGGCCGGGGACCGCTGCGTTTGCCGCTGTCGTTGGCAATCGGCGCAAGGCCTGCCAGCTTGGCGATCGCCTTGTTGGAGATCCGGCCGATCTCGGGCAATTCGGCCATCAGCCGGGCAACGGTGCGGTCGGCCACGCCCTTGATCGAGCGAAAGGCCTGGTTGAGGCAGGCCCAGAGCGGATCGTCGTCGATCATCGAGGCAATCTCGCCTGCGAGCGTGCTGCTCTGGCGCTTCAGCAGCGCGATCACCTCGTCGAGGCTTGCCACGCTCTGTTGATCGCCGCGGACAGCACTTCTGCGCTGCCTCTGGACAGTCAGGTCGCTGGTGACCTGGGACAGCCGCGTCATCAGCGCCGACAGCCGCAGCTGCGCGGCTTTCGGCGGCGGCAGGGCAGCAAGCTGCCTGGTCTCGGCATAATGGGCGATCACCGCCGCATCGATGCGGTCGGTCTTTTCCAGAAAGCCCATGGCGTCGGCAAAGTGGCGCACCTGGCGCGGATTGGCCAAGGCGCAGGCGACCCCCAACTCCCACAACAACAGGAAGGCCGTCCGCTCGTAGCCGCCGGAAGCCTCCATGACGACGAGAGCGACATTCTCGGCCCGGCAGAGCGCAGCAAGCGCACCGATGCCGGCCGCATCAAGGACGCCCAGGCCTCGCTTGAGCACTACGTTTGGGAATGCGTTCCCGACCGGTATCCGGAAGGGTTGCCGCCGGAGGTGCTGAAGACGGTTCGCCATGAGCTCGATCTGATCAGGACGATGAAATATGCGCCCTATTTCCTGACCGTGTTCTCGATCGTGCGGTTCGCGCGAAGCCAGGGCATTCTCTGCCAGGGGCGCGGCTCGGCCGCAAACTCCGCCGTCTGCTATATCCTCGGCACTACCTCCATCGATCCCTCGACCAATGACCTCCTGTTCGAGCGCTTCGTCAGCCAGGAGCGTGACGAACCGCCCGACATCGACGTCGATTTTGAGCACGAAAGACGCGAGGAAGTCATCCAATGGATCTACAAGACGCTTCAAGGACAAGATGGTCTCCGGGATGGTGAAAAACGGTTACACGCCCGAGTTCGCCGAAAAGACTTTTAGCCAGCTCGAAGGGTTTGGCTCTTACGGTTTTCCGGAAAGCCACGCTGCCTCCTTTGCCCTGATCGCCTACGCGTCCAACTTCGTCAAATGCCACTATCCCAATGCCTTTTGCGCTGCGCTGATCAACAGCCAGCCGATGGGATTTTATGCGGTGGCCCAGATCGTCGGTGACGCCCGCAAACATAGGGTCGCGGACCGGCCGGTCTGCATCAACCGCGCTCTCGATGGGATTGCACGCCCGAGCGGATCGGCGAGACCGATCGTCATGCCGTTCGCCTCGGCATGCGGCAGGTGAGGGGAATGGCCGCAGTTGATGCAGCGAAGATCGTGCTCGCGCGAGGGCTCTGCGATTTCGAGTCCGTCGACGACATGTGGCGGCGGTCGAGCGTGCCGTCAGAGGCACTGGTCCAACTCGCCGAAGCCGACGCCTTTCTGCCGGCCCTCGGGCTTGAGCGCCGCGATGCGCTCTGGGCAATCAAGGCACTTCATGACGAACCGCTCCCGCTCTTTGCCGCCGCCGCCGATCGCGAGATGAAAACCATTGTCGAGCAGCAGGAGCCGGAGGTGGGCCTTCGCCAGATGACCGAGGGCCACAATGTGGTTCACGACTACAGCCATACGGGCTTGACGCTTCGCGAGCACCCGATCAGCTTTCTGCGCAAGGACCTTGCCGCGCGCAGCATCGTGACCTGCGAGGACGCGATGTCGGCGCGAGACGGCCGCTGGCTGATGACGGCCGGTCTTGTGCTCGTGCGCCAGAAGCCCGGTTCGGCCAAGGGCGTCATGTTCATCACCATCGAAGACGAAACCGGTCCGGCCAACATCGTCGTCTGGCCAAAACTCTTCGAGAAGCGCCGGCGTGTCGTGCTGGGGTCGAGCATGATGGCGATCAACGGACGGATCCAGCGCGAAGGGGCGGTGGTGCATCTGGTCGCCCAACAACTGTTTGACATCTCCGGCGATCTTTCCGGTCTGGCCGATCTCGACACCGACTTCAAGCTCTCAGCGGGGCGTGGCGACGAGTTTTCCAGAGGCGGCGGGCCGGATCCGCGCGACAAGCCGAAGCCGGTCGTGCAGGCTCGCGAGATCTATGTTCGGTTATGCCGAATTCGGCATAAAGGAATTCATCCCGAGCCCGACACTATGCCGAGCCCATTCCCTAAAGCCCGAGATTTCCGGTAATCCAGCATCGAAAGCTCGGCATAATATCCTGTCTCCGCAACACCCAAGATGACGACGGCGCTTCTCGATCGCCTGACCCACCATTGCGAGATCGTCGAGACCGGAAACGAACATCATGCCTCACGGGCGGACTTTTTCTTCCTTGGCATTGAACCGGATTTCTTCGTGCCGGATGTAGTTTTATTGAGGATGCTGCTGCGCGCCATTTCGGACTCTTGAATCGATTCGTCCGAATCCTGGGCGATACCGGGGCGGTTTGGAAGGCCCCACGATACAAGATTTCGACGCGCGTCAGATGTCTCCGGGGCGATCTCTTTGTGCAGGTGAGCGATCGAAAGCAATGCGATTATCGTCCGTGCATGTTTTCCATGGATGCGTCTCCTAGGGCCGTCATGGGTCATCGTCGGTGGCGGTTGCGGTTGCGAGGACGGACAATCCCATTGACATAAGGCCGAGCTCGATTTTCGAGGAGGAAACCGTGAAATCTAGGGGGGCGGAACCCAAATGTTTGAGAAAACGACCCCAACCTTCTGACTTGCTTGTCGAATCAATGCGACGATGGGTAGATGGCCCCAGAACATCGGGAGCATTGCATGGCCGACATATTCATCAGTCACGCCGTCGCCGACAAAGCGCTGGCGGATAAGTTCGTCGCGTTCTTGAAGGAGGCGATCGGGGTTCCGTCGGCGGCAATCTTCTGCTCGAGTGTGGACGGACACGGTATTCCGCTTGGGGTCGACTTCAACGAATATATGAAGAACGAAATCCAACACCCCAAAATAGTCATCCTGTTGATGACACCTCGCTACATGGAGAGCTGGTTCTGCCTGATGGAACTCGGAGCGACCTGGGCGATCGCGCATGACGCGATCCCGATTGTTGTCCCTCCTGTCCAATTCGATGCCGTCTCAGCCACTCTTGGGCTTAAGCAAGGGTGGAAGATCGACGATCACTCCAAGCTCATCGATCTCAAGAAGAAAATAACGGCGACCGGGATCAAGCTTGAAAAGCGGACCGAGCACGACTGGGACAGAAAGAAGACGTCCTGGCGCACCGATCTCCGCAGGCTCCTGAAAAGCATCGCCAAGCCCACCAGTGTCACTGCGGCCGAACATGACGCCCTCAAAAAGGAACTTGAGGAACTGCAGAAGCAATTCGACAATCTGGAAGAAGAGTACCAGGATGCAAGCGAAACAATCGAGGATCTGAAAGCGGCCAAGGATCCGGTGGCAGTAAAGGCCATTATGCAGAAAAAATCTGGATTCGAGGCTGAGACTCGGTTCGATGAGCTCCTCGGCGCCATTTCTGCCGCTCGCCCGAAGATTTCTATCTACTTCTATCGGAGCAACATCCTCATGGATCTCTATAACAAGGCTGCGCGAATCGATCCCCGGGACCAGAACCAACGGGACGACGTCGATGCCGCAATCCAGTACAAGTTGATGGATCCGGATATCCCACACGATCTGCTCTGGGGTGGCAACAAGCTCAAGAAAGTCGCAGCCGCTGTGAAGGCCCTTGATCATTTCTTGCAGAGCGACGAGGCCGAAGAGTTCGTGAAGGAATGCGAGGCGGACGGAAAATCCATGGACATCGACGATCTCGATTTCTGGGAAGAGCATCTGGTGTCCTGATCCGGAACTCGCGAGGAAATTGGGAGGGTCTACCAGCATGGGAAGCGTAAAAGAGCAGTGGCTGGAGACAAGGCCCGACCACGAGCTGACGTTCGCATGCCCAAAGTGCGGCTATCCATGCGCATCATGGGTTAGACCTCCGGATCTTTTGCATGAAACCGAGGACGAGGATCCCGACAATTTTGAGGTCGAGACCGTCGAGTGCATACGGTGCGACAGCACCTGGCGCGTCGAGATAACGCCCGGTCACGAAACTTATCGCATGACGATAGGGGGGAACCCGGATGAAGATGTCACGCTTCACCCGTTGGACATGTCCGACGACGAGCCGTACTGGGATGATCTGCCGGAACCAGAACCTCAGCCGCACGACATTTTTCAAGAGGCTCTGAGGGACTGGTGGTCACTGCTCGGCAAGATAGGAGATCAGACATCCGGTTCTGCCAGCGTGAATCGCATGCTTTTCGTGCAGCTCTTCTCGATCTTCGAAGCCTACCTCTCTGACGAGATAGTAGGCCTGACCATTCGTGACACCGCAGTTCAGAGATCAATCATTGCCGCGCTTCCGGCGCTCAACAAGCAGACAGTGTCGTTGTTGACTGTCGCAGAGAAGCCGAACTTGGTCCGTGACGAAGTCAGAGGTGCACTTCAACGAGTATCGTTTCACAACCTTCCAGTCGTCGACTCGATCTGCGGGAAAGCATTGAACATGCCTATACTGCCTCCCTCCAAGGAAGTGCGCGACATTCTTGGGGCCGCGGTGACAGCGCGTCACGATTGCGTTCACCGCAACGGCTACGACCTTGATGGAAAGCTTACGTCTATCATCACCGTCGAGTGGCTGATGTCGTTGTCGAAGCACTTCGAAGGCATGGCCAATACCCTTACCTTCCAGGTCATGAACATCGACACCGCCCGGCAAATAGACATGCTGGGTGCGCAATCAGAAGAATCTTGAATATCGCGGAGCGGTCGCGCCTTCATACTGACAACCGGGTCAAACCTTGAACCCTTCGATGTCGATCACCACGAAGACTACCGAAGCATGTTCCGCCGGGCATCAGCCTCCCGTCGAACCGCCGTCTTCGGCAAGCCTCGACGCACCGTCGGCTAGGCGATCGTCCTGGGGCGTCGAGGGAAACAAACCCTCGAAATCCAGCCGAGCAACACCGCCGGTCTGAAAAGACCTCCGGTCATGAAAGCCCGCGAGAGCCGTTGGAAGGCACCACGGAATCCGACTCCGTTTCAAATCGAGGCTAATGTAGGTGTTGCTGGCAAGTGTGTTTAAGCATGGAATGTCGGTGCTGATTGACAAAGGATAAGTCCGATACCTCCGGTCTGTTCTGGCAGTACATTGCCCGGAAAGCCGCCACAAATCCCTCGGGCACGGTGCTGCCTGGGTTTAGTTGCTCGGCAATTGATCAGGATGAATATGTCTACGACTGGAAGAAGACCAGATCGGACCATCTGCAATGCGAGTTCGTCGAGTTCAGTCCGATCTGAACCGAAGGGTCAGTGCACCGTCTCCGATGACGGTTCAGCCACCCGGGTGGCGGCCGCACCACCGCAGAGTTGTCAGGCCAGAGCAAGCCCATTGTGCGGGCTTGTCGCCCGAACGCACGACCCGAGATGAACATGGGCAAACGATTCGCCTCACGTAGTGGCCGAATTCAATGGCGGTGAAGACAAGGCGGTTCCGGTTCCTCCTCACTCGCCGAATTCCCTTCAGCTTATCATCGCTGCCAATCTTGGCTCGCTGTCCATCTCGCGCTACGGCTTATGCACGCAGTCGCTGGAAATTGTTGCAAAGGAAAGGCACGCAAATGGACGGGCTCGTTACATTCGAGATCGCGGGCGATGAGGGCATCTTCCGTCACGGCTACGCATATGGCGCGATTGTCGACGAACTGGATGCGGCGCTTGATCGTCGCGAGAGGGGAAATCTCTCTCAGGCCAAGTATCTTGCGGCCTTACGCGCCATCGTCGAACGCCATCCGCATTTCATCGATGGCCATGCCCATCTCGGATACGCTCTCCTGGAGCAGGGCAAGCCGACGGCTGCGTTGGAAGCCTGCCTGCGCGGCCTGCAATTGGGCGAGGACGCCATCCCCGGTGGCTTTGCAGGCACGATCGAATGGGGCTTTCTAGAGAACCGGCCGTTCCTGCGGGCCGCCCATGGTGCCATGCTTTGTCACCTTCATCTTGGCCAGCGCAAGGAGGCGCTGACACTGATGGAGAAGATGCTGTCATGGAATCCGAACGACAACCAGGGCATCCGCTTCCTGATCGGCTCGGAATATCTGCGCGCCGGCCAAACGGCGAAGGCGTCCCGCATCTTCAAGAAGGAGGCCGATCATTACCCGCCCTATCACTACGAAATGGGACTTCTCCACTTCCAGGCAAGCGATCTGATTGCCGCCGCCACCAGCCTCCGTCGCGGCTTGGTGGCAAACGGCTATGTTGCCGAAATATTGAGCGGAAACCCGGATCCGATGCCGCTTGCGATCTGGCACCAGTCAAACCTCGCGGAGCCAGAGGTTGCGCGGGACTATGCCGCGCAGTGCGCCGACCTGTGGCGAAAAACGGAGGGAGCCACTCTGTTCCTGCGCTGGCTCCATATGCATCCGAAGGTCATGGCGGAACGCGCGGCGGTGTTTGAGTGCATGGAAGCCTTGCTTTGGGAGCACGACGTCGACCGGCGCGGGATGCTGCTTGACCGGCAGGACGCGGCTGTCGCTGATATCGACGATCGGTTGTCGGCGGAGATCGTGGTTGAACGTGCCGACCGTCACGGTCGCTCCGTGTCGCCATGGCTTTATCCGCAAACACGACCGCGGTTCTGAAGGGATCGGGCCAAGCGCAGCGGCTCTTGCTGCTCTCGGCGAGGTCAAAGCGAGCGCAAGATCGGATCAGCGCGAACGCAATACTTGTCGCGCATATCCTTGATCGCATGCAACTCGTAAAGAGCCGGTGAACGCGCTTGTCTACGTGTCGCTTGAAGCGGTCTTGCGATGTCGTGCGCTGCGATCGAAACGGAGCCGTCGATCTCTCCCGCGGGATTGTTGCTGCCGCCATGCATGCCGCCGTCTCAGCGGAAAAACGCACCCTTTGGACTATGTCGACGGCAGGCGCGCCAGCATCTCTCTTAGCTGAGCATTCTCCGCTTGAAGGCGAGACCGCCACAAGGCCTTCAGGCGGCGGTTTTCTGTCTCCAGCGCTTCCAGGTCATCGGGCTTGGCTTTCCCTGTTTGCGCGGCTGGGTCGGACTTCGCCTTCGTCTTCCTCACGGGCCTTGCGACTTTCGAAGCCGCGCGGCGCCCGACGGGGACAGCGTGATCTGTCTCCCCTTGTGCGGACACTGGTACCGGCACCACCGGTGCGTCATCCGTATCCGCCGGTGGCTCTGCCGCGTCGGCCGGCGGTGTCGGCATTAGAACCGTCGCTGGGTCGCCGGAAAGCGCCGCAGCCGGTTGATCGACCGGCTTGTCGATCGTCTCAAGGATCCTGGCCGCTGGCGGGATCGGGACCAGCGGTGGCCGTTCCACTGCGCGCTCCGCGTCGGTTTCCCCGCCGGCGTTCGGCAGATCGGATTCCACCGCGCGAGCGATGGCCTTGAGATCGGCGTCACCCCAGATGGAGGTGCTTCCCCCTGTTGCCTGACGCCGGTTCGATTTGAATTCGACCACGAAGTTTCGTCGTGCTTTCATGCAAACATATATCCGCAGAAAAGGAAGTTGGTCCCCGACAAAGCGGGATCGGTCGGAGAGATAAACGAGAGTGCGCGTGTATGCAACGCGGGCGCCATGGCCCAGCTGTTCAATCCAGGCCAAGCCGCTTGCGAAGTTCGGCGTTTTCGGCGCGAAGCTTTTCCGCGAGCTGAACGCGCAGCCGCATGTTTTCTTCCTCGAGTGCGACCAGGTCCGCCAGCGTGTCAACGCTGGCTTCGGCTTTGGCTCTCGGCTCCTCCGCCGCTCCGGCGGCACGTTTCCACTGATAGAAGGTCTGCTCGGAAATACCCGCTTCCTTGATTGCCGCCTTCAGGGTCTCGCCTTCAGACGCACGTGTCTCGATTTGCGCGAGCTTTTCGGCCCGTTCGGTATCGGAATAGCGCCGTGATTTTGCTTTGCCGGAAGCGGGCTCCGCCTTCTTCGCCTTCGTTCGGAGAGTCCCGCTTTTCCCGTTCGCCGGGGATGTCCCCTTCTTGGGAGCAGGTGCAGTTGCATCGGTGTCGGTCACGGTCAAAGGCTGTGGCTGTTCGAGGTTTTCTTCGTCCGCCATGATAAGCTCTCGGTTGGCGACTTCTTTTCAATCGGTTGAAGCGGTGAGTCAACAGGTGGTGGCTGGATTGCGCATCGACAGGATCTGACCGACACCTGCAAGACTTGCCGAGTGGCGTCCCACGGAGGGGCTGATGCATGGTTTCGCAGAAGGTGTTTCGTGTTGATGGTGCGATGGGCCGGAGATGACGTAGAGCCCGAACGGGGTGTGCCGGCCCGTGCGAGAACATGCAGGCACGGCCACGCCGGCGATGACCTTTCTTCGAGGGGGCAAGGCAAAGATGGAGAGGACGATTGCGCGAGACACGGCCGCGAACCGCAACGGAAGTCTTTGACGCCCTCGAACCCGTCGACCCGAAGGAGATGATCGGGCTTTGGACGGGCAAGTCAGTTCCCTCCGGCCATCCCTTCGACGGGGTGCTCGAAAACCTCGGCTGGTTTGGAAAGCGGTTCACCGCCGACCTGCGCGCCGACGCGCTGTTGTTCCGCGCCGGCGGCCAGCGCCTGATCCCCGTCGACCCGGCCTGGATTCCGCTCGGGATGGCGCTGCGGTTCCATAGGCTCGGTCGAACCCGGGCCGCGGGCAATCTGTTCTCGTACCTTGTGGGCGGGCTGCGCGCGAAGGGACCGGTGGCATCCTTGCGAACCCTTCCGTTTCGCGGCGTTTCGAGCGCGGCGATGATCTATGACGCGCTGCCGATCACCGATCATTTCCGCAGGCTCGATCATGACCGGCTGATGGGGGCGATGACCATCACGAAGGATGAGCGGATCTATTTCTTTGAGCTCGAGAGGGTAGATGAAGCGCAAGATCTTTCGGCGACTTAGCCGCGGCTCCGGCGAAACCGAGCGCCCCTTGTAAAGGGCGCCGTGCGTTCACATCAATTGCCGACCGCCCGTCTTAGATGACCGCTTGTCGCGAGCCGACCATCGGCCGCGCGCAGTCGTCCGGGTTGAACAGGGCGCTCCCCGAAAGGGTCGAGCGCCCTGTTCGTTTAGCGGCGGTGGCTCGGGGCCCGCAGACTAAAGCCCGCCCATGCAGAGGTACTTCATCTCGAGATAGTCCTCGAGGCCGTGCCGAGATCCCTCGCGGCCGATGCCCGACTGCTTCACGCCGCCGAAGGGTGCGGCCTCGGATGACATGCGTCCGGTATTGATGCCGACCATGCCATATTCGAGGGCCTCGGCGACGCGCCAGACACGCTTGAGATTGGAGGCGTAGAAATAGGCCGCAAGGCCGTAGATCGTGTCGTTCGCCGCGCGGACCACCTCGTCGGGATCGTCGAAGCGAATGATCGGCGCCAGCGGCCCGAACGTCTCTTCCCGGGCGATCCGCATGGTCGCTGTCACCTCGGTGATCACCGTCGGCTCGAAGAATGTCCCGGATTGACCGATCCGGTTGCCGCCGCAACGGATGGTCCCACCCTTCTGCACGGCGTCGCCAACATGGGCTTCGATCTTCGCAAGAGCCCTCGCATCGATCAGCGGCCCGATCGCGACGTCGGCGTCAAAGCCGTCGCCGACGCGCAAGGCCCGCACCTTCTCGGCGAACTTATCGGCAAACTCGTCGTGCACACTGGAATGGACATAAAGCCGGTTGGCCGACACACAGGACTGGCCGGCATTGCGAAATTTTGCCTGGATCGCGCCGTCGACGGCCGCATCGACATCCGCGTCATCGAAGACGATGAAGGGCGCGTTGCCACCGAGTTCGAAGCTGACCTTCTTGATCTGGTCCGAACATTGCCGCATCAGCAGCCGGCCGACCTCCGTCGAACCGGTGAAGCTGATCTTGCGGACCTTGGGATTGCTGCAGAGTTCGCGGCCGACCGCGTCACCTTCCGAGGCATAGATCAGGTTGAGCACGCCGTCGGGAAAACCTGCCAGCCGGGCAAGGGCGAACATGGCGCCGGCGACGAGCGGCGTTTGCTCGGCGGGTTTGAGAACAACGGTACAGCCGGCGGCAAGCGTCGGCGAGATCTTGCGGGCAACCATCGACGCGGGAAAATTCCACGGCGTGATCGCACCGACCACGCCGATCGGCTGCTTGATCACCAGCATGCGGCGATCGTTGGACGGCGCCGGGATCGTCTCGCCATAGATGCGATTGGCTTCCTCGGCATACCATTGCAGATAGTCCGCGGCATGGGCGATTTCGGATTTCGCCTCGGTAAGCGGCTTGCCCATCTCGGCCGTGAGAATGGCGGCGAGATCGTCGCTGTGGTCGAGGATCAGCTGATGCCATCGCCACAAAGCATCGGAGCGCTCGCGAGCCGTGAGGCCCGCCCAGCGCTCTCTCGCGGCGTCAGCCCGATCGATGGCCACAGCGACATCCGCCGCCCCCATGTCCGGCAACTCTGCCAGTAGCTCGCCGGTCGAGGGATTGAAAACCGGGAAGCGCCTGGCGCCTTCTTTTGGGGTCAGGTCAGCGACGAATGCCAGGTCGGCAAACAGTTCGGGCCTGTTGAGATGCCTGGTCAGCGACTGCGAAAGCGTCAACGGTGATCCTCCTCGTGGTTTGAAACGTGCCGCAATCTATAGCCAGTCGTTCTCAAAACGGCAGCACCGGAGCGATCCTTTCCGATCGCTCCGGTCAGTGAACATGAATAGCTGACTGCCCGGCCGATCAGCCGACAGCGATGACCGCTTCGATCTCGACCTTGGCGCCCTTCGGCAGGGCCTTGACCTCGTAACAGGCGCGGGCGGGATATGGCGTCGTGAAGAAGCCGGCATAGACGCGGTTGACCTCCGCGAAATCGCCAAGGTCGGTCAAGAGCACCGTGGTCTTCACCGTCTTTGACAGCTCGGTGCCGGCTTCTCTTGCGATGGCGGCCATATTCTTGAGGCACTGCTCGGCCTGCTCGACGGCATTGGCGGAGTTGAATTCGCCGGTTGCGGGATCGATCGGCAATTGTCCGGAGACGAACAGGAGATTGCCGACCTTGATGGCCTGGGAGTAGGGGCCGACAGCGGCCGGTGCATCGGCAGTGGAAATAGCGGTGATCAATTCAGGTCCTCCTTGGTTGAAACTGTCGAGATGGTGTCAGGCGTAGCGGGCGACCGGCAGCTCAGTGGCGTCGATCTCCGGCTTGCGACCGCCGACGAGATCGCTGATCGCCCGGGCCGAGCCGGTGCTCATCGTCCAGCCAAGCGTGCCGTGGCCGGTGTTGAGATAGAGGCCGCCGATCTTCGTTGGGCCGATCACTGTCCCGTTGCCCCCGCAGCTGCAACGCCGTTGTTGGCGTGGGTTGCCAAAATCGTGCTGTTCATCTTCCACCTCGCTGGACCGGCGAAAGATATGCAATAATCAACGAAATCGTCTGCGAAACAGTGATTGAATCAATCAATAATAACTAAACTGTCGTACAACATGCGACATCTGTGGAGAATTATGCCATGACAGGCTTAGATGCCATCGACCGAAACATTCTGAGGCTGCTGCGCGTCGATGCCCGCATGAGCAATGCGAAGCTGGCAACCGAAGTGGGACTGTCGCCGTCCGCCTGCCTTAGGCGCATCAAGATCATGGAAAAGGCGGGAGTGATCCGGGGCTATACGGCGCTGGTCGACACCGTCAACGTGGAAGCGACGATCGCGGTGATCATCAACATCACGCTGGAGCGGCAGACGGAGGACTATCTTGACCGGTTCGAGGCTGCAGTCCGGAAATATCCCGAGATAAGGGAGTGCTACCTGATGACCGGTGGTTCCGATTACATGCTGCGCGTGGACGTCGCCAATGCCGGCGAGTTCGAGCGCATTCACAAGGAGGTTCTGTCGAAGCTGCCGGGTGTGCTGCGGATCCACTCCAGTTTTTCGATTCGGAATGTCCTGGGTTCACGGGTCAGAGGGAAAAACTGACTCAGTCTCACTTGTTAAATCCTTTCGAAGTAGTTGAGGGTTTCAATTCACGTTAGAAATCGTGGAAGAGCCTATGAAAAGGGCGTAGGGGTTAAAGGCTGACTTCGTGTTCCACATCTCGGCATGGTCCGACGGCTTGGTCCCGGCCTCGCGGCAGAAGTCCGCGTCGATTGTAATCGACCCATGATCGCCGTGGCATCTGTCAGCCGCAAATCATTCAGTTTTGCGCTAACGTCGCACAATAGGGCGGCGTCAGTCAGATGACATTGCCGAGTGGTAGCGAGCGATTTCCCTCAGTAGGGCAAGAGCCCGCGCTTCATAAGTCCTCATGCCACCGGCGCCGAGAACGATGGCCGCCACACGACCGGAGGCAGCAGAAGGACGCGAAAGTGTCCAGCGTCTGCTGCTCCTGCCTGGCGACATGGAAAAGAACCCCGGTCGACATTAAGCAGAAACTATTCATGAGCGAGGCTGAACACGCCCTGCTCGCTGGTCGACATGGTGCCGATCGTGTCAACGTGATAGCTGGCCGCAATCACCACGATCCGGGTGCGCGGCTCTGCCCAAGGGCATTATAGTTTCCGAGACTTCCCGGCACGATGCCTATCCTTTTCGATCAAGGAGATCGGTTTAGCCACTCTGCAACGCTCTTTTGCGCTACGCAACAGAGCTTCAACATCGATGTTCGCAATATAACCACTCAGGTTGCTGACCGTTTTCGCGTTGTCTCGAACGTGCCGATGAACCCTGATCTTCCTGCATTTACCGGGAACACAACAGGTCTCCTGCAGTCCGAACCGAATGATCGCTTTGTGTGATGTCAACATTCAGCTATTGGTGCATGAAATTGTAGGGGAGGATCTCAAATCTTTCCTATTTGCGACGCAATGTGTAGAGGTGATTGCAGCATGGACGAATCAAAAGGACGGGATTCCTTGAAATCGGCAACCTCAGATGTGATGCGAGACCAGGTCTATGAGCGGCTCGGCGAACTGATCCGGAGCGGCCAGTTCGCCCCAAGCGAAAAGATCACGATCAGGAACCTGGCTAAGGATTTCGAGGTGAGCCCCACGCCGGTTCGCGAGGCGCTGTACCGTCTTATATCCGAGGGCGTTCTGCATGGTGAAGCCAACCGGTCAGCCCTGATTCCGCTGCTGACGCGTGAACAAATCTGCGAACTGCGCGATATTCGGTTGCACATCGAATGCTTCGCAGCCGAACAGGCCGTGCAAAGAGGCGCACCCGAGCTTGCTGACAGACTACGTGCGATATCCGCCAAACTGAAGAAGGCGCGAGCCGATGGGGACCGGCGCGCCGACCTGGTCCTTGTATACAAATTTCAGTTCGAGCTTTATGACGAATGCAGAATGCCTACCCTCCTCAAAATCATCAATTCCCTTTGGCTCAAATCTGGGCCGTACCTGAACCTCTTATTTCCCCACTATGTTTCTTCTATATCAGCTGGCCGCGGAGACTGGAGGGAGAGGATCGCAGTGGGGGTTGAAAACCGGGATGCTGCCGTGGTTGCGGAGGAGGTCAGGCAAGATATCGATCAGTCTCTGTCGTACATTGCGGACATCATTGAAGCGGCCAACATGTTGAGACCGATGCGGGGGTGATATCTCGGCCAGGAGACTCACATATTCTGTCAACGTAGAGCAGTCTTCGAGGCTCTGAGTTTTGCAGCATCTGCTACAATACCAAACCGCCGAAACAGAGGCGTATGCTGCAACGATGCAGGTGCCTTGTTACCGGTGCTGAGGCGACCATAGCGGATGTAAATCCTATTTGCGCCTCCGAGCGATGTGGTTAACAATCGTGGGAGCGCCCCGAACCTTCGGGTTAGCTGGCCCGACCGGACAACTTAGCCTATGCCGGTTCAAGCGAGGTTGGCCCATTACGGCTAGCATAAGCCTAGCCGAAATGTAGCGCTTCGAACGCGCCATCTTTCCGCGACAAGCATGAGCCTGATGCCTTGTATGGGCAGACCCATTAAAACATGCAGTACAGCGCTTTCCGGACGTCGACTGGTGGAAACGAAGGTGGGCGCCCGGTCAACGCATCAACAGCAGTCTATTGTCCCTGATAGATTTGCTCGTGGCGCCGATTCCGGAGGCGTGATGGATGCACCATAAGACCCGCCCGCGAAGTCAATTCTCAGAAATCTGCTGATGCTCTTCCAATGGGCTTTGGGCGTTCGACTGGATCAATCGTGGTAGCGGAATGATCGTGAATTTCAAGCGCGGCCAAGGTGAGGTGTTTCACGCCGGGACGTGTGAACGGGTGGCTGGCCTTCTCAGGCAGGACACTATGGTCGAACGTGTTACGCGCAACGTGCTCAACCGGTACCCAGGCCATAGGTGACGGGGATTGAACTCTATGCGGAAAAGGTCGATGTCATTGGAGACACGGTTTCGGCCTTGTCAATGACGACTTGGAACGCATTGTCATTTCCATCGCCGCGGCCGCCTTCCACAAGACCTGAGCCCAACCGGCAAAGTCTCCGTCGGGGTCAAACGCACGGTTACGACCACGCTAGCGGCTAGCCATATAGCTCACGTTATTTCCGCCGCTGCTTTGCTGAAAGACTCAGCCAGATGAGCAAGGTCCCGCATTAGAGACACGGGACGTCGATGGCGCACAAAGATCTTACTGGGTGCCGTAAGACCCGATCGCCGAACGGTCATAGGATCGGTCTCCCGACTTTAGCTCATCAACGACCTCAGCGAGATCCGCGAGGTAAGTGTCGACCACTTCGCCGAATGCAAGACTGAGAATACCGAGATTAATCGCCGGCGGATTGGGGGATGGCGCAACGGTGTACCAGCCTTTGGAAGACAGACCTGCCGCGATGTCAGATACGTCTAGTGTTTTTGAACCGTAGCTCATGACGGTCAGTTCGGGCTTCCCATAAATGAAAAGCCCATCGATCTCTGGAATGAGCTTTATCAACTTGTCCCGCACCTGCCAGATCTGTTCGGCGATCTTCCTGTAGCCCTCGTTACCAAGAAAACGCATCACTGCCCACGACGCCGCAATGTTAGCGCCCGTACGAGTTCCTGCAAATGTATGTGTAAGGTATCGGCCCCGCGACCAATTATCGAAATCGAACACTTGGTATTTGCTATCCTCGGCATCTGAAAACGCGACGATGGATGCACCTTTTGGAGTAAATCCGTACTTGTGCAGGTCTGCCGAAATTGACTTCACGCCTTTGACCCTAAAATCCCACGGAGGAATTGGAAAACCATTCTGTTCCGCAAAAGGCGCCAAAAATCCTCCTACACAGGCGTCTGTATGAAACCAAATATTCCTCGACGCCGCGATCTCAGCAAGCTCATCGATCTGATCGAAAACGCCTACCGTAAACTGTGGAGCGGACCCCACCATGATGATGGTCTGTTCATCGATTGCGGCAACTAGGGCATCTATGTCGGTCTTAAAATCCGTTCTCGGCTCTATTCTGACAACCTCCAGACCCAGATACTTTGCGGCCTTGTCGAACGCCGGATGCGCGCTTTTCGAAATTACCATTTTGGGCTTGGTAACTTCGGGTCGATTGGCCTTCGCCCATTCACGAGCAGTCTTCATTGCGATGAAAATGCTTTCCGTACCCCCGGACGTGATACTGCCCGCCCCCCCGTTCGCGTGAAACAATGACAGAGCCCAGTCTACGACTTCGCTTTCGAATTTCCTTATGGACGGAAATGCGCCCAAACCGAGTGCGTTGGTGGCATGGAATTTTTCCAGCGCCATTTTGCCAATCCGGTCCACATCGTCGTTGGCGAAATGAACATAGAACCCCGGCAATCTCCCTCCGCGCCAGTCCACATCGCCTTTACGGGCGGCCTCCATCTCGAGCCAGATATCCGCTTCGGCCAAACCTTTTTCAGGGAATTGCATTTCCGTCTCCTCGTCAGCGCCATAATGTGATATCAGATGTAGCAGTACAGCATACTATTTTGCAACATATAAGATTACATCAAGCTCGATTTGCAGCGCAAAACCATCGCACGGCGACAATCGTCACGCCGCATCACGTGCTGAAGGACTGCCCATTCACCGTCGGGAAAATCGGATGCGACCCATTGAGCCAAGGCTGTGGTCATGGGGTGTTGATTCAAGCGCGGCCTATTTCAGTCGTTGACATCCTGGTCGCCATTAACCGCCTCCTGTAGAGCGTAACCTACGCCCAAGTCCTTCCTTTGTACCGCCGCTCCTAACAAAATCACCGCTGCCATCAAACACCGGCACCAAGCGCTAGACTCCATCAACTGGATCGGACCTAAAATTATCCGCTCCAAAGGTATAGCGGTTTGCCTTGCGGACAGAGCGGGTTTCCCACTTGGAGCTGGACTCGAAATGGAATAGTTGTTTATTGACTTTGTGATCGCAAATTGCCAATCTTGGATAAAGAATAACTCATTCTGAAGGATTTACGATGAGCGACCCTGAGAAACTACCGGGAATCGGGCACAATGTCGGCTCTTGGCCCCCGCGAACCATCTCCGGCACTGGCGCGGCATCCAAAAGTACGTGGGTCGAAATCCCTGATCGAAATGGCGCGCCTTCCGCATGGTGCTACGGCGACAAGCGGAGTTACCGTCCCGGCGAGACAGTCAGGTTATTTATTTCGGCGACCGTGTCGAAACTTGATATTGCCATCCGGCAGGAAGGCTTGAAACCGACACCCTTACACCATTGGTCGGGCCTGCGCGTGGAATTTCAGGAAGTTCCCGACCAAGCTTACATGAAAGGGTGTAGTTGGCGAGAAACAGTAGCGCTTGATCTGCCGGAGGATCTCGCCCCGGGGGCCTATATCATTGAGATGCGCGACCCTGAGGGGGACGACAACCATCCAGCGCTCGGCCATCACATTTTCTTCGTTCGCGCAAATCGGGCGGAAAACCGCGGCAACACGATTCTTCTAGTGGCGTCGACTGGCACGTGGTCCGCCTATAATGACTGGGGAGGGGCTTCACATTATCGCGGCCTCAACACCGATTATCCCCATGGGGGTGCCTGCCCTGTGCTTTCCGCCCAGCGGCCGTGGGCAAGGGGTCAGGTCTGGCTGCCGCCGAGTGCGCCGCGCCAGGTGCGCAAGACGCGGGCGCGACAGCCAATGCCTCCTGAGTACGACTCCAAGGATTGGGCCTTTGCAAATGGCTATGCCCGATATTATGCCTCAACTGGCTGGGCGTCCTATGAACGCCCGTTCCTGCTTTGGGCCGAGCGGGCGGGATATGATGTACATGTAATTGCTCAAGACGACTTGGATCTGCACCCGGACTGCGTGGACGGATATTCATGTATGGCCTTCATCGGCCATGATGAATACTGGTCAATGCCGATGCGGCGAACCGTGGATGCGTTCGTAGATCGCGGCGGGAAGGTCGCGCGTTTCGCAGGTAATTTTTTATGGCAAACAAGGCTCGGCGAGCAAGGCTCAACCCAGACATGCTATAAATATACGGCCAGAGATCTCGATCCCATTCGTCACGAGAATCCCAAACTTATGAGTGGTGCATGGGAAGATCCGTTGATCGGATATCCCGGCGCCCAGACTTTTGGCGTGAATGCACTCAGGGGCATGTATGCTGGCGTTTATCACGCTGCTCCGCGGTCGACGCGTGGGTTCAACGTCTTCAGGCACAAGCACTGGTCTTTGGAGGGAACCGGTCTTGGATATGCTGATACGTTTGGAGATGAGGCGAGTATCTTTGCGTTCGAAGTCGACGGCTTAGAATATGAGTTTAAAGAAGGCCTGCCTATACCTTTGGGCACGGATGGTGCCCCTGAGGGCCTCCAGATCATCGCAATGAACTGGGCAACCACTGGCGAATACGGGCTTCCCGAACATTCTTACTATCGGGCCTTGGAGGACTCGGATGCTCGTTTTGCCGCCTTGGTGCTTGGGGGCGATGAACGTCCTGAAACCGTCGAACGGTACTCTCGCGGTAGCGGCATGATGGTCTCATTCGAAAGAGGTGCAGGCGAGGTATTCTGTGCTGGAACCTGTGAATGGGTAAACGGACTGATCGAGCGCGATTTTTACACCGACCGTATTACGCGAAATGTGTTCAACAGATTTCTGGGATGCGATCTCTAGAGCAGCGTGCGGAAGTGGGCGCCGGTTTTTCGCAAATAACGCTGCGACCACTCTAGGGAGGTACTGCAACAGCGTTTGTACGAGTGTCGTGCCCGCGACTTTGCGGGCACTATCCCCTTTGTGCCGTCGAAATCGTGTCGAGCGCTCGATCCGGGCTGGAAACGCTAAATTGCCGTGAAACGGGAAGCTATCGTATGTCGGTCGGTGGTGTGACTGATGGGCGGAACGATTGATGGCGCCGAGGGGATCGCATATTCCGCCCAGCAACATTTTTCGCCGCGTCTGCCAGGTGGTAACTGTTGTGCAGCGTCCGGGCGATGCCTTGAATGCCGGTTGCCGGAAAGGTTGCTGGATCCGGGCACCTGTAATCTGTCTGACAGGTCATCACGCTGCTCGTGGATCGGCAGGGTATCGATGCCTGCGCGTAGGCCAATCGAGAACGGCTAGTTGAATTCCCGCAAGAGCAAGCTGAACTCACCGACGTACCCGAGATGAAACCTGACCCTAGGAGATCATTCGTGACTGCACTACCATCCGTCCTCGATCACATCGACACCGAATGCGACGCCGCAATCTCGCGCCTGTTCGGCCTTTTGCGGATTAAGTCGATTTCCACTGATCCGGCTTATAAAGCGGATTGCCGCGAGGCTGCGGAATGGCTGGTCAATGATCTCAATTCGATCGGCTTCAAAGCCAGCATACGCGACACCAAAGGACATCCGATGGTCGTAGCTCACCATGACGGCCCGGCCGAAGCCCCACATGTGCTTTTTTATGGCCACTATGACGTTCAGCCGGTCGATCCGCTCGAATTGTGGACACACGACCCGTTCGATCCTGCCGTGCGCGAGAGCGAGGATGGCCACCAGATTATCACAGGACGTGGCGCTTCCGATGACAAGGGGCAACTGATGACCTTTGTGGAAGCGTGCCGCGCTTACAAGGCCGTCGATGGGACGCTACCTTGTAAAGTCACGATCTTTTTCGAGGGAGAGGAGGAGTCTGGTTCGCCGTCGATGCAGGCTTTTCTAGAGGCCAATGCTGAGGAACTAAGGGCGGATTTCGCGCTGGTTTGCGATACCAGCCAGCGCGACGCGACGACGCCGGCGATCTGCGTCGCCATGCGCGGGCTAGTGGAAGAAGAGGTGACGATCCACGCTGCCAACCGGGATCTTCACTCGGGCATCTATGGCGGCGCGGCGGCGAACCCGATTCGCGTACTCGCGAAGATCCTTGCTGATATGCATGACGAGGATGGCCGCGTGACGGTTCCCGCTTTCTATGATGGCGTCGAGGAGACACCGAGCCAAATCTTGCATTCATGGGAGGTCCTTGGCGAGACGGCCGAGAGTTTCCTTGGACCGATCGGCCTGTCGGTGCCTTCTGGCGAGAAGAATCGCTCGATACTCGAACTGGTTTGGGCGCGTCCCACCGCCGAGTTCAACGGGTTTTCCGGCGGCTACACGGGTAAGGGCTTCAAGACCGTCATTCCGGCGCAGGCCTTTGCCAGGGTTTCGTTCCGTCTCGTTCACAAGCAGGATCCAGCCAAGATTAGGGCTGCTTTCCGAAAATTCGTTGAGGAGCGTCTGCCGGAAGACTGCAGAGTCGAATTCGAACAGTATGACGGCTCGCCCGCGGTTCAGCTTCCCTACGATGCCCCATTCCTGGCTGCCGCCAGATCAGCACTCGCAGACGAATGGGCAAAGGCGCCCATCATGAGGGCAGTAGGCGGCTCAATTCCCGTGGTTGGCGACTTCAAGACCCATCTGGGCATGGACTCGCTCCTGGTCGGCTTCGCACTCTCCGACGATCGTATCCACTCGCCCAACGAGAAGTACAATGTGGCGTCCTTCCATAAGGGTCAACGGTCCTGGGCCCGGATACTCGATGCGCTGGCAAGAAAATAGCATCGGCTAGCCAATCCGGGAAGGAAGCGGAGACCACTGTCCTGTGTTAGGCATTCCAGGCAGTCGGCCATGCCCGCCCCGCCTTCGTTGAACGCCCAACCGACTTGAGCTAGCCCATAATGCTTCCCTCCAATCCTGCCAGAAATTTGGACAATCAAAATCCGGGATCAAACACCTATCCCGGAACAATCCCGATGGCGGCCGTGGCACGCCGGGCAGAACGCTATGGACAAGACGGCCTCGTGAACCAAACGGCTCGTTTGCAACATCCCGTCTGCATCCGCGTTGGCCCGATACAGTGCCATTCCACCCAAGGGTCGTCGATCATCTATTTCGTTGACATGTCTTAAATCGCCTAATATGGTATTTCAAACTAGAAAATATACAATCACACAATTGCAATGCGGCGGGCAGAGAGAGGCTGGCTGGAAGTGCATCGCTATGTGTACGGAAGTCGGAGGGGGCTTGCGGTCGGGGCAGTGTCCGAACCGGATTTCGGAACGGCCGGCTGCTGTCGTGTCAGCAAGGGAGGTATACTTATGACGAAGAATGGCCGTAACGGCGATTCACATAGTGGTATGAACCGCCGTTCGCTGCTTCAGTCAGCGGCCGCCTTGATGAGCGTTCCGCTCATCGCTAAAGCTACGGCGGCCTGGGCGCAGGAAAAGCTCGCCGGCGAGGGCGAAGTTATTGCCTTCAGTTGGGGTGGGTCCTACACTGATGGCCTTCGCAAATATGTTTATGAACCATTCACGGAGGCAACCGGCATCAAGGTGGTCGACGTGATCGCCGATGAGGCCGAGCCCCAGATCACGGCGATGAAGCAGGCTGGCCGCATCGATTGGGATCTCGCCCACATAACGACGCGGTTTTATCCGGAAATGCATGAAGCGGGGATGTTCGTTCCGATCGATTACAGTCTATGGGACCAGGAGGCCATCGACGGCACGCCGCAAAACTTCCGTCTTGAAGACGCTGTCGGGATTATTCAGTTCGCTTACGTGCTGGGTTACGATCAACGCGCCTTTCCGCAGGGTGGTCCGCAGAATTGGGTGGACTTCTGGGATGTCGAAAAGTTTCCTGGCGCGCGCGGGTTAGAGGCTAACGATGCGAGGCATAACATCGTGGCTGCACTCGTCGCCGACGGTGTTGCCCCCAAAGATGTCTGGCCGCTCACCGATGACAAGCTCGATCGCGCATTCAAGAAGCTCGACGAGATCAAGCCGTATGTGGCCAAGTGGTGGGTCGCTGGTGGAGAGGCGCCTCAACTGCTGATCAACCAGGAATATGCGATGACGCTCGCGCCTGACGGCCGATTGGCGACCGCGATCCAGCGGAATGCGCCGATCGAAATTGCTTGGGAGGGTGGCTACGTGAACCACGTTTACCAATCGATCCTGAATGGTGGACCCAACCCGATGAACGCACAAAAGCTGCTCGCCTTCATGAATCGCGCGCAGATTTCGGCCGGGTTCACGCAGGGCACAGGCTATCCCGGGCCGAACGCGAATGCGCTCAAGTACCTGCCGACCGAAGTCGCCGCGCTGAGCAACGCAAATCCCGAAAACGCTTCCAAGCTCATCAGGGAGGACTCCAGTTGGCTCGCGGCGAAACGCCCGGACGGCAAGAGCAATATTGATTACATAGCAGAGCGGTGGCTGGCGTGGCGGACGCAATGAGGTCCGTAACAACCATCGGTCGCTGGCGTTCTCTGTGACGTCGCAGCCGGGCACGCCCCACAGCGTGGTCCTGCCCGGTAGTGTATTTCTTGTCGCGCTCTTCGTCGTCCTGCTGGTGAAACTGCCCGCATGTTCGACGTTTCTGTGGTGGCAAATGGAACCATTGAGCGAATGAATGGGCTGCGGAAGGTCGAAACACATCCGCGGCCAAAACCGCCATGACCGCCGCGCCGCACGCTGGTCGTTCTGATAAATGCGGCTGCATTCCCGGCAAGTTAAACACACCGAGGCGAATGGCGATACCAGAAGCCATCAGGCGCGCTCGAGCGTTTCCTGCACGATGGACGCAAATGCTTCCTTCTACGCGCCATACCGACTGCGCGCCAACGAGATCCCGCGTGGAAAGGTCCGAGGCCGCATAACGCGGAACGACGTCCCGATGGCGGCCGCGGCACGCCAGGCAGAGCGCTATGGACAAGACGGCCTCGTGAGCCAGAACTCACTCGCAGCATCCGCCTGCATCGGGTTTCGACGCCGAAAAATATTATCTCCCAGCTAATCGTGGAGCATTCATGGCAGTTGACATGTCTTAACTCGGCAAATATGACATTCCAAATCAGCCATTATGAGATCACATAGTCGCAAATGACGAGGATGGGGAGAGTTTCGCTGAAGGCGCGTCGCGGATGGGCTCGGAGATCAGCGCGCGTTTAAGGGTTGAAGCAGAGTTGCACCGAATCTCGGATGCCGTGACGGATGCAGACGTTTGAACAAGGGAGGTACATTTATGAGTAACAAGAGCCGTGGCGGCCATTCAAATGGTCGTATGAACCGCCGTTCGCTGCTTCAGTCAGCAGCGGCCTTAGTGAGCGTTCCGCTCATCGCCAAAGCTACGACGGCCTGGGCGCAGGAAAAGCTCAACGGCGAGGGCGAAGTTGTGGCCTACAGTTGGGGTGGTTCCTACACTGATGGCCTTCGCAAATATGTCTATGAGCCATTCACGGAGGCAACCGGTATCAAGGTGGTCGACGTCATCGCCGACGTGGCGGAGCCCCAAATCACGGCGATGCATCAGGCGGGTCGCATCGATTGGGACATTGCCTACATAACGAGGCGGTTTTATCCAGAAATGCATGAAGCCGGGATGTTCGTTCCGATCGATTACAGTCTCTGGGACCAAGAGTCCGTCGACGGCACGCCGGCGCACCTTCGTATCGAAGACGCTGTCGGGGTGATACAATTCGCATACCTGCTAGGTTACGATAAGCGCGCTTTTCCGGGAGGCGGCCCGCAAAACTGGGTGGACTTCTGGGATGTCGAGAAGTTTCCGCGCGCGCGGGGCCTATATGGTCTCGTCGGCAGGCATAACATCGTGGCTGCACTCATTGCCGACGGTGTTGCACCCAAGGATGTCTGGCCGCTGACCAATGACAAGCTCGATCGCGCATTCAAGAAGCTCGATGAGATCAAGCCACACGTGGACAAGTGGTGGACCGCTGGTGGAGAACCGGTTCAACTGCTGATGAACCAGGAATACGCGATGACGCTCGCGGCGGACGGCCGTTTGGCCACCGCAATCAAGAGTGGTGCACCGCTCGAAATTGTCTGGGAGGGCGGTTACGTGAGTCACGTCTACCAGTCGATCCTGAAAGGTGGGCCCAACACGGTAAACGCGCAAAAGCTGATCGCCTTCATGAATCGCGCGCAGATTTCAGCCGGGTTCACGCAGGGCACCGGCTATCCTGGGCCGAACACAAATGCGCTCAAGTACATGCCGGCCGAAGTCGCCGGGCTGAGCAGCGCAAATCCCAAAAACGCTTCAAAGCTTATCAGTGAGGACTCCAATTGGCTCGCGGCGAAACGCCCGGACGGAAAGAGCAATATTGATCATGTTGAGGAAAGGTGGAAGGAATGGAAAACCAAGTGAGCTCCTTCGCAACCGGCAGCCAGCCGGCGTCCTCTTTGAATTCGCAGCCGGGGAGACCCACAGCGTGGGCCTGGCTACTGCTGCCGGGCAGTGTTTTTCTTGTGATGCTCTTCGTCGTGCCGCTCGCAGGGCTTCTGTTGCTTTCTTTTGGCATGCCAAATTGGACGCTACAGAATTTCCTGCGCGTTTTTGAAAGTTCGACGAACATAGCCCTGATGCGCAATACGCTAGAAATCAGCGTTTCGGTGACGTTGCTCGCACTAATATTTGGCTATCCGATTGCCTATGCACTCACGACGAGCGGGCGAATGCTACGGACATTTCTGCTGCTCGCAGTTGTGCTACCGTATTTTACCAGCGTCCTGGCGCGGACCTTCGCTTGGATCCTAATACTCGGACGCAATGGTGTCGTAAATACGATTCTGCTCGACCTAGGCTTGGTCTCGCAGCCGGTTTCACTGCTCTATAACCGTCTCGGTGTGATTATAGGAATGACCTACATCGTCATCCCTATGATGATTCTCCCGATGTTCACGGTCATGTCTCGCATCGACCAGCGATTGCCGCGTGCCGCAAGGGCAAACGGAGCGAGCCCACTCGCCGCCTTCCTGACGATATTTCTGCCGCTCAGCTTGCCGGGCATTATTGCTGGCATTCTACTCGTATTTATCACTTGTCTTGGATTCTACATCACACCTGCGTTAATGGGCGGGCTGTCGGACGTTATGATCACCATGGAGATCAGTTCCCAAGTCGTGGACCAGCTCAATTGGAGCTATGCGTCCGCCCTGGCAATGGTTCTCCTGATAACAGTCTTGGCTGTATTGTGGTTCGGTTCGCGGTTTTTCCCCATTGAGCAACTTTTGGGCTTCTCCGATGAGAAACTCGGTTCTAGAAACGGCCCTCGTCGGCAGGTCGGTACCAAATGGCTGATGCGCATCGGTTCCGCGGCAACTGCAGTCGACCGTTGGCTCCCTTCGATGGGGGGTTGGGGTATCCCTATCCTGGCATGCTTCTTGGCTGTACTCCTCCTGCTGCCGGTGGTGATCGTTGCGTACTTGTCGTTTAGTGCTTCGTCCTATTTCGTCTTTCCCGTGCCAAGCTATTCGCTGCACAACTACGAAGGATATTTCTCCGATCCGCAGTGGATACGCGCGTCTTTCACCAGTATCCGCGTTGGATTGATGGCGGCGGCTGTTGCGACCGTGCTTGGAGGCATGCTTGCCTTTGGCTTGTCGCGCGGCAGCATCCGTGGTCGCGGAGCAATGGTCGCTCTCGTGCTCTCGCCGATCATCATGCCAACCGTTGTCGTGGCGGTGGCAACCTATTTCCTGCTGGTCCGCTTTGGGCTGCAGGGCACTGAGTTCGGGTTGGCGCTGGGGCATGCGGTACATGCTGTTCCTTACGTGGTGGTTATTGTCATAGCCAATCTGCGCGACCTCGATCCTATATACGAACGGGCTGCCCGTAGCCTTGGCGCTGGATCTCTGGCGACCTTCCGTACGATTGTCGCGCCGCTCGTTATGCCTGCCCTCATCGTCGCCAGCTTTTTCGCTTTCTTGGCCTCGTTCGATGATGTCATCTACGTGCTTTTCCTTGGTATTGGGAAAACCGTTACCTTGCCGATGCGTATGTGGGAGGGAATTCGCCAAGACATCAATCCCACGATCGCGGCCGTAGCCACACTGCAGATGATGTTCGCTGGTACGGTTATTGTTGTCGGTGCCTTGCTAGGACGTCGAAAGAACACCTGACTATCAAGAGATCAGCAGTGTGAACAACTACACAAATTACAAGGAAGCTACAATGTTGATGAGAACGGAGCCAAGCAGCGCTGAAGTGCGCACTGGGCGTATCACACTGCATGAACTACAAAAGCATTACGGCAGGCAAATGGCCGTTGACAATGTCAGCCTTTCCATATCGCCTGGAGAATTCATCTCGCTACTCGGTCCCAGTGGATCGGGAAAGACAACAACATTGATGATGATCGCCGGGTTCACGATGCCGGACAGCGGTCAGGTACTGGTGGATGATAATGATATCACGCGCCTGCCACCACATCGGCGCGAACTCGGCGTGATTTTCCAGAACTATGCGCTCTTCCCGCACATGACTGTTTTTGAGAACGTTGCGTATCCGCTTCGCATGCGGCGGGTAGCGAAGGCTGAGATCGAAACCCGGGTGCGCCGGGTCCTCGATCAAGTGGACCTCAGTACTTTGGGCTCACGGTACCCACATCAAATGTCCGGTGGTCAGCAGCAGAGGGTGGCGATAGCTCGGGCACTGGTATTCGATCCACCTGTTCTACTTCTTGACGAGCCTTTGGGCGCACTGGATAAGAAGTTGCGCGAGCATCTCAGGAACGAGATCAAGACTCTGCACAAAGAACTGGGTAAGACAATGGTCTATGTCACCCACGATCAGGACGAGGCGCTGGCCATGTCTGATCGAGTCGCGGTGATGCACGAGGGGCGGATACGGCAAGTCTCTGCACCGCGGGACATCTATCGCAGGCCTGCCGACCTATTCGTGGCGAGTTTCGTCGGAGACGTCAATCTTATACCCGTCCAGATCGTATCCGGTGCGGTTCACGGTCCTGCGCACGAAGCGTTGCCGTCGATGCACTGGACCGGAGCGGACACAAAGGCGACCCTTTGCGTTAGACCTGAACATTTGTGTTTCGACACGCCAACCACTGGCGGTTCAGGGGGACTCAAAGGGCGCATCGTCGATGCGACCTTCGTTGGAGATGCGACGATCCTTGAGTTCCTCAGCGACGAAGGAATGCGACTGAAGTCGAAGATGCTGAACCTATCGGCTGGGTCATTGCCCGGCATTGGCGAAAGCTGTGTAGCGTCCTGGGCTGCAAGCGATGCGATCGTTCTGACGGAGTAGTTTGCGAGACCTATTACGATGGCCGCCGTGATTGAGCCACAACCTTACCAGAGCGCTATCACTCGGGATGGCTGTTTGCGAATGAAAGCCAGCGGGGGCATTCGGCAAATACAATGTTTGAACGCGAGGAACGGCGTCATCTCCCATTCAGGGCATGAGTTTTGCTCTGCAAGAGACCATATTAGGAGAAAGTCTTATATGACATCACCAACATCACCCTCTCTTGGAATCCTGACTCTTGAACGCGGGGTTCCACCCGGCGCCACGCCGCCGACGCCGGCGCCGGGCTCGATCCTCAATCCGTCTACGTTTAACTTCCCAACAATCCAGGAGATCGTCGCAGGAGCTTGGGTTGAGAATGTTGTTCCTGGCGATCCAACACTTGAGCCAGCTTACATAGCAGCTGCCAATCGTTTGGTCGAGCGAGGTGCCGTTGCGATAAGCTCAACGTGTGGCTTCTCTATCCGACATCAACTAGCGGTGGCCACCGCTGTGAACGTGCCAGTCGTTATGTCAAGTCTGATCCTGTTGCCGGCGTTGCTTCGGCAACTGCCGCAACGCGGCAAAATCGCCGTTTTGACCTACGACTCGAACCATCTGAGCGAAGACCTACTTGGGATTGCTGATCCAGTCGACCGGGCGAGGATAGTGATTGGAGGCATTGAAGGCGGTAAGTACTGGCATGATGAACTGAAGCGTCCAGCGCCACCGACGGACGTGAAAGCGATCGAGACGGATGTCGCCGCCTGCATCGCACGACTCCGGGCCGAGCATCCCGAGATTGCAGTTATTCTGTTCGAATGCGCGGGGTTTCCGACGGTCACGTCGGCGATCCAGCGGACCGTGAAGTTGCCCGTCTACGACATCACTGATCTCTGTCGGATAACAATGGGATCCATAGGCTGAGTTATTCGAAATCTAGAGACAAAGCAGGCCGCGTTTCCGAAATCAACTCACAACGGCGCAGTGCATGCTCGCATAAAACCAACTACGACGACGAAAGGAAGTTTATTCATGACAATGCCAAAAGGGCCGCAAGCGTTTCCGCGGGATGAATATCTGCGAAGGCTGGCCGCAGTTAAGACTGAAATGGAACGACGCGAGGTCACTTCGTTGGTGATAACCTCACCTGCCGAGATCACCTACCTCTCCGGTTACACAGCCAAGTCGGCTTACATTCCGCAAGGCCTCATCATCTCCTTGAAAGATGAAGAGCCGACTTTTTTGACGCGCCGCATGGATGCTCCCGCTGCGGTGCATCAGACATTCATGGACAGGAGCCGAGTGATTGGCTATCCGGAGGCTCTCATCGCTGACCCTGACAAGGACGGCTTTGATGCGCTAATAGACTTTCTGCGCGACAATGGCCCTGGCGGTGGAAAAGTCGCGCTCGAAAATAAGAACCTTTCGACGAAGTTGATCGAGCGGTTCAAAGCCAGAATACCTGAGACAGAGTTCGCAGACTTTAGCGATCAAGTGAACTGGATTCGGCTAATTAAATCTGACCTTGAGATCGCTATGATGCGAGAGGCCGCCGCGATTACGGATGCGGGAATGTTGCGCGCGAAAGAAGTTATCCGTCCGGGCGTCAGAGAGGCCGATGCGGCTGCAGAAATAATCGCGACCCTGGTCCGTGGCGTTAATGGTAAAGTGGGCACGGATTTGAGACGAGTTTTCTTATGCGCCACGCCGCGTTCGGGCACGGCGCATATTATTTGGACCGAGGACGTGTTCCGCCAAGGATCGCAGATCAATGTTGAAATGGGAGGTGTGCGACATGGCTATGTATCCGCGCTGATGCGGACGTTTTCGATTGGGAAACCCTCAGATCGCCTGCGCCGAGTCCACGATGCTGAAGTCGCTGGCTTGGAAGCCGCACTTTCTGCCGTCAAACCGGGCGCCACTTGTGGTGATGTCGCGACCGCTTTCTATACCACGCTCAAGAAGCATGGGGTGGAAAAAGAATCGCGGTGCGGGTACGCGATTGGGATTGATTGGACGGAACCAACCGCTAGCCTCAGAGAAGATGACCATACTGTCCTTCAGCCGAACATGACCTTCCACTTGATGCTCGGAAACTGGATCGATGAAGACTTCGGCTATGTGATCAGCGAAACATTTCGCGTTACCGAAAGTGGAGCTGAAACATTCTCAAAGCTTCCGCGGGAGATTTTCGAGATCTAGTTTTCACGTAGAGAACACTCAGATCAGAATCTTTCAGGCGATTTCCAGTCGGATACATCGCTGGTTTCAGGTCGCTGCATTCGCTGAATCATCGGCCATGCTGGCGCTTGCCATCGATCTTAAGCAAGCGCAGTCTCCACAGTTGAGCACCGGCCAATTTGGTTGTTGGCCGGTGCCTTGTCAGGCCAGGCACACGGAGCCCACCCTGCTTCGCTTGTTTGTTGTATTGCTATCCGTATTTTTGGAGAACTCATTTGCAATGGCATCGCGGCGGCCGCACTTCTCAACCTGAGACAGGCAGATCTTTTGACTAAGGCTCGTTGACATTCATTTGATTGCGAGATGGATTGCGCGCAGGCAGATGAATGCGGCGAAGCTTCCATTTATCTTTTCATAACGCGTTGCGATGCCTCTGAATTCTCGGCGAGATGCCGCCAGCGATACATGGCGAAATCACAAGGGATGAGGTCCTTGCGATCCGCTTTCGGTGGGATGAAGGCCTGGGTTTCTGTTCCTTGGAGCAATTCACGCAGACGATTGTTGTCGAATCCCTTGTCGGCCAGCAGCGCCTCCATGTCGATGCCTTCGATCAGGTCGGGTGCGATGCTGTCGTGGCGCTGTCCGGGGAGCAGAACGAAGCGGGCAAGGTTTCCGAGCGCATCGACGAGGGCAACGATCTTTGTTGTCAGTCCGCCGCGCGAGCGTCCGATGGCCTGATGGCAAGACCCCCTTTTGCCCCCATGCCGTGCTGATGAACGCGGATGATAGTGCCGTCGATCATCGCGTATTCGAAATCCGGCTCGCCTGACAAGGCATTGAAAATCCGTTCGAACACGCCTTTCTTCGCCCATCGGCGAAACCGCTTGAATACGGAGTTCCATGGGCCGAACTCATCCGGCAGATCACGCCACGGCGCGCTGAACGACCATTTTCCTGAAAGACTTCTGACCACGGTGGCTTGGCGGCCGCCGGGGCAAAACGCGTCGTCTCGCACACGCCGATGCACGGTGGTCTTTCTTGCTTTGACCGAGAAAATGGGAGTCTTCAGAAATCCGAACCCAGGAGGTTACTTCGTGTGATGTCAACACTCACTGTTGGTGTACCAAAATGCGAAGAATGATTTCAAATCGTTTCTATTTGCGACGCAAAGTGTAGAGGTCAGGGTAGCATGGACGAATCAAAAGGACGGGATTTCTTGACATCGGCAACCTCAGATGTGATGCGAGACCAGGTCTATGAGCGGCTCGGCGAACTGATCCGGAGCGGCCAGTTCGCCCCAGGCGAAGAGATCACGATCAGGAACCTGGCTAAGGATTTCGAGGTGAGCCCCACGCCCATTCGCGAGGCGCTGTACCGTCTTATAGGCGGAGGCAGAGATCCTATGTGCCTCTTTGAGCGATGCCCTGAACAGTCGTAAGCGGGTAGGCGATCCCACGTAGCGCGATTGTCGGTGGACGCTCATTTTCTGCATGAATCATGTGGAGAGTCATATGAGCCACAAGGTGGATCAGGTCCGGACATTCGAAGTTTGTATGGTCAGATTTATTCTGAACATGCCGTATAGCGCTGTTCGGACGTCGACTGGTGGAAGCGAGATCGGCCGCCTATTCGCTTGCTGACGCTATTCTAGAAAGGCTGATGCGGCGACGCGATGAACCAGTAGCGGTAACAGGCTGCGTTGCTCGCTTTTGGGAATTCAAAATTCCTAAGATGGCATACGTTTCTATTGACTTTGTGATACCAACAATCTAAAGATAGTGCATCTTGCAGGTGAGCATTAACCCTCTCAGGGTAACGGACGGGGTGAGCAGAGCGCAAGTCCAGGGCTTGCGGAACCTTCCAGTACCGAGTGGCGCGAACTGTTCTGCGCTGCGCCTCGGACAGAGTGAGCGGTATCGAACGGAATTTCACATCGCTCGGAGCTCGCGCAATGTGTTTAAGCGAGTCTCGGTTTCGATCGTTAGGGGAGGGTCTCATGATCGATTAAACAATCATCATTTTGGCGGGCGGTCGGCCAACATGCCGTGAAGCGACAAGCTGTGGTAGCGGGTTAACAATGTGCCCAACGGGCGGAACGATTGATCCCGCGCGAGACGATCATGTTTTCTCGCGTCCATTCATTTCCCGCGCGGGCGCTTTAGGGACTGTGTCGGGTCGGCCCATCGGTTGATTCGCTTCTATGGCTTCTGTGCGGAAACATCCGCAACCATAACTAGAAACATAAATATAGGGGAATGATGCAAATGAATAAGGTTCTCACAACGATCGCGGCGGTGGCATCGATTGCGACTGCTGTTTTATCTAACTCAGCTCATGCCGGCGAGGTGCTTGACCGGGTGCTTGCAACGAAAACGTTGACGGTGGCGACGGGGGCGGACTGGGGCCCGGCGGCGCGCCTGAACGACAAGCACGAACTCGTGGGCTATGATGTGGACGTGGCCAGAGGCATCGCAAAGTCACTAGGTGTGGATGTCAAGTTCGTAACGCCCGGGTGGGACGTGATCGTGGCCGGCCACTGGCAGGGGCGCTATGATATGGCCGCTTGCGAGATGATACCGACCAAGGCCAGGTTAGACGTGTTTGACTTCCCGGCAATCATCACTTGGACACAGATGGTAGCCGTCGTTCACAAGGATAGTAAGGCCACCAAACCGGCTGACCTTAATGGCAAGGTGATTGGCATGGTCTCAGGAGGCGTTTATGAGGCTTATGCCAACCAGACTTTTACACCGAGCTGGGAAATCGCAAAGCCTGTAGAGTATTATTTCAAACCGGGCGAAGTTAAGATCACCGCCAGCTCAAACATTGCGCTTGATGACCTGCGTCTGGGCGATGGTGTTCGCCTCGACGCGGTGCTTACCGACGACGTAACTGCGCGCGCTGCAATCGAGAGCGGCTACCCGTTGAGGATTCTTGAGCAGCCACTGATCAGCACACCAGGTGCCATTGCGATCATGCCTGGCGACAAGGAGTTCAGCGACAAAGTTGCGGCGGCGGTTGAGGCTATGAGGGGTAATGGTACGCTCTCAGAACTCTCGATGAAGTGGTACGGTGCAGACCGTACCTTGGAAGAATAGATCCGCCAAAAGCTGAGGCGGCCCCGGAATTGCCGGGGCCGCGATATTGTAAAGGACTTCCTCCATGCTTTATCAGGATACAGTTGACTCCGAGGTGCTTGTCCACAAGCCTTGGTTTGTGGGCTCGATCTTCGTAGTCGTGCTCGCGGTTTTTCTCATGTTCAATTTAACGGCCACCACCTTCGGTGAACTCATGCGGCCGGTTATCGGCGACCCGGCGCTAAGCGGCTTTTATGGGCGTTTCGCAATCGCCTCCGTGATAGCAGTCATGTTTTGCGCAAATATCGTGGTGATCGGGTTTGCTCCGTTGAAACTGCAGATTGCCATAGTATGGGTCGAGCTGCTCCTGCTGTTTTTGGCCTTCTTCACGTCATTCAACCTGAGTTTTCCTTTCATTTGGAAGAATTTGCCCTATCTTGTTACCCAGGGCGCGGTGACCACAATCTACGTCTCAGCTGTTTCGCTATTCTTTGCGTCCGCCATCGCAATTGTTGGAGCGATTGCCAAGCTCTCTGGCAATGGCTTCGCTTACGCCATTGCTGCCTTCTACACGTCGTTTTTCCGCGGCTTACCGCTTCTCATCCAGATTTACTTGATATATCTCGGACTGCCGCAACTGGGCATCTTCCTAGATGCCGTTCCGTCCGGGATTTTGGCGCTGTCCCTCTGCATCGGCGCCTATATGACAGAAATTTTCCGCGCGGGCATCCAGAGCATCGACTATGGTCAGTGGGAAGCTTCGCGATCCATTGGTTTAGGCTTCGGCCTTACCATGCGCAAAATCATCCTGCCGCAGGCGCTCCCGGTGATCATTCCCCCTATGGGTAACATGTTCATCGCAATGTTGAAGGACAGTTCGCTCGTTTCAGTTCTCGGCGTATGGGAGTTGACCTTCCTTTCTCGGACGATCGGCCAGCCGACATACCATCACATGGAAATGCTGATAACAGCCGCGATGATCTATTGGATTATGTCTGCATGCCTTGAAGTGCCTCAAGCAAGGCTCGAGCGCTATTTCGCAAGGAGTAAAGCCCGATGACCGCTACTAGAGTCGTTAACTTGAAACGCCTCGGTGGAAGCGGTCGTTCGCAAGCAACAGCGAGCGAGTTGCAAGGGCGCTTGTCTTCGCCCCTGGAGTCTCCCAGTCAAACGCAGGTGCCAATGAGCAGTAATAAGGTAATTGAAGCGACGAACGTGTCCAAATGGTACGGCGCCTTTAGAGCATTGGCTGATGTCAACCTCACCGTTCGGAAAGGCGAACGAATCGTCATCTGCGGGCCCTCTGGATCGGGCAAGTCGACGCTGATCCGCTGCTTCAATCGGCTGGAGGCGCATCAGCAGGGCGAGATCGTCGTCAACGGGATCCGATTGCACAATAAAATGCGCGACGTGACCGAGGTGCGAAAGAATGTCGGCATGGTATTCCAGCACTTCAATCTCTTCCCACATATGACCGTGCTAATGAACTGCATGGCCGGTCCAATGTGGACCAAAGGGGTATCGGAACCCGATGCAAGGAAGACTGCGCTAAAATTCCTGGAGCGGGTGCGCATTCCCGAACAAGCCAACAAATTTCCGATTCAGCTCTCAGGCGGACAGCAACAGCGTGTTGCCATTGCTCGCTCCCTCTGCATGGAGCCTGAGGTCATGTTATTCGACGAACCGACTTCGGCGCTCGACCCCGAAATGGTGTCGGAGGTGCTCGAAACCATGACGAGCCTAGCACGCGATGGCATGACCATGGTCTGTGTCACTCATGAGATGGGCTTTGCTCGCGCCGTCGCAGACCGGGTGATCTTTATGGATCGAGGCCAAATCGTCGAAGAGGGCAATCCACACGACTTCTTCACTCGGCCCCAGCACGATCGAACAAAACTCTTCCTCAGCCAGCTGTTGTCCCATTGATGAGTTGAAAGTTCCATAATGACAAAGCTTCCGCACGAATACCCGGATTTCGGTATAACGCCGCAGCAGCGGCAATTTGCTGTCCGCGGCCGCTATTATGAGATGCCAGGCATGGACGGGGATTATGGCGAGATCTGGTGCTACAGTGATCGGTTTTCCTATCGGCCTGGCGAGACTGTGCTGCTTCAGGTGACTTCGACGGCGCCCCGCGTCGCACTTGAGATCATGCGTGACGGCGCGGACGAGAAGCGGATCTTCGAGAAAAGCGGCATCGATGCACGCTGGCAGGACACGCCGGCCAAGTGCGGTGTCGAGGGCTGCGGTTGGGAAACGACCTTGGAGTTCAAGGTGGGTGCGGATTGGCCGTCCGGGGGCTACCGCCTGAAGCTGACGGCGGAAGGAAAGGACGGTCGACCAATACATTGTCAGCACATCATTATTGTGCTCCCGAAAGCAGGCCGAAAGCCGGGCCGCATTTTGCAGGTAGCAGCAACCAGTACCTGGCTCGCCTATAACACCTGGGGCGGGGCCAACCATTACGATCTTTATTCGCCCGTCGTCTCAACTCAGCGGCCATGGGGCCGCGGGTTCGTGGTGCTCCCGTCGCAAGCGCCTCGCGTGCCGCTCGAAATGATGCCGCCACCCAAGTCCGTACCGCGCTATCCGCAATTGGAATGGGCGTACGCCACCGGGCACTCCAAGAAGTACCCCGCCGCCGGGTGGGCCAGCTATGACAGGCACTTCTTTCGCTTTGCCGAGCGCGCAGGATATGCGATCGACCTCGCAAGTCAGCATGACCTGCATTTCTCGCCAGATATTCTGCTCAATTACGACTGCGTCGTGTTCGTCGGCCATGACGAATATTGGACTTGGGAAATGCGCGACGCCGTCGACGCGTACGTTGACCAAGGCGGCTACATCGCGCGTTTTGCCGGGAATTTCGGAACCCAGATAAGACTGGAGGACGAGGGCCGCCGCCAAGTCTGCTACAATAGGGACACCAGAGACAAGGCGGTCGGCGACCCGGTGTATCAGAGCGGCGACGTCACCCGCGCCACCACTTCGTGGGAGGCGCCGGAGATCGGACGACCTGGTTGCGAGACCTTCGGCTTAAATTTTAGCAACGGCTGTTATGCCGGATGGGGAGGCGTGGCGCCTCGCGGCGTGCGCGGATTCCCAATTTATAGACCGAACCATTGGGCTTTTGCCGACACGGGACTGTATTACGGCGACCTACTTGGCTCAGAGAGCCACATATTTGGTTATGAGCTTGATGGGCTTGACTACGAAATCCGCAACGGGTTGCCCTATCCCACCGCTACGAGCGGCGCACCGGAAGGGCTTGAGATTCTTGCGCTAGGAATGGGTACTTTCGTCGAGGAAGGTCGCCATTTGCGAGTTGAAGATACTTGGGTTGGGGACTCTGACGGTCGGTCGTTCGCTCAGTCCGTGTATGGCGAGGCGAGTGACGAGAATCTCGAAAAGTTCAAGCGCGGCAGCGGAATGATCGTGAATTTCAAGCGTGGCCAGGGCGAGGTGTTTCACGCCGGCACCTGTGAATGGGTGGCCGGCCTTCTGAGGCAGGATCCTATGGTCGAATGTGTTACCTGCAACGTGCTCAACCGCTATCTAGGCCGTGGGTAGTGGGGGACTGGACTATGGGTGGAAAAGGTCGATGTCATTGAAGAGGTGGTCCCGGCGACTTCTCCTTTACGCAAAATTCGAGCACTGCGGAAATTTTGACGGCTGTCGACTGCCAAATCTTAGAGGCTGCCCCAAAAAGATGTGAGTGATTTCAGTCAGTTGTGATTCCTTCGGATTTGCGAAGATTCGATGGAGAGCACCATGGCCTGGACTGAAACCACTCGGCGGAATTATGTCTGCGGGACGCTGCGATATGCAAGCGACGTTACGGATCGCGAATGGGATTTTGTTGCGGCTTTCATGCCTGCGCCACGGCGTTTGGGCCGGCCGCGCCAGACTGATTTGCGCGAGGTTGTGAACGCCCTTCTCTATATCGCCTCGACAGGCTGCCCCCTTCGACAAGCTCAGGATGATGTGGCGGATGCTGCCGAAGGATTTTCCACCCTGTTCGACAGTGCAGCGGTATTTCTATGAATGGCGGGCCATGGGCCTTTGGTCACGGATCAACCATCACCTCGTCATGGAGGCGCGGGAACTGGAGGGGAAGGGGGCCTCTCCAACGGCTGGTGCCATCGACAGCCAAAGCGTCAAAACAACTGAAAGCGGTGGTATTCGGGGCTTTGACGCTGGCAAGAAGATCAAAGGACGCAAGCGTCATATCATTGTCGATACGCTCGGGCTGATGGTCGGCCTCATGGTGCACAGCGCCGATATCCAGGACCGTGACGGGGCTCCCGATCTTCTGAAGTCCACCCGCAACCGATGGCCATGGCTGCTTCACGTCTTCGCCGATGGCAGCTATGCGGGCGACAAGCTGAAAAAGCGGTTGCAGAAAATCGGGAAATGGCACTCGAAATCATCAAGCGTTCCGACAAGGCGAAGGGTTTTGAAATCCTGCCGCGCCGCTGGGTCGTCGAACGGACGTTTGCGTGGCTGGGTCGATGCCGCAGGCTGGCCAAGGATTTCGAGAAATCCATAGGTTCAGCAGAAGCCTGGATAACCATCGCTCACATCCGCATGCTTACCAGACGCCTTGCAAGATACGGATATCGTTGAAACCTTTTCGAGTCCGACTTTTATCCACAGGATCATCAGTTGGCGGGGCGCGACGTCTTAACTTTTACAAAGCCAGAGACCCTTCGCAGAGTTACTGGCTTCAAATTTGGAATTCTCTCGGTATCAACCCGACGCGCTGACCACCAGCACACTGGGAGTGAGAAGCCATGAGCCCATTGAATCCAGACAGGACAGCTAATGCAGAGAACCGAGCGTCTATGCAATATAGTCTCAGTTCGCTGCGCAGACTCGTTGCCCTCTTGGACGTAACCAAAAAGGAAAGCATGGCTTGTTGTTCGAAGGGGAGTTCGAGAAGACGCTTGATGGTGTCGTCGCGCGTTTTAATGAGAAGGAACGTGCAGTTGAAGTCGAAGTTTGGAGTTTCGATGATGTGATTAGCCGTCGCGCTGCAGAAGTAACACTTGCTCGACTGGCCATAAATGCGCGATTCCGTAGTGCAGATAAACCCCTTCTCCACTTTTTCTTTGAGGACATATGCATTAGTTCGCTCGCAGACATAAAGATAGTCTGCCCACGTCACGCAGCGCTTTCCATTGGTTCCGCACGTTCACACGCTTAGTTACGTGGCAATCTCGGCTAGTGATCTGCGGCTGATCTTACGCAGCCTCGGATAGGGTTAAGGATGCAGTTCCGAACTTTCGATCGGAAAAGCGAACCCTGCCTTTACGCGATCCATGACGACCATTGTCTTGAATCCTTTTATGTCGGTGTTCTCGTAGAAGAAGCGCCGCGTGAACTGTTCGTAGTCTTCCATATCCTTGGCAGTGATGATGAGAATGAAGTCGGCCTCGCCGGTCACGTAATATCCGATCATGACCTCGCGTGTGTTCCTGATCGCCGTCTTGAACCGATCGATGATGTCGGCGCGCTCGCGCTCAAGCGATACGAGAACAACGACGGTGACCTGCCTGCCGACGGCCTTCGGAGAGACGATGGAGACGTCGGCTTCGATCACGCCTTCGGCTCGCAGACGCTTGAGGCGTCGCTGGCAGGCAGTCGGGGAGAGGTTCGCTCGCTCGGCCAGTTCCTCTGAGGTTAGCCGGTTGTTTTTCTGGACTGCATTCAAGAGCGCGATATCGGCGCGATCAAGTTCCATGGCTACGGATTCCTGCGATAGTTTTCGATCTGAGCAGGAATTCTGCATATTCGGCATCACATTAGCCGTCAATCGCAATTGAGTTGAGCGCACACTGGGTTGTCGAATTGAGGTGGGCCACCTGACGGGAGTGCGTAGCGCCGCCGTCTCGTTCGCCGCCAGAGATCATCACATTGGAAAGGGGTCCCTATGACCATCAACATCAAGGACATCGCCGAGAAGGACCGCAACACGGTCCTGCATCCTTTCACGCAGCTCAAGGACTTTGCGACCGGTAAGCTCGGCGAGCCGACGATTGTTGAGACGGGCAAGGGCATCCGCATCCAGGACGCGCATGGCAACCAGCTGATCGACGGCTTTGCCGGGCTTTACTGTGTAAATGTCGGCTATGGCCGGACTGAAGTCGCTGAAGCCATTTCTCGTCAGGCGTATCGCTTGGCATACTATCATTCCTACGCTGCTCACACGACCGATGAGCTTGCGATTCTGTCTGACCGTCTGGTGAAGATGGCGCCCGGCAAGATGAGCAAGGTGTTTTATGGCATGTCGGGTTCGGACGCCAACGAGACCCAAGCCAAGCTTGTCTGGTACTACAACAACCTGCGCGGCAAGCCGACGAAGAAGAAGATCATCTCCCGTGAACGCGGGTATCACGGCTGCAGTGTTGTGTCCGGTTCGATGACCGGCATGAGCTTCTACCATGACCAAATGGACCTGCCACTGCCGCAGGTCGTTCATGCAGGCGTGCCGCACCATTATTGGGGTGCAAATCCTGGCGAGACTGAGCTGGAGTTTTCCGCCCGCCGCGCCGCTGAGCTCGATCAGTTGATCGAGAAACTCGGCCCTGACACTGTCGGCGCCTTCATCGCCGAGCCGGTGCTTGGCACGGGTGGCATCACGCCGCCGCCGGATGGCTATTGGGAAGCAATCCAGGCGGTCTTGAAGAAGCACGACGTTCTCTTGATTGCCGACGAAGTCATCACCGGCTTTGGCCGCACCGGCTCGATGTTCGGCTCTGAGCATTATGGCATTGAACCGGATCTCATCACTGTCGCCAAGGGCCTGACGTCGGCCTACTTCCCGCTCTCGGCTTCGATTGTCGGCGAGAAAGTCTATCACGTGCTCGAAGACGGCGCGGACAGGGTCGGCGCCTTCTCCCATGGCTATACCTATTCCGGCCATCCGATCGGTGCGGCTGCGGCCAACGCTGTGCTCGACATCGTAGTGAGGGAGAACCTGCCGGGCAATGCCCGCGAGGTCGGCGCCTATTTCCAGGCGCAGCTCAAGGAGAAGTTCGCGCAGCTGCCGATCGTCGGCGAGGTGCGTGGCGTTGGCCTGATGGGCGCTATCGAGTTCGTCGGCGACCGCGAGAACAAGAAGCGTTTCGATCCGTCGCTGAAGGTCGGCGCACGCGTTTCAAAGGCAGCCCGCGATCGCGGCCTGATTGCCCGGGCCATGCCGCATGGCGACATCCTTGGCTTCGCTCCGCCGCTAGTCATTACCAGGGAAGAAGTCGACGAGATCGTCTCGATCGCCGAGAAGGCCGTTCGCGCGGTCATGGACGAGCTGGCTCGTGACGGCCAGACGGTCTGATCGCAACAAATTCTCGGCGGCTGATGATGCCGGCCGTGAAAGGTTGCCATCAACAACTGCATGGAAAGCCGGTACGGGGCGGGGACTACCCCTGCCTTGCGGATAAGCACGACCTCCAGACTTGAGGTTTATCAAGAGCAGGGAACCTGACCACATGACTGCCGCCAAACTCCATATCAAGACCAGCCTGGCATCCATCGCTGTTCACAGCCCCTATGATGGGGCGCTGATTGGATCGGTCGAGGCGACCGATCCTTCCGAGATCGATCGACTGCTCGCAACCGCTCGCCGCGGCGCCGAGATCTCCCGCAATCTGGCGCGGCACAGACGGGCGAGCATCCTGGAGGGGGCCGCGCAGATTATCGAAAGCCGCAGCAAAGCTTTCGCAGAGACCATCGTTCGCGAGGCGGGCAAGACCATCGTTCAGGCACGGAAAGAAGTGCAACGCTGCGTCAACACGCTGAAGCTCTCGGCCGAAGAGGCAAAGCGCAATGCCGGCGAGATCGTGCCCTTCGATGCCTTTCCCGGATCGGAGCAGCGTCAGGGCTGGTTTACCCGGGAGCCGCTCGGCATCATCACCGCCATCACGCCTTACAACGATCCCCTTAATCTCGTCGCCCACAAACTTGGGCCCGCCATCGCAGGCGGCAATTCCGTGCTGCTGAAGCCATCAAACCTGACGCCGTTCTCTGCAATCAAGCTCGTCGAGGCATTGCGTGAGGCAGGATTGCCCGACGAGGTGATCACCGTCTCCCATGGAGGCAGGGAGCTCGTCACCGCGATGATTACCGCCCGCGAGGTGCGCATGGTGTCGTTTACTGGCGGCTTTGCGACCGGCGAGGCGATCAGCCGGGCGGCGGGGCTGAAGAAGCTCGCCATGGAGCTCGGCGGCAATGCGCCTGTTATCGTCATGAACGACTGCGACTTCGACAAGGCTGTCGAGGCCTGCGTCTCCGGCGCCTTCTGGGCGGCTGGCCAGAACTGCATCGGCGCGCAGCGCATCCTGATCCAGGCCGAACTCTACGAGCGCTTCCGCGAAGCCTTCGTCGCGGCGACGAAGAACCTCAAGTCTGGCGATCCAATGCAGGAAGACACGGACGTCGGTCCGATGATCTCTGCCCAGGTGTCGGAACGCACGGAAGCGGCCGTTAACGAGGCTATCCATGCAGGCGCGACGCTGCTCTTAGGCAACTATCGTGATGGTTCCCTTTATCATCCGACCGTCCTCGAAGGTACCCCGCTGACTTGCCGCCTGTGGCACGAGGAAGTGTTTGCACCGGTTGTCATGGTGGCCCCGTTCGACACGCTCGATGACGCGATCACGATGGCCAACGATCCGGATTACAGCCTGCATGCCGGCATCTTCACCAGCGACATCAACGTTGCGCTGGACGCAGCCAATCGGATCGAAGCCGGCGGAGTGATGATCAACGACTCCTCCGACTATCGCTTCGACGCCATGCCCTTCGGCGGCTTCAAATACGGCAGCATGGGCCGCGAGGGGGTGCGCTTCGCCTACGAGGACATGACCCAGCCGAAGGTCGTTTGCATCAACCGAGGGTGATCCCTGCCCAATTGCCGGGTTTCTAACGCTTTGGGACGATCTCCGAGTAATGGCAAGCAGTTCTACTTCACCGAGCGGTTCGTCGAATCCCTGAACTACCCGTCGAGCGCGAGGAATGGCGCCGAGCTTTGCGGAAATTTGTAACACAAAGGAATACGGAGGCCTCCATGTCCCTGAACCAGAAAACCGAATGATCTGAGCCATGTGGTCGCCGCCGACCGTGCGCATGTCTGGCACCATCTGAGCCAGCACAAGCGGTACGAGACCGTCGATCCGCGGGTCTTCGTCGAGGGCAGGGGGCTCAAGCTCTGGGATACCAACGGCCGGGAATATCTCGACGCCGTTTCCGGAGGCGTTTGGACGGTCAATGTCGGTTATGGGCGTGAGAGCATCGCCAATGCCGTGCGGGACCAACTCGTCAAGTTGAACTATTATGCCGGTGCGGCGGGCAATGTGCCGGCGGCCCTCTTCGCGCAAAAGCTGATCGAGAAGATGCCCGGCCTGAGCCGGGTCTATTATTCGAATTCCGGCTCGGAGGCCTACAAGATGGTCCGCCAGATTGCCGCGCGCCACCATGGCGGGAGGAAGTGGAAGATCCTCTATCGCGAGCGTGATTATCACGGCACGACGATCGGCACGCTCGCCACCTCCGGCCAGCCGCAGCCCGCCGCTCAATACGGCCCCTATCCCGACGGCTTCGTCATCGTCCCGCACTGCCTGGAGTATCGCAAGCAGTGGGATGTCGAAAACTATGGCGTGCGCGCCGCCGACGCGATCGAGGAGGTGATCCTGCGCGAGGGACCAGATAGCGTCGGCGCAATTGTGCTGGAGCCGGTCACCGCCGGTGGCGGGGTCATCACGCCGCCGGAAGGCTATTGGCAGCGCGTGCAGGAGATCTGCCGCAAATACGACATTCTGCTTCACATCGATGAAGTGGTGTGCGGCTTGGGTCGGACCGGCACCTGGTTCGGCTACCAGAATACGGCATTCAGCCCGATATCGTCACCATGGCGAAGGGTGGTTATGCGGCGATTTCCTGCACCGTGACGACCGAGCGTGTGTTTGCGATGTTCAAGGACGCGCCTGAAGACGGCATGAGCTACTTCCGCGACATCTCGACATTCGGTGGCTGCACGGCCGGGCCCGTGGGGGCACTGGAGAACATGCGCATCATCGAGGACGAAGGGCTGCTGGAGACGGATGGGTGAACGGATGCTCGCGAACTTGAATGCGCTGATGGAGAAACATGCGGTCATCGGCGATGTGCGCGGCAAGGGTCTGTTTTGCGGCGCCGAACTCGTGGCCGACCGCAAGACCAAGGAGCCGCTCGACGAAAAGCATGTCCAGGCGGTGGTCGCCGAATGCCTCGGCCAGGGCGTGATTATCGGCGCGACCAATCGCTCGCTGCATGACGGGCTGAACAATACGCTGTGCCTGCCGCCGGCTCTCATCGCCACGCCTGAGGACATCGACCGGATCACCGATGCGATCGGCAATTACGTCGGTGCGCCAAGCGCCGAGAAACCGAACCCGATGGAGCCGGTCGTCGCACTCGACGTCGCGGTCGTACAGACGCGTAGGCGGCGTTGAATCAGATCGTATGCGCTCTTCGGTTCTTTTACGGCGTGACGCTTGGGTCAGAACAGATCCCGGAGCGGATTCCCTACGCACGCGCCCCCAGGAAGCTGCCCGTCGTACTGTCGGCTCATGAGGTGGTGCAATTCCTCGAGCCAGTCTCCAGCCTGAAGGCCCGCGTGGCGCTGACATCCGCCTATACTGCGGGCCTCAGGGTCGGAGAATTCTGCGGGCTGAGGGTCGAGGATACCGACACTTCCCGGATGCTGATCCATGTCCGCCATGGCAAAGGCGGCAAAGCCAAGTACGTCATGCTATCCGCGGAACTGCTCGGGATCCTGCGCAGCTGTTGGCGTCTGGCGCGGCCAAGGACTTCCTCCTTCCAGGGCGTGATCCTGACAAGCCAATCGAACCGACAGTGTTGAATGCCGCCTGTCGGTCGGCGGTTGCCGCGACAGGTCTTTCAAAGCGCGTCACCGTGCATACGATGCGGCATCGCCTTGAGATGCTCCCCACCCAGACGCGGTCGAGTGTCGGCAGTTGGTTCGGCCATACCCGCCAGGCGAAGTCGATACGGGACGGCAGCCGCGACCGATGCCGGCGCTTCGTCCAGTCGATCATCTGACGAAGCTGCATCAGCACATTCGCTCGCGACCCCGTTGATCAGGGCTTGTTTGTCTGTCCCGCGATCTGTCGATCCAGACAGGCGATATAGCGCCCGACCATAGCGGTGGTCAGACCCGGGCAGAAAGAACATGTCCGTCTTCAACCGCAACACGGGCGAGGGCACGCAGTGTCCGGCCACCAATGTTGCTGCGTGTCAACGCCTAGAGCCGAGCTTTTTTGCAGGATTCCCGCGAATATCGCGATCCTTCGCAGTGATCGAACGTCACCTGTCAGATATGATGACGGAAATGCAAAAACTTCTTGAGCAGGAGCTAAAGATGAGCAAAGAAACGACCTCATCATCTTCCCCGAATTGGACGATGCTCACACTCGCGGACGAATATCCGTTTCCGACTTATGATGAGTTGAGGAAGAGCAGGGGGCAGGTAGTTTGGGATCCCGGCATGAATTGCTGGCTCGTCTTGAGCTACGACGTTTGCAAGTTGATTGAATCGGATGAGTCGTCCTATCGACTCTTCGGTGCCGACGCGCCACCGGTTGTGTTTGAGGTCAAGCCGGGTCGGCCTGCCGCTTCGGCATTGTTCGGCGAGGAGCACGCTCGGATGCGGCGGCTTTATCTAAAGCTTCTCAGCCCTGCGCTCATGCCGCAGTATCGCGTTGAGCACGTTCTACCGGTCATCAATCATGCCGTTGATCGGTTTGCCAAAAGGGGATCTGCCGAGCTGGTCGCTGAACTGGCCGATGAAGTGCCAAATCGAGTTATGTTGTCACTTTTTGGTCTTCCCTGGAAAGACGATACCCTGATGGAGAATGTTTCTCAGTGGCATAAAGATTTGGCCGCTTGGTTCGGCATGAAGTACCAGGGTGAGGAACTGAATCGCAAGGCGCGAATTGCTGGCGACGGGCTTAATAAGCTTTTCATGCCGCTTGTTCTTGAGCGGAAGGAGAAGCGCGGAAGCGATTTTATTAGCCAGATCTGGTCTCGAGCTCATGAAGACTGGGGTGAGGTTGAGGTAGATGACGTTATTGCGATTGTCAGGGATCTGGAGCTCGGTGCGGGAGAGACGACCACCAATGCCATCGCTAATGCGGTCTATATGTTCTTGACTGAACCGTCGATACGCGAGGCGGTCATGAATGATCAGCAGGGTGCTCTTAATGCATTCGTCGAGGAGTCGTTGCGACTGCTGGGCTCGGTGCAGTGGCGTTTCAGGAAGGCCAACCAAGACGTCACGCTCGCAGGTGCCGCGATCAAAAAGGATGACGCGCTTTGTCTTTTGCACGCGGCCGCAAATCGCGATCCAGAGCACTACGCCTGCCCACATATGATTGACTTGAATAGAAAGCCGCCCACAGATCACGAGGCATTCAACGTCGGTCCCCGAATTTGCCTTGGCATGCATCTTGCCAGATTGATGATACGAGAGTGCCTGAAAGCGCTTATTGCTCGTCATCCGAACCTGCGCCTGGATCCATCGAAGGAGGCGCCACGGTTCCGTGCTTTCTCCCATCGTTCCTTCGCCCCATTGCATGTGATTTTCTAAAGGCCCTGATCCATGAAACTGGTAGTTTACGACCATAACGCTCAGTTGGTCGAACTTAACAATGCGTTTGCCCCAACCCTCATGCGTGCAATCCGGGACGCGGGCTTGGATCTAACCGCGCAATGCGGAGGATGTGCATCCTGCGGTACTTGCCATGTGTATGTGCACGATGCTTGGCAGACGAAGCTCAAGCCTGCCGATGACACCGAGGATGCTATGTTGGACGTGGTTGAAGAGCGGCGCGCCAACTCTCGGCTTTCCTGCCAGATTGAGTTGTCGGAGGAGTTAGACGGCTTGACTGTAACGCTAGCCCCCGGCTCCGCTTTTGTATAGGTGCCTCGCAAGATAAAGTGCCGACTCAAGGGAGTTTTAGAAGCTTGATAGCTGTGCGTCGAAAGTTACTGGTTGTCGGTGGGTCCTATGCCGCATGTGAGCTCGCCTCTTATGCCCGGGAAAAAGGATATGGCGAAGACATAGTTATTGTGAGCGAAGAGACGGCTCTCCCCTATCATCGGCCACCGCTCTCGAAGGCCTACCTCAAAGACCCCTCGGAAGAACCGATGCGTTTGAGGGCGCCAAACTTCTATGCCACTCATAAAATCCAGGTGGAATTGGGTGTTAAGGTCATAGGTTTTGAATCCGAACGTAACGTGGCCCTACTGTCGAATAACACGCGCATCCCGTTCGACTCTCTCGCTCTCACTGTAGGGGCGAGCCCGCGGCGACTGTCGTGCCTTGGTTCCGATCTTGGAAACATATACTACCTGCGCTCCCTGGCGGATGCCCGTTTGCTTAGTGCTGCGACCGCGGATGCAGAACACATAGTCATAATAGGCGCAGGGTTTATAGGACTTGAAGTCGCCTCGGTGCTCGTACAGCAACAAAAGAAAGTCACGATAGTTGAAACGGAGAACCGCGTACTAGCCCGTGCCGTTTCACCGGAAATCTCTAGGCTATTGGCTTCACTGCACGTTGGTCACGGCGCCAAGTTATTGACCTCTTGCGCAGTGCAATCGTTGGTCGGCGAAGGCGGCGTTGTTCGTAAGGCCATGCTCGATGACGGGACCTTGATCGACGCAGACATCATTATCGCGGGTATCGGTTCGGTTCCGAATTTAGCGTTGGCTCAATTGCTAGAGCTTCGTACCGCACAAGGTATACTCGTCGATTCAAAATCGCGTACTTCTCGAACAAATGTGTTTGCGGCCGGTGACTGTGCACAATTTTGGGGGCCGTTCAATTCAACTGGAATACGACTAGAATCGGTGCAGAACGCGACTGACCAGTCGCGAGTGGCGGGAGCAGTCATTGCTGGCGTGGACAGTTCGTATGACTCTGTCCCTTGGTTTTGGTCGGACCAATATGACGTTAAACTTCAGATCGTTGGACTGCCATATGGTGGCACAGAGCGTGTTGTGCGATCGAGTGGGACATCCGGCACTTCCGTGTTTCACTTCCGAAACGACACTTGCATTTGCATCGAGAGCATTAATCGGCCGCGCGAGCACGTGTCGGCACGGCGTCTCCTGGCCCTCAAGAATATAACAAAGCGGCTTCTACAGGACGTCGATTTCGATGTGTCGGCACTCACGAAACAGGGAGCAATTCCTGCTTATGTGGAGTATTAAGTACAGGAAGCCTGCGGACCGACCTGCATAACGCACCTCTCACGGCGCGAGACGCGCCGCTTCGAGACTGTCGTTTGCCAAACTACAACGGCGACTGTGAACGCGACGAGTTCCTCGAAGGCGGCGCCGAGATCGATCTTGTTCGCTCCGGCCTCAAGAAGTCATGCGCAGCACCTAGGCCCGCATCGGCGATCTTCTCGAAGCGCACCCGGAACTCAGTGACTATCGGACCGCGGCCTATGTCGCCTCCATTCGACAGATTGCCGATGCCTATGAGGCGATCGGAATCTGACACCAATGAGGCTGGAGGACGGAGGTGAGCACGAAATTATCGGCCCGCAGTTTCCGTTTTCCAGCCTCCTGAATGACCGCCGTGTTCCATAAGCTATCTTATGCGATATGTTATAACATAACTATGCTAAGTAGTGCCTGACCCGACAAACAGAGGAATTGAGCGCCCTGCGAGCTCGACGACACCATGATGAGTGCAACGACAAAAACAAAGGCTCTGAGCGGCCCAGACATTGCCGCAAGAAAAGGCCAGACGCCGCTTGTCTGCCTGACGGCCTATACGACGCCGATGGCGCGGCTGGTCGATAAATACTGCGACGTCGTGCTGGTCGGCGACAGCGTCGGCATGGTCCTGCACGGATTGCCGTCGACGGTCGGCGTCACGCTGGACATGATGATCCTGCACGGACAGGCCGTGCGGCGCGGTGTGGAACGTGCGCTGATGGTGGTCGACATGCCATTCGGTTCATACGAGGCATCGCCGGACCAGGCGTTTCAGAACGCTGCGCGCCTGATGACGGAAACGGGCTGCGCTGCAGTCAAACTCGAGGGCGGCGTCCATATGGCCGAGACGATCGGCTTTCTGACAGCGCGCGGTATTCCGGTGATGGGGCATGTCGGCCTGACGCCGCAGGCAGTCAACACATTTGGCGGCTATTCAGTTCAGGGTCGCGGCGAGGCGGGCGACCGGGTAATGGACGAAGCCCGCGCTGTTGCGGACGCGGGGGCATTTTCCGTCGTTCTGGAAAAGATCCCGGAACCGCTCGCGCGCCAGATCACGTCCGAGTTTTCCATACCGACGATCGGGATCGGCGCATCGCCCGCCTGTGACGGCCAGATCCTTGTGGTCGACGACATGCTGGGACTGTTCTCCGGCTTCCGCCCGAAATTCGTAAAACGCTACGCCGAGTTGGCGACGTCGGCAGAGGCTGCGATCGGCGCCTATTCACAAGACGTGACGGAGCGCCGGTTTCCGGCACCTGAGCACGTCTTTGGAGACGTTTCGAACGGCGCCGATCAGGGAACCCAGTCATGACCATGCCGATCATTCGCACAGTAGAGGAAATGCGCAACACGGTGGCGCGCTGGCGCACCATTGGCGGTAACGTGGCGATCATCCCGACGATGGGCGCTCTGCATAAGGGACATCTGAGCCTGGTTCGCGCAGCCCTTGGCCAGGCCTGGTGGGTCATGGTCACAGTTTTCGTCAATCCAAAGCAATTCAACAGCGTCGAGGATCTTGCCGCCTATCCGCGCACTGAGGAAGCGGACGCCGCCAAACTGGCGCCGCTCGGTGTCGATATGCTTTATGTCCCTGGCTTCGAGGAAATGTATCCCGACGGTTTTGCCACGGCGGTGTCCGTCGGCGGGGTATCGGAGGGGCTTTGCGGCACCCACCGGCCGGGGCATTTCGACGGAGTGGCGACGGTCGCCACCAAACTCTTCCTGCAGACCGGCGCCAATATTGCCGTTTTCGGCGAAAAAGACTTCCAGCAGATGCATGTCGTACGCCAGCTTGTCCGTGATCTCGACATCCCGATCGAGATCTTCGCCTGCCCAATCATTCGCGAAGCCGATGGTCTGGCGATGTCATCGCGCAATGCGCTTCTGTCTCCAAACGAGCGCAGGATAGCTCCCTACCTTGCCGACGTTCTATCCGAGACTGCCATGCGGCTCCAGCGATGCAGTTCATCACAGGACTTGATCGAGGCCGCAAAGCACGACCTTCTCGCCGCAGGCTTTTCGAGGGTCGAGTATCTCGAACTGCGCTCGGAAGAGGATCTGGCTCCGCTCGACCGGCCTGACCGGGCGGCCCGCCTGCTTGCCGCAGCCTGGCTCGGGAAGACGCGCCTGATCGACAATGTGGCGGTCCCAGCCTCATCGGCGGAAATGAATGCCGCACCGAAATCGTCGGATGAATCGGATCATCGTCGCCATCAGTCGTTTCAGGGAACAAGGGCCCGGACCCCATGATGGCAATACTGGCAAAACCGACACGTGAGATCGAGAGCGCCTTTGTCAAGATGTGCAGACGGCCGCTCGATCCCCGGCACGCTTCAACCCCAAGGGCGTCCGTTTCCCCGACGTTTCAGGGTCACTCGGCTACCGTTGAGGCGCACTCAAGGATAGCCGCTTTTTCCCGTTTCTCCTTTGCAGCGTTTCACAACAGCGTTTCCTCCGCCCACCCTCCCAAGGCGGTCGGGCTGTCGTCGGGCATGTCCCGGCGGCAGCCATCTCTTTCCCAGCCGGGTTTGACATGCGCTACTTCGAACGACGGAGGCGTGACGTGAAGGTGGCAACGGTCTCTATAGCCTCACCGGCCAGGGCACGGCTCTGCGCCGTCTCGCTCGATGGTTCGTTGCGTGTTCAGAACGATGCCCACCTCAAGCGAGAGCAGGCGATCGCGATCTTCGATCTTTTGAACGAGAACACCTTCGCACCCGTCGGCCATGACGGTGGCCCCTATCGCCTTGAGCTTGCATTGGTCGACGGCCGCCTGGTGATGACCATTTCGCTGGACAGAGGCGAACATGTCGTCAGCCATCATCTGTCGCTGACACCGTTTCGCCGGTTGCTCAAGGACTACACAATCGTATGCGAGAGCTTCCACGACGCCGTCGGCGGCGCAGCTCCCGAGAAGATCGAGGCCATCGATATGGGGCGCCGTGGCATTCACAACGAAGCAGCCGAACTGTTGCAGGCCCGTCTCTCCTCGAAGGTCACCATCGACATCGACACCGCGCGCCGGCTGTTCACCTTGATCCATGTGCTGCTCATGCGCAGCCGGGAGCACGGCGGACTAATCCGGAGGTTAGCATGACGATTGGCAAAACCCTCCGCCCGCGGCCCTGCCCTCTGGCGGCGGTCTCATGATCTGAAGCGTACTAGATAGAGCGACTAAGGCAATGACCGCGGCGACTGAAGAAGACAAGTCAGGACTACTGGCACCCCTGAAGAACCCGACATTCCGGTCGGTCTTCCTCGCCTCGCAGCTCTCGAGCCTCGGCTGGCTGATGCAGACGGTGGCGCTCAGCTGGTTGATGGTGACGATCGCCACGTCGGACGTAATGGTGGCGCTCGTTCAGGCCGCGTCGACCCTGCCGACCTTCTTCCTGGCGATATTCGTCGGCGCGATCGCCGACAACTACAACCGCCGCATCGTCATGATCGTCGGACGAAGCCTGATGATGGCGGCGTCTGCCATGCTGGTGATCCTCATGGCGCTTGGCGTCACCAATCCGTGGATCATTCTCGCCTTCAGCTTTCTCGATGGCTGCGGTATCGCGCTGGCAGATCCCGCCTGGCGCGCCTCGCTTGGCGACATGCTGGAGCGCCGCCACATCCCGTCCGCCGTCACGCTGCTGAACGTCGGCTTCAACACCGTGCGCAGTGTCGGTCCGGCCCTTGGCGGTTTTATCGTCGCCGCCTTCGGACCGCTCGTCACGTTTGCGCTGACGACTCTCGGATTTGTCGCCCCGTTGACTGCCCTGTGGCGTAACAAGTGGAAGGTGCCATCCTCATCCCTTCCCCGCGAAGCACTGTTGACCGCGATCTACGATGGCTTGCGCTTCACCGCCATTTCCTCAGAAATCAAGACGACGATCGTTCGCGGCACCCTGTTTGGGCTTGCTGGCACGTCGATCCTGGCGTTGCTGCCGCTGGTCGCCCGGGACCAGTTGAAGGCTGGGCCTGTTTCCTACGGCGTCTTGATGGCCGGCTTCGGCGCCGGCGCGCTTCTTGCCGGGCTCGCAAATCCACGTCTCCGGCGGGCGTTCGTGCAGGAGCGCATGTTCGTCGTTGCCTGCATCGCCTGCGCGGCCTGTGCGCTGTCGCTGGCGCTTACCTCGTCCTTGGCAATCGCGACCGCCTCCCTGGCGTTTGGCGGCGCCGGCTGGGTGACCGCATGGTCGGGATTGGGTGTGAATGTGCAACTGGCAAGCCCGCGCTGGGTCGTGGGTCGCACGATCTCGATCTACAGCGCATTCACCTATGGCGGTATTGCCGGCGGCAGCTGGCTTTGGGGAACGATCGCCGAAAACCACTCGCTTTCCTTGGCGTTGGGTGCTTCTGCCGGCGCTTCATTGTTCGTGGCCGCCCTGGGGTTCAAACTGCCGATCAGCAATCGTTTCGATTCGGAACTCGAGCCGTCCGGTTCGTTCGATGCTCCGTCAATTGCCCTTGATTTGAAGCCGCGAAGCGGCCCGATCCTGATCACCACCGAATATTCCATATCGGACGACAACGCCGATCTGTTTCTCGATGTCATGCGCCGACGCCGGCATGTGCAAAGCCGGGTCGGTGCGCGGCAATGGACGCTGACGCGCGACGTGCGCGAGCCCTCGCGCTGGCTAGAGACCTACCGGACTCCGACCTGGATGGATTATCACCGGCTTCATCACCGGCTAACGGCGGCCGACAAGCAGTTGGATCAGGAGCTCCTCGAGCTCACCCCGGAGGCCCACCCTCCGAAAACGACCATTCTGGTCGAGCGCCCCACAGGCGCGGCCCGCAAGCCGTCTCCCGTGCCATACGTTTCGCAGAAGTGAGCCAAGCCAGTTGAGCCTCCTCGAACGAGCACCCTGTCGAAATGACGACGAGCGAGCGCGCAAGTCCTATCTGCGGATGCTGCGCCTCTCAGAAATACCCGCATGACATCCTGTCAATCCACATGCTTCTCGCGCCGAGACTAAAGGGCTTGGACATGCTCTCACCGCTTCAAAAATCATGCCTGCGCTGGCTGTCCAAAGGTCGGAGCATCGAGGACATCGCTCGACTTGAAGCGAGGAGCGTGAACGAAATCGAAGATTACCTCGCCAGTGCGATGGCCTCACTGGAGGCTGCGACGATCGAGGAGGCGCTGCGCAAGGCGGGCATTTCGGCCTCTGACCCCTAGCCGTGATTTGCGACTGAGACGCGGTTATGACGGGCTTTTGAATGTCGCACGGTTCGAGTGAACGGCGTACGCTGATAGGACCCTAGACAACCGTCGTTATGTCAACGACACCGGCGCCTGTCGGCATGCTGCCAGGTCTGTCGTGAAGCCCTTGCCGTCAAAGGTTGGGGGCTGGTTGCCGCATGATCAGCTCTCCGTGCGGGTCTTTCTCGACGGGGTCCCTCGAGGCAACCCAATCCCGCTCTCGTTTGATGGCGTCCTGGCCCGGCTGCGGATCTTCCACGATCAACCCGTAAAGGGTCCGCTAGCGAAGCTGCGGCCGCTTCGTCTTCGCCTTCGCGGTGATCGCGCCCGCCTCCGGGCCTTTTGAGGAGCCATCGAGCGGGAATTGGCCCGCTCCGAAGGAGCCTCTCAGATGTCCCACGACCTTTCCCTTGCACAGTCACACGCCTTCCAGCTTTCCCGCGACCTCATGGTCCCGGTTACCGTCTTTGAAGTCGACGGGGAATACGGCGTGCTTCCTTCGGACGAGATCGACGCCAGCGACGATCTCGATGTGGTGCATGAGTTCTTTCCCTGGGCGGCCCATTGAGCCGCCCTTTTAGCCTTGCGGCTGCCGCTTGCGAGCCGGCGGCCGCAAGGGAGGCTTCGCCGTGGGCGGAATGCCGGCTTGTTCAATCCGACAATTGCCCGCCCACGCCCTTGCAGCCTTTGCTCTTCGCTGGCGGGCCGGACAGTGGTGCCGCAAATGCGGAAAACAAAGAGCAGGAGGGCGGCCGCGGGAGCGGCCGGATTAAGATGAACAGAGAAGAGATAGAAGACATGCGGCAGCGGGTTGGTTGCCACGCGGTACTGGAGACCGCTGGCTTCGCGCTCGATCGAAAGAAGAGCACGCGCCGCGCGATGAAGTTTCGCCGCGGTGCAGAGATCATCATCGTGACGCATGAGGGCCGCGGCTGGTTCGATCCGCTCGGTGATGGCAAGGGTGATATATTTTCACTCGTTTCACATCTCGATGGAGTCGGCTTCAGCGAGGCGCTCGAACGGGTCACAGCACTTGTCGGCTTTCAACCGTCCCAACCCACCTGGCGAAAATCCGCCAAAGCCGATGCGACGAGCGGCACGGTAGCCGAACGCTGGCGATCGCGCAGAATGGTCGCGCCTGGCTCGGGCGCATGGCGCTACCTGCGCAAAGAACGCCTTTTACCGGCCGCGATCGTCAGGAAGGCGATCGGGTATGGCGTGCTGCGCGAGGGCCCCTACGGCAGCATGTGGGCCGCGCATAGTGATAGCGCCGGCGCGGTGAGCGGATGGGAAGAACGTGGCTCCGGTTGGCGCGGCTTTGCAACCGGCGGCGCCAAGGTTCTGTTCCGCCTCGGTTCCGCCCCTGCCCCACGGCTCTGCGTGACCGAGGCGGCAATCGACGCAATGAGCCTTGCTGCGGTCGAAGGCATGCGGGAGCGCACGCTCTACCTCAGTACCGGCGGCGGCTGGTCGCCGGCTACAGAAGCTGCCCTGCGGGCCCTCGCTATCCAGCCGGAGGTCCAGCTTGTCGCAGCGACGGACGCCAATCCGCAGGGCGAGGCCTATGCTCAACGCCTTCGAAGCCTCGCGGAAGAGCTTGGCTGCACATGGCTGCGATTGCGGCCGCCGGCAGACGACTGGAACTACGTCCTCAAACTTCGACAAAGCGGGAAAGCAGGATGAAGAAAAAAGAAGGAGACGTGCCGCATGCCCGATCGGCGCGTCAAGGGTGAAGCTTCGCCCGGCAAGCCGGCCCTTGACCCTCCGATGCGCGATCGCGGCGGCCGGGGAGCTGTCATGAAGGCCTGAAGACGATGGCGAGATCGTGAGGATCCCGCGGCACTTCGGTCGGACGACAGCACCGAAGGAGTTCAAGAATGCCCGGTTCCGCAAAAATCCGCAAAGTCTTTGAGGGTGTGGCGACGCGCCAGCAGATGTTCCGCATGTTTGATCGCCACGCGCAGCGCCCGAGCCGATGGGACGACGACGCCGCAGCTCTCTACGCCGGCGAATGGTTTCAGATCAGCGAGACAGATCACGACTACATGTTCGAGATCCTTCCGCCGCTCTGGATCCGTGGCGCGATGTTTGCCATGCGCGAATACCTGACCGGCTCCGTGACCTCAGTCTTCTTCGCGCTGAGGATCGACGGCCGAATTCGCTATTTCCACGGCTACTGCGATCTGTCGGACCGTGCGTCGACCGAGAAATGCGCCACGCCATCATGGAGCGCGAGACGGGACCCGCGCGGGCGATGACGCGTGAGGAACGTCTGGATCATATCTGGAGCAGCACGGCAGACGCCTATCGCGGGTACGCCGGCAAGGACTTGCCGGACTCCTGCTGCGGCCGTCGCGTCGTTGTCCTCTATAGCGGCGGCGGCGAGGCTTTCTGGAAGCGCCTGGACAAGCTCTCCGACCACGAGATCGCCGCCGAGCCGCCCGTGCATCTGCGCCACCTGCCCTCGACCATCGCCGCCTGAGCCGGCTTCCGGCTTCGCGGCAATTCCAACACTTCCCCTTTTTCCCGCGGGGTCGATCGTCCGCAACCGGACTGCGATCTACAGCAAAGGAATCTCTCCATGAGCAACGATGCTTTCACCCTCGACATGTTTGGCGGCACCACCTTGGCCGCAGGCTTCGGAATCGGCTTTACCGCTTCCGACAGCATGAAACCGGTCGCCAATGACGACGATCCGGAGCCGACCCCGCCGGCACCGTCCCCTGCCCTTCCCGCACCGTCAAAACGGCCATGCGTTCGAGATCAGCAAAAGCCCTCCAACTTCTATCTCGAAGGCGACCGTGGTCTCGCACATGGCTGGAAGGGTCGCGCCCGGGACAATATCGCCGCGATCCGACTCGCCGGCGAAATCGAGGCGGACAACCGCCCGGCCACGCGCGACGAGCAGGAGCGATTGATCCGGTTCACAGGGTTCGGCGCCTCCGATCTCGCCAATGGCCTCTTCCGCCACCCCGGCGAAACCGCGTTCCGCGAGGGCTGGAGCGACATTGCTGTGGATCTGGAAGACGCGGTCGGCGAGGCCGACTATGCCTTTCTTGCGCGCTGCACGCAGTATGCGCATTTCACGCCGGAATTCATCGTCCGGTCGATCTGGAGCGGCCTGCAACGCATGGGCTGGCGCGGTGGCCGCATTCTGGAATCCGGCGTCGGCACGGGCCTGTTTCCGGCGTTGATGCCGGAGAGCTTGCGTGGCGCGTCGCATGTCACCGGCATCGAGCTCGATCCGGTGACCGCACGAATCGCCCGGCTGTTGCAGCCGTACGCGCGGATCGTCACCGGCGATTTCGCCCGCACCGACTTGCCCGCAAGCTTCGACTTGGCCATCGGCAATCCGCCGTTTTCTGATCGTACCGTGCGTTCGGACCGCGCCTATCGCGCGCTCGGTCTTCGTCTGCACGACTATTTCATCGCCCGGTCGATCGACCTGCTGAAACCCGGCGCCTTTGCGGCTTTCGTCACCAGTTCCGGCACGATGGACAAGGCGGACCCGACCGCCCGCGCGCATATCGCCGGATCCGCCGACCTGATCGCGGCGATACGCCTGCCCGAAGGCAGCTTCCGCCGCGACGCCGGCACGGACGTCGTGGTCGACATCCTGTTCTTCCGCAAGCGCAAGGTTGGAGACGCCGAGGGTGACTTGTCATGGCTCGACCTTGAGGAAGTGCGGGGGGTAACCGAGGACGAGGGCGCGATCTGCGTGAACCGCTGGTTCGCGAGCCATCCCGACTTCGTGCTCGGCGACCACGCCCTGACTGCGGGGCCGTTCGGCGAGACCTATACCTGCCATCCCCGTGACGGTGTCGATCTCGAAACGGCCCTGAACGCGGCCATCTCCCGTCTTCCGGAAGACCGCTACGACGGCGAGCCGGCCGAAATCGACATCGACCTTGAGCATGAACTCAGCGAGACCGTCGATCTCCGCCCCCGATCCGAACAGGTCCGCGAAGGCAGCTTCTTCATCGATGTCAGGCATGGTTTGATGCAAATGGTCGACGGCGAAGCCGCTGAGGTCAAGCTGCGCAAGGGACGCAGCGCCGATGGATTTCCGGAAAAGCATGTCCGCATCATCCGCAAGCTGATCCCGATCCGCGATGCGATGCGCGACGTGCTGAAGGCCCAGGAACTCGATCGGCCGTGGAAGGAGGCGCAGGTGCGCCTGCGGATCGCCTGGTCGAGCTTCGTGCGCGATTTCGGGCCGATCAACCACACCAGGGTCTCGATCGCGGAAGACCCGGAAACCGGAGAGGTGCGCGAAGCCCATCGCCGCCCCAATCTCCAGCCGTTCCTTGATGACCCCGATGGCTGGCTCGTCGCCTCGATCGAGGACTACGATCTGGAAACCGACACCGCAAGGCCCGGCTCGATCTTTTCCGAGCGCGTCATCGCGCCGCCAGCGGCGCCGGTCATCACCTCCGCTGCCGATGCGCTCGCCGTCGTGCTCAACGAGCGTGGGTATGTCGATCTCGATCACATCGCCGAGCTCGTCCATCGCGACGTCGCTGCCATCATCGACGAACTAGGCCAGGCGATTTTCCAGAACCCGGCCGATGGCGCCTGGCAGACAGCGGACGCCTATCTCTCCGGTCATGTCCGCGACAAGCTGAAGGTGGCCGAGGCAGCGGCCGCGCTCGACCCCGCCTATGCGCGCAATGTCGGGGCGCTGACCGAAGTGCAGCCCACTGATCTCCGTCCCTCGGAAATCACCGCGCGTCTCGGCAGCCCGTGGATCCCCGCGTCCGACGTGGCAGCCTTCGTGCACGAGACGATGGGGGCCGAAATCCGCATCCATCACATGCCGGAGCTTGCATCATGGACGGTGGAAGCACGGCAGCTCGGCTTTATGGCGGCCGGCACGTCGGAATGGGGCACCGATCGCCGCCACGCAGGCGAACTCATCGCCGACGCGCTGAACAGCCGTGTGCCGCAGATCTTCGACACGGTGAGGGACGGCGATAGTGAACGCCGGGTGCTCAATGTCATCGATACGGAAGCAGCGAAGGAGAAGCTCACGAAGATCAAGACCGCCTTCCAGAGCTGGGTCTGGTCCGATCCCGACCGCACCGACCGGTTGGCAAGGCTCTATAACGAACGCTTCAACAATATCGCCCCGCGCAAATTCGACGGCGGGCATCTGAAACTGCCGGGCGCATCCGGAGCCTTCACCCTCTTCCCGCACCAGAAGCGCGGCATCTGGCGGATCATCGCCGCCGGTTCGACCTATCTCGCCCATGCCGTCGGCGCCGGCAAGACGATGAGTATAGCGGCCAGCGTCATGGAACAGCGCCGTCTCGGGCTGGTTGCCAAGGCGATGCTGGTCGTGCCCGGCCATTGCCTGGCGCAGGCCGCCCGCGAATTCCTGGCGCTTTATCCGAACGCTCGTATCCTGGTTGCCGACGATACCAATTTTTCGAAGGACAAGCGCCGGCGGTTGCTGTCGCGGGCGGCGACCGCGACCTGGGATGCGATCATCATCACGCACTCGGCCTTCGGCTTCATAGGCATTCCCTCCGCCTTCGAGCAGCAGATGATCCATGACGAGCTCGAGCTTTACGAAACCTTGCTCACGAAGGTGGAGAGCGACGATCGGGTCTCGCGCAAGCGTCTCGAACGGCTGAAGGAGGGCCTGCAGGAGCGGCTCGAGGCACTCTCGACCCGCAAGGACGATCTGTTGACGATTGCCGAAATCGGCGTCGACCAGATCATCGTCGACGAGGCGCAGGAGTTCAGAAAACTCTCATTTGCCACCAACATGTCGACGCTGAAGGGCGTTGATCCGAACGGCTCGCAGCGCGCCTGGGATCTCTATGTGAAGTCGCGCTTCATCGAGACGAAGAACCCCGGCCGCGCACTGGTGCTGGCCTCCGGCACGCCGATCACCAATACGCTCGGCGAGATGTTCACCGTGCAGCGGCTGATGGACCAGTGCGCGTTGATGGAACGGGGCCTGCACAAATTCGATGCCTGGGCCTCGACCTTCGGCGACACCACGACGGAGCTCGAACTGCAACCGTCGGGCAAATACAAGCCGGTCTCGCGCTTCGCAAGCTTCGTCAATGTGCCGGAACTGATTGCGATGTTCCGCTCATTCGCGGACGTGGTGATGCCGGAGGACCTGCGCCGCTACGTGAAGGTGCCCGACATCTCGACCGGCAAGCGCCAGATCGTCACTTCCAAGCCGACCGTGGCCTTCAAGTGCTTTCAGACGGTGCTAGACGCCCGCATCAAGGCGATTGAGGAACGCGACCGGCCGCCGAAGCCGGGCGACGACATCCTGCTCTCGGTGATCACCGATGGACGGCACGCGGCTATCGACCTGCGGCTGGTCGACGCCGACAATGACAATGAGCCTCAAAACAAGCTCAACAGCCTGATCGCCAATGCCTTGCGCATCTGGAAAGAGACGGCCGGGCGAACTTACGTCCGCGCGGACGGCATGTTGTTCGAGCTTCCTGGAGCGGCGCAGATGATCTTTTCCGATCTCGGCACGATCAGCGTGGAGAAGACCAGGGGTTTCTCCGCCTATCGCTGGATCAGGAGCGAGCTTGTCCGCCTAGGCGTGCCGGCTTCTGAAATCGCCTTCATGCAGGATTACAGGAAGGCGGAGGCCAAGCAGCGGCTGTTCGGCGACGTGCGCGCCGGCAAGGTGCGTTTCCTGATCGGCTCTTCCGATACGATGGGCACCGGGGTCAACGCGCAACTCAGGCTGAAGGCGCTGCATCACCTCGACGTGCCGTGGTTGCCGTCGCAGATTGAGCAGCGCGAGGGCCGGATCGTGCGCCAGGGCAACCAGCATGACGAGGTCGATATCTTCGCCTACGCCACCGAAGGCTCGCTCGACGCGACGATGTGGCAGAACAACGAGCGCAAGGCCCGCTTCATTGCCGCAGCGCTTTCCGGCGACACCTCGATCCGCCGGCTGGACGATTTGGGCGAGGGACAGGCCAACCAGTTCGCCATGGCCAAGGCGATTGCATCGGGCGATCAGCGGCTGATGCAGAAGGCAGGTCTGGAGGCCGATATCGCCCGCCTGGAACGTCTGCGCGCCGCTCATGCGGACGATCTCCACGCCGTGCGGCGGCAGATCCGCGACGCCGAGCGCGAGATCGAGACAGCGACGCGGCGGATCGGTGAGATCGGCAAGGACCTCGAGCGGCTGGTTCCGACCAGTGGAGATGTCTTCACCATGACCGTGACGGGCAAGCCGTATTCGGAGCGCAAGGATGCCGGCCGGGAGCTGATGAAGGAGATCCTCACCCTCGTGCAACTGCAGCAAGAAGGCGAGGTTCCTATCGCCGCCATCGGCGGCTTCGATCTCGTCTATCGTGGCGAAAGCTTCGGTCGGGGCGAGCACTACCACTATCAGACCCTGCTCCAGCGCACCGGCGCCGGCCACGAGATCGATCTGGCGGTAACCGTCACCCCCCTTGGCGCGGTTTCACGGCTCGAGCGCGTGCTCGACGCGTTCCGGCAAGAGCGGGAGCGCTATCGCCAACGCCTGAAAGAATTCGAGCGCCGATTGGCATCCTACCGATCGCGTCAGGATGGGGCGTTTGGTTTTGCGGAGGAACTGGCGGACAAGCACCGACAGCTGCGGGAAATCGAAGACGCGCTCGCCTCTGATGCGCGCGGCGATACCGCCCCGGTGGTGAAGGCCGCTTGAGAGAAAACCACGGCTCGCCATTCTTGAATGCGGTGCAGCATGTGCATAGCTGCATTGCACAATAACTGGTTTGCCTTTGATCAAAAAACGGGCAATGTGCCTGCAGCTGATGCACATGGCGGTTTTCCTCCCAGTGCCGCCGCGCCAGCTGTTCCCCTCTGGAGGTTTTAATTACCTTCACACTTCAAGGGCCGCGGTCTCCGCTGGCCCTCTTTTTTTGTCCTCTGCGTCACAGCGCATGCCCGGTCAGCTCAGCTGGCGGTGCGACATGCTCCGGCCGCTTGAGTCCGATAGCGCTTCCGGTTTGGCTATAATCCTCAAGAGCCGAGCAGCCAACCGCCACCGCGCTCGATATAGTCGTCTCGCGTCTTGATCCCGTCGGGAGGCGGGATTTCGAAAGCAGACAGCAGCTCATCGATATTGTGCGCGATCAGGTCGGCAAAGCGCTTCATGCCAAGGCGATCGAGCCGGGGCAGCTCTGCCGCGAGCCCTTTTGATAGTCTTCCCGTCAAGCTTTTTGTGAGGCGGGTTTGCGCGCCAGGTGATGTTATTCCCAGTGCATTCAAGAATGCCGCAAAATCGCCGAAGCCGAGATCATCCAGTTTTGTGGCATCGCCGATTGTGAAGGCAAAGAGATCGGTGAGATTGGGATCGAGCCTCGTCGGCAGCAGATCATAGCGCGGAGAAACGCGGATCCGGCCCCCCCTATCGTAGAGGAGCGCAAAGTTCTTGGCGTGACCATCGACATTGCCGGTCATGAGGTCGAACAGGACCGCTCCGATGAAGCGCTGTTTTTCGCTAGCGGGATCGACCGTCGCATCGAGGATCCTGTTTATGGCGTGGGCGTCAAAACGCCGGCCTTCCCGCCCATGACGCTCGTATTTCAGAGACGGCGGAAGGCCAAGCGCCTGGGCGAAATCTTCCTGATGGATCCTGACGATCTTGTTCTCGGCGTTCAGCCGCCTGTCGAAGCGCTCGATCACCAGGGCGTCTACCCCGTTGAAGTTGACGACATTTGCCTGCGCGGTCTCGAAGCCGAGCTCTCTCGAAAGCAGAAGCGTTTCGAATTCCAGCCTCGGGTCCTGCAGATGCTCCTGGTCCGGGACCTTGATGATGTGGGTAGTGGGAGCGCCCGAGCCAGGTAAGGGTTCGGCATAGCTTCCGTTGGGAAGGATCGTGACCGCGATCTTGCTTTGAACGCCGGCGAGCGGTGACGGATCTTCGGTGCCTTCCGGAAGGCGCTGACGCCTGTGCAGCGAGCCAATGATGGCGTTCAGCCGATCCCCATCGATTCTCCTGTAGTCGACGTCGTAGTTGCCAGGCACCTTGACGGGCGGGGCTCCGAGAGGCAGCACCGAGATCGCGCCTGCGCAATCCTTACCGAGATAGAAGAGAAGGCCTGCGACATCGCTGCGGGCCAGCCCCTCGCGATCCATGACGCGCTGCAGGACGCCGTCCCGCTCCTGAAGAAGGTTGTCGAAAAAGGGCCGGGCCCTGTTGTCGTCGAAAGCGTCGTCTCCGAGGGGAAAGGAGAGCGAAAGCGGGAAGGCATTGGGATCGTCGAGATAACTGGCCGCGTAGGCGAACGCCAATCCACCGTCTTCATCCCTCACGAGGTTGCCGATGGGATTGGCAAACCCGTCCAGCCTGACGTCGAGCGCGATCATATTCATGCGGCTATCGCGGCTCAGCGAATATCGAGATGCCGGCGGCTTGCGCGACTTTGAGAACCTTCTGAAACTCAAGCGTCGCCTTGCCGTTCTCAAGCTCGGATATGAAACGCCGGCCCACGCCCGCTAGATCGGCAAACTCCTGTTGCGAAAGCTTTTGCGCTTCCCGCGCTTTTTTGACGATATGGCCCAAGTCGGCGGACGAGACGATTTCCGTTGCATGATGCCGTCTGTCGTCGGCCTTCGCCTTCGTTCTTTCAGTCTCTTGTTCACCAGGCAAGGGAGCGAGAGGTTTGGGAAGCCCGAAATGCCGGGTGTCCACACCGAGGTCTGGGATCTCGACTGCTGGAAGCTTGAAGGCGGTCGCGGCCTTCAAAGCCTCCGTTGCCAGTTTGACCGATGGAATATCGACGCTTTTCAGCGTGTCCGTCAGAGTTTTGGACATGGCCGAGATGTCGCGAAGAGCTTTCGTTCCCGCATGAAGATCCGCCAGCTTCATCTGGTCGCGCAAAGCCTCGGACAGAGGCGATTGCGCCAGCAGCCTGGCAACGTCAGTCGCCTTCGTCACAGATGGAATTTTATCGCCTGGATCGCTCATGTCTGCTTCTGTACGGGAACATAGCTGAGCCGAAGCGTGATTGCAATAGGCGTTGCTCCCGAACGGGGGCGAAGCCAAAATGTCGTTACCGTACGGGAGCGCGTCGCGTTCAGTTGCTTACTAGTGGGGCCGTTGATCCCGAACGGGAACGAAGTAGGCATGAGCTGGGCTATTCGGGCCATGCTATTCAGGTCCAGTCGAGCCCGGCCGCGCCCCGCCTCCGCCACCAGGCCCGCCTCGTACATGAGCTCGTAGCGCTGCAGCGCAAGCTCCTCGTTCCAGGATGCGCCGCTAAGGCCGAAAGTAGACTCATCCGCTTGCGCCGGTGGTCACTTCGGGAGACATCGGATGAGATCCAGCCTTCAAATCCTTCGATGATCTCTTTCAGGTGTCCGGGTCTTCCCGCGCGGTGGTCTTCCCAGGGAAAATACTCGTACCAGCCATGCCAACCAGGTGCGCCCGCGCCGGGTGCGGCTTGCTCGCGCACCAGTCCGAGATAGCTGATCGAGATCGTCCGTCTGGCATTGTCACGCGGCGAACGGTCGCGGTCGGCAAAAGCGTAGAGCTGTTCGAGATAGCCAACGGGATGACCGGTCTGCTCACCCACCCATTCGCGAAGTCCCGATTGCAGGCTGCGGTGCTCCACTTCGAGCGGCCCGGAGGCAAGCGCCTCTCCCTTGCGCACGGTCATCACCCGCGGCGCCTCGCTCGTGACCGCAGTGAGCACGGCAATCAGTTCGGCATGGGCAAGCGCGTTCTTCAAAGGCAGGCGGTCCTTTCACGAGGTCTTTGGGCCCTGTTGCTGAGTAGCAGAGATTGGGAGGGGAGAAACAGAAATTCATGAAGGGAAGAAGGAAGGTCGCAAAGCGGTGTTCCCGCCGACGCGTAACCGCTCTACCGCCCCCTCCGCATCCCGGCCGCTCGCGCCGCGCAGGGCTGATAGCCCCGCTTGCGCGTCGCGGCAGGGACGCTCGCGCGCAGTTGCGCCGGAAAGCCCGCTTTCGCGGTCCGGGAAGTGTCTTCGCAATGAAGTGAAGACAGGAAGGAGCGGCAAGCGTGCCGCTCCGCACCGACCAGAGGAGCTTTCCCATGCAGATCCTGAAACTCGATCCCCGCGCGCTCAAGGACAATCCCGATGGCGCCCGCCGCTCGAAATCCTCCCCCCAGGCCGACGCGCTGTTGCTGGCGACGGTCAAGTCCGTCGGCATCATCCAGCCGCCCGTCGTCTCGCCCGAAATCGAGGGCGGCAACGGCTTCGTCATCCAGGCCGGCCACCGGCGGGTGCGCCAGGCGATCGCGGCCGGCCTCGAGGAGATCGAGGTTCTGGTCGCGGACGCCGCCAATGACAATGGCGCCATGCGCTCGATGATCGAGAATGTCGCTTTCGAACCGCTCAATCCCGTCGACCAGTGGCGGGGCATCGAACGTCTGGTGGCGCTCGGCTGGACCGAGGAGGCGATTGCCGTGGCGCTGGCGCTGCCGGTCCGCCAGATCAGGAAGCTCAGGCTGCTCGCCAATGTGCTGCCCGCCATGCTCGAGCAGATGGCCAGGGGCGACATGCCCAACGAACAGCAGTTGCGCACGATCGCGGCTGCCGCGCTCGATGAGCAAAAGGAAGTCTGGAAGGCCAACAAACCGAAGAAGGGCGACACCGCAGCCTGGTGGCAGATCGCCAATGCGCTCAGCAAAACCCGCATGTACGCCCGCGATGCCAGTTTCGGCGACGATCTGCGTGAGGCCTATGGCATCGAATGGGCCGAGGATCTCTTCGGTCCTGCCGACGAGGACAACCGCTACACCACCAATGTCGAGGCCTTTCTCGGCGCCCAGCAGGAATGGATGACGGTGAACCTGCCGAAGAAGGGCGCGATTATCGAGGCCAACAGCTGGGGCCAGCCGGAACTGCCGAAGAAGGCGGAACGTGTCTATGGCAAGCCGGGCAAGGGCGACCACACCGCTATGTATCTCGACCGTGAGGGCAAGGTGCAGACCGTCCACTACCGTATGCCGGAACCGAAGGCTGCCGCAGACAGGACAGGCTCGGTCGGCAATTCGTCGGCGGACGCCGACGCTGACGCAGCGACTGGCGCCAAGCCACGCCCCGATGTTACCCAGAAGGGCCAGGACATGATCGGCGACTTCCGCACCGACGCGCTGCACGAGGCGCTCGGCCGGGCGTCGATCGAGGACGACACGCTGATGGCGCTGCTCGTACTCGCCTTCGCCAGCCTGAATGTCCGGGTCGATTCCGGCGCCAGTGACCACGTGTTCGGGCGCAAGCGCTTCAAGCGTCATGGGGCAAGGCTCTTCGCCGAGGATGGTCGGCTGTCCTTCGACCTGGAGACGGTGCGGGTCGCGGCCCGCTCCATACTGGTCGACGTGCTGTCGTGCCGGCGCGGCATGTCGAACAGCGGCGTCGTCTCGCGCATTGCCGGCGAGGCGATCGGTGCGGACGGATTTCTTCCGAACATGGGCACGGAAGACTTTCTCCTGTGCCTGTCGCGCCAGGCGCTGGAGACCGCGGCCAGGGAGGTCAGCCTGCAGCCGCAGCCGCGTGTGCGCGACACGCGGGCAGCACTCGTCGAGCACTTCAAGGGCGAAGTGACTTTCATCCACCCTGCCGCGCTCTTCGCACCCGACCCGCGCGAGATCGCCGATCTGATCGGCCATGCCGATGAACCGGACGCCGATGATGCCGCCGCCGAAGGTGACGCTGCCAGCGCTGACACGGACGCCGCGGTCGACGAAGCGCCGGACAACGCGCCGGAAGAGGAGCTTGAGGCCGCCTACGGCATCGCGGCGGAATAACAGCCGCCTTTTTGCTTCTTCCCGAAAGATCACGCCGCCGGCCGCCCCGGCGGCGCTTTCGTTTCCATCAACCGCAGAACCAGAACGGGAGCTCTTTCATGTCTGCGTCCCTGATCTTCGATCTCGCCCCGATCGGCTCACTCGTTTCTTGGTCGGACGGGAGCCCCCGCCCATCCGAGCGATTCCATAAGAAGCTCGCTGCCTGGCATACCAGAAACAGTCAGGGCCGGCTCATCCGCAAAGAAGGGCCGCGCAAGCTCGGCAGCTACACGTCGCCGGGATATTTTACCCTTCATCAGGAGGACATCGGCGGCAAGTCGACCATCCTCGTGACCCTCCATCGCACCTTCGGGCCGGAAGAGCATTCTGAACAACGTCTGGATGGGCGGGGCGCCCCATGACGATGGCGGGATCCTACGCCGTCTGCGCAATTCCCATGGCCCGACCTGGCTGCAATCGTACCGGCTGGCGAGCGCTGGTTCGGCGGAGCGGGCGACCGCGGCGCGGGCGCAAAGCAAGCCCGACGCCGTGGATGACGAGGTGTAGCGTTTCTCGTGGGCCAGTCCCCTTTCAATGAGCAGGGCTGAGCCTGTCCATGCCGGTTTGTCCTTCGGTTCTGCTGCGGTCTGAACCAGCGGCCATCCGCTTCAAGGCCGCTATCGCGCCGGGGGGCGGCCGGAGCCCGCCGTTCATCGCAGAGCAGATCTGCCGCGTCTTCGCAAGCGCGATCGCGCTGGCTTGCCCGCAGATCGGCTCCGCTTGTCCTGGCTGGCCCGGGCCCTGAAGCGTCCGTCTTCCGCCGGTTCGGCTCGACCGCACCGAAGGGCAAGCCGGCACGGGGCCGGAACCGCTTCGGATGTTGAAAGGAACACAAATGGCCAAGCCCGCAACCAATCGCCAATCCGCCCGGGTCGTTCAGCTCCGCAAGGGCGCCACACTCGAAATGGTCCGCCTCACATGCCCCGACAGCGCCCAGGCGCTGAAGATCGCCGAGAGCTTTGGGACCGCGATCGTCGACAGCGACGGGATCCGCGATCTGCATGAGCGGCTCCTCGGCGAGACGGCCAATGCTCTGAGCGACGGCCTCGGCGAAAAGGCCATGCAGATCCACCTGCAGCGGATCGTCGGCGCTTTCGTCGGTTCCGCCCATGGCGCCGGCCAGTTCTATAGCCGCGCCGTCACCGAGGCGCGCGACGCCACCGCCAAGGCCGCCAACGACAGCCGCGACGAAGACCTCGACGGCCCCGTCGGTTACGACAGTGCGGCACAGCGCAGGCGCGAGTTCGCCGCCGACATGGGCGTGCAGGCCCATGCGCTCAGGATGGCTGCCGAGGGCGCGGTGGCCGCCTACGCTGGGATCGTCGGCGAGACCTGGAAACCCTTCGACCGGCCGGTCGAAAACCCGGGCCACAATCTCGATCGCAAGGCGGCCGCAGCGCAGTTGTCGGCCTTCGAATGAGCCCTTCAGGCGAGGCTTCGGCCTCGCCTATCCCTCCCATGATCAAGGCCGCCTCCGCCGGGGGCGGCCTTTTGCCATGTCGGCGCCGCACTCGCCCGGCGATGGGGAAGGAAGGGGAGGAGACAGAAGAAGGCAGGGGCCTCCCATCGCGGCCGCCGCGGGTGTCGGTCCTGCCGGGGCCGCAACCGAGCCGCAACGGCTTTGCTGTCCTCCACTGCCGTTTCGGCCTTCGGTGCGCTCGCTTGCCTGGTGCCCCGGCTCCGGACCCCGCGTGACGGCCGCGATAGGCGCGGCCTCAAATGGAGGTCAGGACATGAGCAGGAAAGAAAACGGGTCCCGCGTGGACATCTATGCAAAAATCACCGACCGGATCGTCGCGGATCTGGAGACTGGTGTGCGCCCCTGGGTCAGGCCGTGGAGTGCGGCAAACACCGCGGGACGCATCACACGGCCGTTGCGCCACAACGGCCTGCCATATCAGGGCATCAATACCCTGCTTCTGTGGTCGGAATCCGTCTCGAGAGGCTTCGTCTCGCCGACCTGGATGACCTTCAAGCAGAGCATCGAGCTCGGCGGCCATGTGCGTAAGGGTGAGAGCGGTGCAACGGTCGTCTATGCCAGCCGCTTCACGCGCACGGAGACCGATGCCCATGGTGAGGAAGTGGAACGCGGAATTCCCTTCCTCAAGGCTTATACGGTGTTCTGCGCCGACCAGATCGAAGGGCTTCCCGAGCAGTATTATCTCGACCCGGCCCCGGCGATCAATCCGGTGGAGCGGATCGCCCATGCGGACAGCTTCTTTGCCAATACCGGCGCCGTGATCCGGCACGGCGGCAACCAGGCCTATTTCAATCCGGCTCTTGATATCGTGCAAATGCCGCCGCTCGAAAGTTTCCGCGATGCGCCGAGTTACTACGCGACGCTCGGGCACGAGCTAACCCATTGGGTTGGCGTGGAAAAGCGGCTTGATCGTAACCTCTCCCGCTATCACAAGGATCGCGCGTCTCGGGCCCACGAAGAGCTTATCGCCGACCTCGGCGGTTGCTTTCTGGCGGCCGATCTCGGCATCGTCCCGGAGCTCGAGCCGAGACCCGACCACGCAAGCTACCTTGCCAGCTGGCTCGAGATTCTCAGACATGAGAAGCGGTTCATCTTCGCCGCCGCGGCCCATGCACAGCGCGCGGTCAACTATCTCCATGACCTGCAGCCGGCAAACGGCGAGGAGCGACAGGCGGCTTGAGAGCTGCAAGTATCAATCAGGGCCGGCCGCTCAGTCCAGGGCGGCCGGTTCATCCTGGTGGGCGTGACGGAGCGGTCGCTGTCGGCCCTCAGGTCTGCCTTGCCCAGATCGACGTCTTCTCTGGGCCGGACTTCGGCCTCTCGTGATGGCTTGATCTCAACGATGAACGGCTTTGCCTCTCTGGGCGTGCATCCTCTTGGGCAGAACGATGCGGAACGATATTTCGACCGCGTGGCTGAGGCAACCAGGCCATTGTCCTGGAATCGAAGCATCAGGTCAGCAGCATGCCGGACTGGCTGTGGAGAATGCGCGCACCTGTGAGCCGATATCCGGGATGTCGTCGACGATGTGCGGCTCGCCATCGCCAACCCCTTTACTCCCTGCCACTGGCCGCTCCCTCTGCGGGCTCGATGAGGCATGTCTGACAGGAGAGCGGCTCCGCCTCGATCGTTTTCCCGCAACGGCCTTCGCACCTTTCTTCCCCTGAGCGCCAGGCGCTCATTCCTCGCGGATCAACAAAGCTGCTGCCGGCCGCCCTCCATTCCATTGCGGCCCGGCAAGCCACCCCATTGCGCAGGCGCAACGGGGACCCCGGGGGTGCGGTCCGATCGTCACCTGTCTTTGCGACTGCCATCGAGGCCGCGATGGGCGCGGCCCGAAACAGCAAAAGGGACTACGGCAATGGCAACTATCGGCATCTTCACCGCATCTGAAAACGGCTTTAACGGCTCGATCCGCACGCTCGCCCTCAATGTCAAGGCACGCATCGCCCGCGTCGAAAACCCCTCCGACAAGGGCCCGCACTTCCGCATCTACGCAGGCGCCGTGGAGCTGGGTGCCGCCTGGCAGAAGCGCTCGACCGAGACTGACCGCGACTACCTCTCGATCAAGCTCGACGACCCGAGCTTCCCGGCCCCGATCTACGCGACCCTGACAGAAGTCGAGGGCGAGGACGGCTACCAGCTGATCTGGTCACGCCCGAACCGGGATTGATCCGGCAGGCCCCGCTCGTCAGAGCGGGGCCGCTCCTCAGCAGGAAGCGGTGTGTCGCTGGCCCTCCGTAATGCCGCGAAAACCTGTGGAGCGCGCGCGCTGGACTAATTTATCCCGGCAATAAAGTTTCGGTTATTGGATGAAAATGGATGGATTAATGGATGCCGTCCTGCCATACCCGTTTTGGATGGAAACGGATGATTTAATGGATGCCGGTACTAGACCTCTTGAAACTCCGGATCACACCCGAGATCCTGTCGCTGATCGCCGAGATCGATGAGTTCAAAGGTGCCTGGCGGGCGCTGGGCCGTATCGCCCCCGACCGGCTGTCCAGTCTGCGGCATGTCGCGACAATCGAGAGCATCGGTTCGTCAACCCGCATCGAAGGGGCAAGGCTGACCGATCGCGAAGTCGAACGGTTGCTGTCGAACCTGCGCATCGGCTCGTTCAGCAGCCGCGACGAGCAGGAAGTCGCAGGCTACGCCGACGTGATGGAGACGATCTTCTCGGCTTTCGACACGATCCCGCTCAATGAGAATCACATCCGCCAACTCCATCGAGACCTCCTCGCCCACTCGACCAAGGACGAGCGACATCGTGGAAACTGGAAGACATTGTCCAATAATGTCGAGGCCTTTGATGAAGACGGCCGAAGCCTGGGCGTTGTTTTCGAAACCGCATCTCCTTTCGACACCCCGGGCCGGATGGCCGACCTCGTGGCCTGGCTGCACAAACACGAAACGGACAAGACCTTTCATCCTTTGCTCATAATCGCCGTCTTCGTGGTCGTCTTTCTTGAGATACATCCGTTCCAGGACGGCAACGGCCGGCTGTCCCGCGCCCTGACCACATTGCTTCTCCTCAGGGCCGGCTACGCCTATGTGTCCTACAGCTCTCTCGAAAGCGTCGTCGAGCAGAACAAGGAGGCCTACTATCTGGCGCTGCGTCGCACACAAGGCACGATCCGCACCGATCATCAGGATTGGAACCCATGGGTCGAGTTCTTCCTGAAAAGCCTGCAGCGACAGAAACAACGCCTGGAACGCAAGATCGAACGCGAGCGCATTCTGCTGGGCGAATTGCCGGAGCTTTCCGTTGCGATCCTCGAACTGGCGCGCGAACGTGGAAGAGTGACCGTTATGGACGCGGCCAATTCCACGGGCGCAAGCCGCAATACGGTCAAGGATCATCTCCGGGCGTTGACCGAGCAGGGACACCTCACTCTTCACGGAGCCGGCCGCGGTACGTGGTACGGCCTGAGCTGAACAGCAATGTGATGTACGGGGCGCACCTGTGAGCCGATATCCGGGATGTCGTCGACGATGTGCGGATCGCCATTGCCAACCCCTTTACTCCTGTCACCGGCGCTCCCTCTGCGGGCTCGATGAGGCATGTCTGACAGGAGAGCGGCTCCGCCTCGATCGTTTTCCCGCAACGGCCTTCGCAACTTTCTTCCCCTGAGCGCCAGGCGCTCATTCCTCGCGGATCAACAAAGCTGCTGCCGGCCGCCCTCCATTCCATTGCGGCCCGGCAAGCCACCCCATTGCGCAGGCGCAACGGGGACCCCGGGGGTGCGGTCCGATCGTCACCTGTCTTTGCGACTGCCATCGAGGCCGCGATGGGCGCGGCCCGAAACAGCAAAAAGGACTACGGCAATGGCAACTATCGGCACCTTCACCGCATCTGAAAACGGCTTTAACGGCTCGATCCGCACGCTCGCCCTCAATGTCAAGGCACGCATCGCCCGCGTCGAAAACCCCTCCGACAAGGGCCCGCACTTCCGCATCTACGCAGGCGCCGTGGAGCTGGGTGCCGCCTGGCAGAAGCGCTCGACCGAGACTGACCGCGACTACCTCTCGATCAAGCTCGACGACCCGAGCTTCCCGGCCCCGATCTACGCGACCCTGACGGAAGTCGAGGGCGAGGACGGCTACCAGCTGATCTGGTCACGCCCGAACCGGGATTGATGCGGCAGGCCCCGCGCGTCAGAGCGGGGCCAAGCTCTTCCTCAGAAGCCGGAAACGGGCGTTGAGCCCGCTTCCGGCTTATCCGGTGCCATACGGACCGTAAGGGTCTGCTCAGATCAGCCTATTGTGCCGTGCCGGATCGGCGGCCTCAAGGACGAGGGTCCCCCCAATTTTGCTTCCTCTCCGGTTCCCTCCGCTCCAACAAAATCGGCTCCCCCTCGCCGCCGCTGGCGGTCGCGTCCCGCGATCCCTGACCCCACCACTCCGGCACGCCCAGTGTCGTCGTCTTTCACGAACTCAAGGAGATGAGACGATGACCATCGAAGAGCAAATTGCCGAATTGCGCGCTGAACTGAACAATGCGTTTGATGCCGCCGAGCGCCGGCAGATCGAGGCGGAGCTGCAACTCGCGCAGGCTGATCTCGCTCTGATGCTTGCCGAACAGGACGGAACCGTCGAAGCCGAGCCGCCCTTCTGAGGCGGGTTCTATCTGTTGCCATGTAAGCCGGTCGGCCGGATCGACCGTTGTCCCGGCTATGAGGGATTTCATCCCTCGCCTTCAGCCTGGTGGCTCCTGCGGTCGCGGTCCAGTCGGTAAGAGCGTCACTCGATCGAGGCGCGAACGAACCATCGATAGCGACCGGTCCCCTTCCTCCTTTTGACACTGCTGTCATCTCTCATCGTGGATGTTGCAGCCCGATCGTCGCGACGCAACCTGCCAGCGTCAGAATTTTCCCCGACGCTTTCGCGTCTCCCCGCGGACCAAAATTCGGCCGCCGGCCACGTCCTCCACTTCGTTTCGGCTCTTCGAGTGCGTCGCTCCTTATCCGTCTGCGGTCTCACCCCGCGATGACCGCAAATCGAAAGGAGAAACATCGTGCAACAGCTCGCTCAATTCCTCGCCGCCACCGGTCGCCGGCCCCCACGCTCTCGGCGGGGTGATCTGCCATTTCTTCCGCAAGGGAAAACTCGGCCTGAAGCTCGCGATCAAGATCCCGTTCTTTGTCGAGATCGAGGCTTCTTTTGAGACCGACTGGGATCACCGCACATGACGCGCGCCGGGCGGCCGCGTCGGCGGCCCCTTTTCGGCGACTTGAAAAAACCGAGGGGTGCAGAAGCTCAACGCAACGAATGCCGGAACGTTGCTTTTGGCCGATAACCGCGAGCGCGCTTTTGTTTCAACAGGTCGAGGAACAGCCGCACCGCTTCCTCCTCCCGTTCGAACACGTGCTGTTTCTCCTGCCCGCGCTTGCCGATCCGCCCCCATCTTCGGGTCAGGCACGCTTCGCCGAACATCGTCCTGCCGATCTCCATGGCGTAGTAACGCGCCATGTTTTTCGCCGGATCCATGCGTTCGACATAGAGACGGTAGGGTTGCTTGACCATGTCATCATCATCGTGACAGCACGCCGCCACGTCCAACGACATATGTGAATCCTACAGGTGCGACCGATTCATTTTCGTGAAGAATGGTGCCTGGGCGAGGCGCCAAAGGCGCAAGGCTCTCATCGCGTTGCGACCGGAGCCCGCACGCGGTCCCCGCCCAGTCGGGTTACGATCCTCTCGCAAGAAGAAGCGTGACGATGCCAGATATCGTCGTAGCGAGATTGCCGGTACGTCCTATGGCCCGCAAAGCTGGCAAGCGGTCGCGTCCTTTCAGGACGCGGTTTTATCTCTCTCTGACCTCCCATTTTGCACCCGCCGTTCCGGCGTCAAGGACATCGCGGCCCCTCCAATTTTCCCTGCACCGCAAGCGGCACAGACAAAATCGGTTCCTCCGCTCGCCGCAGAGCGGCCGCGTTCCGCGATCCCTGACCCCTCACGGCTACGGTGCGGATCCCTTTCGTCAGAAAACGAAAAGGAGACTCTGATGACAAAGCATCAAATCACACAGCCGGTTGGCGAAAACCAGGAGGCGCCCGACCAACAGCCGGGCTGGCTTGAAGCTTTGCGTCGACAATTCGATGCGGAAGTTCATCTGCCCAGCGACATCTCGCAAGAGTTCCTGTCTGCGGCGCTGCTCTTCGTCATCGAGAACAAGGTCGATTTCGGTTTGTTCCATGAGGCAGGCAGGATCATCATTGCGCATTTCGGGGGTGACGAGATCTACCTGCCATCCCAGTGGTCCGACAAACGATGGCACATCGGCCTTGAGGATAAAGAGTTCTTCGACCCCGGTGATTGAGGTTGAGACCAGAGGCGGCCGGCCGCCTCTGGTCTTTGCCATGCGTCTGAGCCGTTCCAGCCGGATCGACCGGCCGGCACGGCTATGAAAGGGGGGCTGTGCCGCCCCTCTCAATCTCACCCCATGAAGGAAGGGCAAGCCCCTCCTTCAAACTTCCTCCCATGGGGAAAGGGGACGGTTCCCTCCTCCCTTTCCCCAAACCCCAATCCCTCTCCCGTGCAGGGGAAAAAGGAAGATTGGTCGTCACTGGCTTTGACACCATCCGTGCCGGGCGCCATCCCACGACCGCGCGAGGCCCTCCTGGACCAAAACGCCGCCGAGCGACTTGCCGGCTCGCGTGACGGTCCGAAGTTTGCGTCCATATTTGTCCTCGTCTCGAAACCCGGCCAACAGCGAGAACTTTCCGGCGTTGAGCAGCGCCAGCAGGCGGAATTTTGCCGCTTCACCTTTGATCCTTTCGGCCTCGCAGCGCGGCGGGCTGAGTTCGGGCGTATCGATATCGGCAATGCGAATTTTCCGCCCTTCGAACCAGAACGTGTCCCCATCGACGACACAATTCACGCGACGGCTCTCACTGCAGATCGAGAATGCCGCCGACAGTGGGTCCGGTCTCGGTGTCCCGGCAAGTGCGAGGAACCCGGAAAGATTGCCGGCGCCGGTATAGGCAAGCCAACCGCCGACAGCAATGATGACGGCCGCAAACAGTCCCGCCAGTCGCCTGCGGCGGCTGCTCTGGCCCGATCGGGATGGTTTGCCGGCGGCGCCAGGTCGATCGTCGTTTCCTGACTTCCGCGTTCTTCCGATCGGAACCACTTTCGATTTCGCCACTCGCCAATCCTCTCTTTCGTATACCTCAGCCTATCCTCGCCTCGGTTTCATCCGCCTTTACGGATGCGCTCACGTGTCAGGCCGTCAAAACGGTGTGTGAGGAGCGGGCGCAGTCGATCCCGCCTCCTCTTCGAGCCACTTTGTTGAGGCTCCTGCGGCTGCGCTTTTCCCGCTCCTCGCACGACGAGAATTCCCGAAATCCCGCCCGTCGGGCGTCGCTCACGCTGATTTCTCCGATACTCTTCATTGTTCCTGGCCGGCCCTGCTCGCGGCGCTCCGCGCCGGCTCGTTCACACGGGCAGCGGCGTTGTTCCCGGCTGCATGAAACCGGTTCGTGCCGACGCATGCCTTCATATCGTCGCGCCGGAACCAGATCGCCCGGCCGCACCGAAGCGGCGCGTTTCCAGCGGTAAAGACGATCTGCTCGTCGGCGCGCAGGCGAAGCACTTCGTGCGGCTGGATCAGCGGCCGCGCGGCGAGCTGTTTCGACCGCGTGCGCGACGAACCTTTCGCTTGGGAACTGCGACTGACCTGGTCGATCTCGACCGTCGTCATGCCGCAGCGACGCGAGATGTAATCTGCGGTTTCGGGATCGTTGATAGCCGCGAAACTGATCCAGCTCGCGCTCTCGAACCATTTGCTGGCGGCGTCGCGACCGCCATAGGTTTCACGCATCTGGCCGATCGACTGATAGATCATGACGAGCGTGATGCCGTATTTGCGCCCGGCGTCGCGTGCCGTCTCCAGGATGCGCATGTAGCCGAGCCGCGCCACCTCATCGAGGAGAAAGAGCGCCCTGCCCTTCATCACACCATCGCGATTGTAGATCGCGTTGAGGAAGGCGCCAATGATGACGCGCGCAAGGCCCGCGTGCGTCTCCAGCGCCTTGAGGTCGATGTTGATGAAAATGTCGGTGTTGCCCGCGGCAAGATCGCTCGTCGAAAACGTCGTGCCCGAAACCAGCGCTGCATAGTTCGGATAGGAAAGCCAGTGCGTCTCCTTCACCGCATTGGCGTAGACGCCGGAGAAGGTTTCGGGCGTCATGTTGACGAAGGCCGCGACATTCTCCTTGACGAAATCCGAGTTCGAATTGTCGTAGATCTCCTGCAGGCGCTGGCGCAGCTGCGGCTCGGGCTCGGAGAGATTCTTGCGAACCTGCCGCAGCGTCTGTTCGCTCTCGGCCGTATGACCGGAGAGGCAAACATCGGCAATCAATGCGGTCAACAATTGCAAGGCCGATGCCCGAAAGAAGTCGTCGCGCACGCCACGCGCGCCGCCGCTATCGCTCATGATCCATGAGGCGACCGAGGCGATATCCTCTTCCTTCGTCCCGCCGAATTGCCCGATCCAGTCGAGCGCGTTGAAGCCGGTCTCCGGGTTTTTGGGGTCGAGCACGAAGACGTCGCGGTCGGCGCTCGCGCGGTGGGCAGTTACCATCGGCGCCACCTCGTTCGACGGATCGAGAACGATGAGCGAGCCGCCCCACTTCAGCGCCGTCGGGATCGTCACCGATGTCGTCTTGAAGCCGCCGGAGCCGGCAAACACGATGCCATGCGACGAGCCGAAGGAGCCGTCGAAGCAGATGAGCGGTGACTTGCCGCCGGCACCCCATGTTTCCGGATCGTCGGTACGAAACGCTTGCGAGCCGACGCTGTCCTTGTCGACACGATATCGCTCGCCGATCACGATACCACCCGCTTCTGCAAACAGCTTTTCCGCCTCCGCCAGTTTCATCCAGTCGGACTCGCCATGGAGCGCCCGCTTGCCGCGAATGCGTCTGGGCTCGGAACTGGCGAAGGCCGCGTTGCCGATGAGCGCGACGCGGCATGCAAAGCAGGTCGCCATCAACGCCGCCCCCGCTCCGATCAGCGTCGCCGGATCGACATAGGTGAGAATGGACCTGGCCCGTGGCACATGGTGCACGAATGCCAACAAGCGCAGGGTCTCGCGAAGCGTGGCGATCAGGATCACGCCAAGACCGCCGGCGACGACACCCCATCCCGCTGACTTGATCCTGATCGCGCCGGCACTTGCGAACAGGAAGACAATGCCGATGAGCGCTGCCGTGAGATACGGCGAGGCGATGCCGGCGCGGCCGAGCATCTGGCGTGCGGCTTCCGTCTTTCCAAAGGCGGACAGCCAATGCTCGATCCCGGTCATGCCGATGGCAGAAAACATCATCAGCAGCGCCGGCGTGATGAGGAGGATCAATCTAGTCATCGGCTTTCCCGAAGGCCTCCGCGCCGATGGCAATGAGGCGAGATCGTTCCGTCTCGTCGCCCCTGATGCGGTGGCCAAGCTCAATCAATGCGCCCAAGAGCAGCGCGCGCTTCTCATAGCGAAGACCGGCTTTGACGATTAGTCCGCCAAGCTCGATCTTTTCCCGCGTGTCTTTTTTGCGGGCGTCGGATGTGGTCGTGCGGGCCATTCGCTCAAGCCTCGCCAGCGCTGCTCTCAGCCGCGCCAGGCGGGACCGCCACGGCCTGGCCGCTCGTGGCGCCACCTGCTCCTGCCCTCTCCTTCCCGCTCGAGCCTGTCTTTCGCGATCCTTGGCCGCCGCGAAACCACGTGGCCAGTTCCTCGAAAGCCGCTTGCAACTCTGTCTCGTCGAGCTCGATCTCACCGAGACCAGCCTTGAGCGCGATCCGGCCAATGCGCTCGGCCTCACGGGTCTCGGCAGCCTTGAGCTGCTCCTGCAGCTTGGCGATTTCGTCGCGGATTTTTGAGGATGGTTTCTTCATGTCCGTTCGTCTCCTTGGCGAGAAAGCGTGTCTTTCAAGCCCAGTCTTTCCGATCGGAGTGCGCAACGCACCACTGTGAATCCTGCAATCGCCAGCGGCAATGTTTTCGTGGATCATCCCGGCCGTTCCAAAGGAGCGGCTTCCAAGGGCGCAATTATACGTCGCTGGCGCGACATCTTGGCTTTGGGCCCTGGCGGGGCCGGCCGCTTCCGACGAACTTTTTGATTTTGTTCGCAATCGGGAAAGAATTCTGTCGTGGCCGTCCCCCATTTCTCCGTCAGCGTCGTCGCCCGCGGCTCCGGCCGCAGCGCCGTCTTGTCGGCGGCGTACAGACATTGCGCCAGGATGGAGTACGAGCGCGAAGCCCGAACCATAGATTACACCCGCAAGCAGGGCCTGCTGCATGAGGAGTTCGTGATCCCCGCCGACGCGCCGGAATGGCTACGCATGATGATCGCCGATCGCTCGGTGTCAGGCGCCTCCGAAGCCTTCTGGAACAGGGTTGAAGATTTCGAGAAGCGGTCCGATGCGCAGCTCGCCAAGGACGTGACTATCGCCCTGCCGCTCGAACTGACCGCCGAACAGAACATCGCCCTGGTGAGAGATTTCGTCGCGCGGCACATCACGGCCAACGGGATGGTCGCCGACTGGGTCTACCACGACGCGCCGGGCAATCCGCATGTGCACCTGATGACCACCCTGCGGCCGCTGACAGCGGGCGGTTTCGGCGCCAAGAAGGTGGCGGTACTGGGGCCGGACGGCAAACCGGTCCGCAACGACGCCGGCAAGATCGTCTACGAACTCTGGGCCGGCGGCATCGATGATTTCAACGCGTTTCGCGATGGGTGGTTTGCCTGCCAGAACCGGCATCTGGCGCTCGCCGGTCTCGACATTCGCGTCGATGGCCGCTCGTTCGAGAAGCAGGGGCTCGCTCTGGAGCCGACCGTCCATCTCGGCGTCGGGACCAAGGCGATCGAGCGGAAATGCGACGGCGCGTCGAAGCCGGCGGAACTGGAGCGTCTTGAATTGCAGGAGACACGCAGGGCCGAGAACGCCCGGCGCATCCAGCGAAATCCGGAGCTCGTCCTCGACCTGATCGTGCGCGAGAGAAGCGTCTTCGATGAACGGGATGTCGCCAAGATCCTGCACCGTTACATCGACGATGCGGCCCTGTTTCAGAGTCTCATGGCCCGCATCCTGCACAGCCCGCAGACCCTCCGTCTGGAGCGCGAGCGGATCGACTTTGCCACCGGCGCCCGATTGCCGGCCAAATACACGACGCGGGACATGATCCGCCTGGAAGCTGATATGGCTCACCGCGCCATCTGGCTGTCTGAGCGTTCGTCGCATGGCGTTCGAAACCCGGCGCTGGCGGTGATATTCCAGCGTCACGAGCGTCTGTCGGACGAGCAGAGAGCGGCGATCGAACATGTGGCGGGAGCCGAGCGGATTGCCGCCGTGATCGGCCGGGCCGGCGCCGGCAAGACGACGATGATGAAGGCTGCGCGCGAGGCGTGGGAACTGGCAGGCTACCGCGTCGTCGGCGGCGCACTTGCGGGCAAGGCGGCCGAGGGTCTCGAAAAGGAAGCGGGCATCGTCTCACGCACGCTGTCGTCCTGGGAGCTTCGCTGGAACGAGGGACGCAACCAGTTTGATGACAGGACGATCTTTGTGCTGGACGAGGCCGGCATGGTGTCGTCGCGGCAGATGGCACTCATCGTCGAAGCAGTGACGAAGGCCGGCGCCAAGCTGGTTCTCATCGGCGATCCGGAACAATTGCAGCCAATCGAGGCGGGTGCCGCCTTCCGCGCCATTGCCGATCGCATCGGTTATGCGGAACTCGAAACCATCTATCGTCAGCGCGAGCAGTGGATGCGCGACGCTTCGCTCGATCTTGCCCGTGGCAATGTCGGCAAGGCCGTCGATGCCTATCGGGCGAACGGAAAGCTGATCGGCGCCGAGCTGAAGGCCGACGCGGTCTCAAACCTCATCACCGACTGGAACCGCGACTATGATCCGGCCAGGTCGTCGCTGATCCTCGCGCACCTTCGTCGTGACGTGCGCATGCTCAACGCGTTGGCGCGATCAAAACTCGTCGAGCGCGGGATTGTTGCCGAGGGTTTTGCCTTCAGGACCGAAGAAGGAGAACGGAAATTTGCCGCCGGCGACCAGCTCGTATTCCTGAAAAACGAGGGTTCGCTCGGCGTCAAGAACGGCATGCTCGCGAGGGTCGTCGAGGCCGCGCCCGGCCGTATTGTCGCAGCGATCGGCGAAGGTGAACACCGCCGCCAGATCACGGTCGAACAGCGCTTCTACAACAACCTCGATCATGGCTATGCCACGACCATCCACAAATCCCAGGGCGCGACCGTCGACCGGGTCAAGGTGCTCGCATCGCTCTCGCTCGACCGGCATCTCGCTTACGTGGCGATGACCCGTCACCGCGAGGATCTCGGTGTCTATTACGGACGGCGATCCTTCTTCAAGGCCGGCGGGCTGATCCCGATCCTGTCCCGGTTAAATGCCAAGGAAACAACGCTCGATTACGACAAGGGCACGTTCTACCGCCAGGCACTTGCCTTCGCCGAAGCGCGCGGCATGCATCTCGTTACAGTTGCCCGAACGCTGGTTCGCGACCGGCTGGACTGGACCATCCGGCAGAAGACCAGGATTGCTGAACTCGGCGCCCGGCTTGCCGCCGTTGCCGGCAAGCTCCGGCTCATCCGCGCGACCCTGCATACTCCCGACCGACCAAATATCAAGGAGGCAAGACCGATGGTCACAGGCATCACCACCTTTGCCAAATCAATCGATCAGGCGATCGAGGACAAGGTCGCCGCGGATCCCGGATTGAAGAAGCAATGGGAGGAAGTCTCAAGTCGCTTCCATCTTATCTACGCAGAGCCTGAGCGCGCCTTCAAGGCTGTCAATGTCGACGCGATGGTCAAGGATGGGAGCGTCGCAAAGACCACCTTGCAGAAGATCGGATCGGAGCCCGAACAGTTCGGCGCGCTCAAGGGCAAGATGGGGATCTTCGCCAGCCGTTCCGACAGCCGAGAGCGCGAGAAGGCTCTGACCAATGCCCCGGCACTTGCGCGCAATCTTGAACGCTATCTGCGCCAGCGGGCGGAAGCCGAGCGCAAATTCGAGGTCGAAGAGCGCGCCGTCCGTTTGAAAGTGTCGGTCGATATCCCGGCGCTTTCGACGAACGCGAAACAGACGCTCGAACGGGTTCGCGACGCGATCGACCGCAACGACCTGCCAGCCGGCCTTGAATTCGCGCTCGCCGACAAGATTGTCAAGGCTCAGCTGGAGGGATTTGCCAAAGCCGTATCGGAGCGATTTGGTGAGCGCACCTTCTTGTCCCTTGCTGCAAAAGACGCCAACGGCCAGACCTTCAATGCCGTCACCACGGGAATGACTGCAGGTCAGAAGGCCGAGGTGCAATCAGCGTGGAATTCGATGCGAACGGTGCAGCAGCTGGCCGCGCATGAGCGCACGACAGTGGCGCTGAAACAGGCGGAAACCTTGCGTCAGACAAAGAGCCAGGGGCTCTCACTCAAATGACGGAAACAATGTCTATGCGTCGGCTGAGAAATACTCAAGGAGCGAATGCGGCCGCGCTCCTGTTGATGGCGGCATGCGTCCTTGGTGGCGGTGCTGTCGCCGCATTCACCGCCGGATACCGCATCAACCTGACACCGAGCGAACCGCTTGGTCTCTGGCGCATCGTCGCGCTTGATCGTCCACCGGCGGCAGGCGATCTCGTCTTCATCTGCCCTCCGCAGACGCCGGCAATGCGCGTGGCGAGGGAGCGTGGCTATCTGCGCTTTGGGACCTGCCCGGGCGGGGTTGCGCCACTCATCAAGACGATTATCGCCCTTGCTGGGCAGCATGTCGAAATCGGCGCTCACGTGTCGGTCGATGGGGTGAGGGTTCCATTCTCCGATGTCGCGACGCGAGATGGAAGCGGACGGCCGATGGCGCCCGATTCCGGCGGCGTCGTGCCGGCGGCACAGGTCTTTCTCCATTCGCCGTTTAGCGGTTCCTTTGACTCCCGCTATTTCGGTCCCCTACCCGTGTCGGGCATCCTCGGGCTGGCAAAGCAGGTGCTCACCAATGCACCGTAAGTACCGTCAGCCAGTCCTGTTGCTTGCCGCGTCCATCGTCGCCGGAACAGTGGCTTGGAGCGGCAACGCCCTCTCTCTTCCGATCGCGCTGATGTTTCCGGTTCTCTGGGCGCTTGCGCGAACGAGACTGACGACCGCATGTGTCTCGGCCGGTTATTTCCTGGCGGCATCCCGGGGGCTGCCGCAGGGCGTTGCCACCTTCTATGCATCAGATCTTCGGCCGGGCCTGGCTCTATGGCTATGCGCCTCGCTTGGCTTTGTCGGCGTTCATACAATGCTGTGGACGAGATGCGAACGCGCTCGAGCGCTTCGTTATCTCGCCGCTGCCTCGCTCATGGCCATTCCGCCATTCGGCATCATCGGCTGGGCGCATCCGATCACCGCCGCGGGCGTGTTGTTTCCCGGATGGGGATGGTGGGGGCTTCTTGCCACGACAGCCGGCTTCATGGGCCTCGTAACCCGCATGTGGCCAGCTGTCGCGATGATGCTTTCAGGCTTTTGGCTGTGGTCCGCCGCATTCTGGACCGACCCGACGCTACCGGAAACGTGGCGCGGCGTCGATCTCGAATTGGGCGCTTCACTCGGCCGCGACATCAGCATGATCAGGCACCGTGATCTGATTGCCACGGTGATGGCTCAAGCATCCCGCGGCGCACGCACCATCGTGCTTCCCGAAAGCGCTCTTGGATTCTGGACCCCCACCGTCGAACGGTTATGGGTGCAGGCGCTGCAGGAGACGGACCTGACCGTTGTCGCCGGCGCGGCGATCGTCGATGCGCGCGGATACGACAATGTTCTGGTTGCTCTTTCGGGTGGCGGCGCCCGGATGCTGTATCGGGAGCGCATGCCGGTTCCCGGCTCGATGTGGCAGCCGTGGCGCCCCCTTCTCGGTCAAAGCGGTGGCGCGCGGGCGCACTTCTTCGCCAATCCGGTCGTCGACCTAACCGGCGAGCGAGTTGCGCCCCTGATCTGTTACGAGCAACTGGTCGTCTGGCCGGTACTGCAATCAATGCTTGATGACCCGGACCTCATCCTCGCTGTGGGCAACGGCTGGTGGACCAAGGGGACATCCATCGTCGCCATCCAACGCGCCAGCGCGCAAGCCTGGGCCCGTCTGTTCGGCAAGCCCTTGGTGATTTCCTTCAATACCTGAGCCCCATGGAGACCTCATGCTCGACGCAGACCTGATCCGACACTGTGGCGACCCTTCATTGAAGCCCGCGATCGTCGAGCGGTTCGTGAGCGCCGCCGGCTCGAACGATCCGCTTGCGATCACTGTCAAATCCGGCGGCCGATTGATCCTCGTTCCAAAGGCGACGTCGGCCGAACAAGCGATGGCAATCGTCCGGCAATATGTCGGTCAGGCAATGGTTCGCGTCGGCCTGACGCAGTTTCCAGCCGGCATCGGCATCACGGATGCCGCTGATCTGAAACCCGATCTTGTCGATGCCTGCCAAAACCTGCGCAAGGGGACGGCGATGTTTGCCAAAGTGCTCAGGGCCGTTGCCAAGTGGTACGGCAATCCCAAGAGCGATGACGTCTTCCCGCAGATATTCGAGGATGCGGTCTATGCCTGGAAAACCGGAGAGTTCGAAGGCGTGAGTGTATTCCAGGTGGAAGATCCCGGAACAGACGTGACGGTCGACAACACGCTGCCTGCGGAAGACGGCGAGGCGAACAGCGACATGCCTCTTCCTGCGGATAAAAATGCCGACAGCGGCGAGAAAAGCGAGAGCGTCGGCGCGGCGGAAATGCGGATCGATCTGTCGAGGATTGGCGGAAAGTGATCTCGTGGAACGGGACGCAAACTGCCTAGTGTGCAAGGCCACCTTCCTGTGCTCGACCAAGGATCCAAAGGGGAGAAATGGTGCATGAAGTCCGTCTGAACCAGGCGGCGTTGAGGGCATCCCGACGTGTCCAGTCCCTTGCACGGTGTCGGGTTTTTGTATATATTGCGTGTCGGGTGTTTGCAGAAAGAAGTTGACCATGCACCAGCCGAAGACACTGAAGCAGAAAATCAAAACCCGCGTCGCAAGAACGAAGAAGACCGACGTCTTTCTTCCGCGGGATTTTGCTGACCTCAGTGGCGAGGACCAGGTTCTGCGCGCTCTTCGGTCCCTGGTCCACGATGGCACGCTCATGCGGCTGGGTTATGGTGTCTACGCCCGCGCCATGCGATCGCGCCTGTCTGGCCGGCTCATAGTGTCCAGTTCCAACGGCTTTCACAGCGCGGCACTTCAAGCGCTCAACAAGCTCGGTGTGCCTTGGGAACAGAGCGAGAGCACCAAAGCCTATAATGAAGGCCGCTCCACCCAGATTCCCGTAAACCCGACCGTCAAGGTCAAGGCGCGGTTCAACCGGCGGCTGTCCGATGGCCGCACGGAGCTTCGCGTTGAACGATAAGCCAGACCAGAAGACACTTCTGGAAGTGCAGGAATTTTTCGGCCTTCCTTCGCCGGCTCTGGTCGAGAAGGACTGGTTTGTCGTTCGGGCGCTCACCGCCATCCATGATGTTAAGGTCGATGGACTGACGCTCGCGTTTGGCGGTGGAACGGCGCTTGGACGCGCCTATCGCCTGGTCGAACGCATGTCGGAGGATATCGACCTGCGCATCGTGGGCGAAAAGGCGAACTCCCGCGGCGCTCTCAAGCGTCTGCGAGGCGAGGTCAACGAGAGGCTTCACGCAGCAGGTTTCGCGGTGGAAGGCCATTACGTCGTCAAACAAAACGACAGGTATGTCCGGTACGATCTACCCTATGTCCCCATCGCAAAAGGAGAGGGCGTCTTGCGCCCGGAGATCAAGATCGAAATCTCCGCGTTTCCGATTTGCACGGCGCCCGAAAAGCGCTCGGTCTCGTCCTTTGTCAACGAGGCCAGTGGCGCTGACGCCGAGGCGACGGATGTCGCGTGCGTGAGACTGGTCGAAACCGCAGCGGACAAGTTCGTTGCGCTTGGGCGCCGTGCCGGTTTTGCCTTATCGGGGCTTGGAGATCTCGACCACACGCTTGTCCGTCACGTCTATGACTTGTCGCGCATGGACGGGCACTATGATGCGGACGAGGCGGCCGCGATTGCCTTGGAAACGATGAAGGCTGAAGCGGAAAGCCGCGCTGAGGACTATCCTGCGTATAAAGCTGACCCGAAAACGGAAACGCTGCGCGCCTACGAGCTCATGTCCAAGGACGAAAAGTTCGCGGAGAATTACACGAAGCTGCTCGGCGACCTTGTCTATGGTGAGAGACCGGAATTCGCATCCGCGTTCGAGAAGATACAAAGGTTCGCCGAACGGATCCGCAACGCTTGAGGGTTCAGCAGGCGTTTGCTCGTAGCAACGCCGTCCGGTACCGGAACTTCCCCGCCATTGTCACTTTGCCAGCAACTCAGCCGGTTCGATGCCGAGAGCCGTGCAGATTTGCCCGAGTACGGTAACGCTCGCGGACACGTTGGCACGTTCGATCTTGCCGATATAGCGCGTGCTCAGCCCGGCACGGTGAGCCAACTCTTCCTGCGTCATTTGCTTGGCATGACGGATCCGACGCAGGTTGATCGCCATGACCTCCTTGAGATCCATGACGTGAGCCGAGCCTGAATAGGAAAAATCGTTCCAGGAACGATAGTTCCGATTCATCCCGGCGTGTGCTATTGCGTGCCAGTCTGTAGATTACTCATCGAAGATGATCGTTTTGACATGGACCGTTGAACGCGCGTCGAATACTGCGACAGAGCCGAGTTCGACGCATCGGATTGGGAAGGAAAAGAAATGAAAGACGCAGGTTCCTCGGAAGGCCATGAAGACCAGAGGAAACCTCAATACGATCTGATGGACAAGACGGAACTGGAGGCGCTGGCGGTTTCAGCCATTCGCGAGCATCGTCGTCTCCTCGCGGCCGATCAGGTCGTTTATGAGGAGTGGGTGCGTGCAAGCGACGATCCCTCGACCGCCAGTTCAGTGCTGCAAACGCTCCAGGATGAACACGTTGCCCGCCACAGGAGGTCCGAGGTTCAGCAGGAGGTACTCTCGGACATCCTTGATGCGCTGGGCTTCGTGCCCGAGGTGCCCTTGGAAGATGATGTACGCTAAAGGTCCAGCAGACCGCGATCTTTAGCGATGGCGATAAGGTGCGGCACCGATTCCGCACCGAGCTTGTTGCGGGCTTTATCAAGATTGCATTGCACGGTCCTGGCGCTAATGCCGGCTATAGCAGCTATCGCCAGGGTGCTCTTTCCTTTTGCCGCCCACGTCATGCAATACGTCTCGCGCGGCGATAGAACCTGCTTTGGGTTGATTGCGGTTTTGGCAGCAATGATCTTCAACTGGTAATGAACCGTCATGACGAGTTGGATTGCTCTCTTCTGGTCGAATGGAGCGGGAACGTCCACTTTTCTTTGCGAAGACGCGAACGTCAGCATCATCGAGGCGCCGTAACCGCCTTCAACAGGGATCGTCATGCCGCAACGGATGCCGTGATCGATCGCCTCATCGCGAAACCTTCTGACTGGTGAAGACCCGCGTGCAGGCCAGTCTTCAGCGGACCAGGTGAAAACATCCCATCGGCGCTTCGCCTCTGTTATCACGGGATCGATGTCGGAATAGTCGGCGGAGAGATAGACGCCCTCCCAAGGCTTCGGGTAGGAGTTGAATGTGTTGATCTGGGCGCCTTCTTTTTGGAGATAGGCAAACCGTTCGTATCCGCAAAAACGTGCGAACCGCTTCAAGGCTCCTTTGATCATGAACTCGTCTTGCGCGGCTTCCAGCATGTCAACGAGTGAGCGAAATTCTTCATCCACGGACGTCTCTCCTATCTCCTCGACCTGCGAATCGATCCCGGCTCAAGTGATCGAGACGCTGGATTTGAGTTTTGCCACTTTGCCACGAGGGCTTGGCTGCCATTTGCCAAATGACAATTTGCACGCAACCCAAGGTGATGGATTGCTGCGAAGCGGTTTCAACTTGCCATGCAGGGTAGCACTACCCACAAAAAGCAAGCTTTCAAGCCCCTTCACTCTAAAAAGATGATAAATCGAGAAAGGGTTTTGCGTCCGAGTTGTTCACGCCCGGCAAAGCCCGTCACAGCACTCGCCGGTCAAAAACGTGCCGCTTGCTGCGGCTTTTCCCCCGCGATTGCGGTTGCTTCGAAGCGTGCCTCCTATGTCGTCAATCAAGCGGAGTACGCATCGCTCCCAAGCTCCCGGCGTTACGAAACTGGCTGATCACATAGGCGGCGCCCCACAGTCCCTGATTGAGTATCGGGCGGGGTGATGCCTCAACGACGACGGCTGCGACCTGGCAAGTCTTGCTTGTCGTGCGGGCAACCTGAAACGTCACTCAATCACGTGCCCGGGGGCGCTAGTGGTGAGCAAATAAACTCACCTGTTGGTTTTGGGAGGCTCGAGCCGACCGCGCGCTTCGCGAATGGCTCTGACCACGCGGAGAGAAACATTCGGTTCACTCAAGATTTCGCCATCGCTCAAATCATCGAAGTCTTGAGCCGCCGGTAAGCCGTATTGCGCAACAGGCGTTCAATGACGGATTTTGGCATGCCGCTGTTTTCCAGCCGATCCGGGTGATCTTCGGGCACGTCTTCAAATTCGTCATATGGGTTCATGATTGGAGCCCTTCGGTTGGTCACGAACGCTCGACGCGCAGAGGATCCGTCTGTCATCATACCCGGCGCGGCGAACGCGAGAGGCTTGCCAGAAATTGCCAGGTGGAGATACGTGCAAATCTAAACCGTTGCTAGCCGGAGGCTGCTCGGCCTGATGATCGCAGCGGCGGGGCCTCCAACGACAAGTCAGTGTAGGCATGCATTATGTTGTTGACATGACATTGTTATTTTAATCGCTATTTACACTGTGCGCAAAAGTGTGTGTGCGTAAGTGACGAAAATCGGCCACTTTCGAGGTGTCCGACGACAAATTTAATTAGGAAAGAGGCGCTGAGCACGGGGGTCATCATTGGCGCGAGTAGGGCTGCGCTCGGCGCGGTACGATTGCACGGCAGATCGGGCTAGCGGCACAAAACTTTGTCTCCGACAGCCGACCATCGATCGGCGCATTTACCTTCTAGCACGACGCCAACCGGCAGCACGGGCTTCAGCTTCCGAGCAAAACCATTTCTCGCCGTACTGCGGGGAAATCCTGGTCGCGTCGTAATACTCCTGGCCCGGCACGTGGTAGATGCGCTCACCGCTGTTGATGCTCACATTGCCTTTGATAGTGCAGCCGACGGCGAAGGCAGGGACTGGAGCCGACATATCTGCAACTTCAACGCCGAAGTATCCGACCACCCCTGCCCCGATGATGGCGAGATAGAACGCCTCCATCGTGAACCGCGGGCGGGATTGTTTCTTGGTCCGATATTTCGGCGAGAATGAACGATGGGTTGGCATGCGCCATCAAGTGCGAATCTTAGGCGCTACTGCAAGCCTTGGCTGAATCGGTAGTTAATCCTCGTCTGCGCCATCTATTAAAATGCATCGCAAATGATGTAGGCAGGCCGCTACTCTCAAGCACCTATCGTTCGCGGAAAGTCTTTTAGAAAAGCGCTGTCAGGTCGCGCCGGCCATCGACCACGCGGACAATCTCGACCGCATGGACCTCGCCGTCATCCGTATCGGGGCGGGTCTCGTACAGGATCACATACGGCGCTTCGACCAGCATCCGCGCGGTACGGAAAATCTCCGGATGGCGCTCGCCAAGACGCGGATGGTCGACAAGCAAGCCGGCTTTGTACCGGAATTGCTGAAAATACCGCTCGGCCGCCTGCGGCTGCTCTCTACCTATTTCAACGAAGATTTGCTTAACGTCGGCCCGCGCCTTCGGCGTCCATAGAAGCTTAACCGCCATGTCCGCGATCGGCCTTCAGTTCTTGCCGCGCTTCCTCAAGCACTTCATCGAAATCGACCGGCGACGCGGCGCCGCTTGCCTTGCCCTCGGCCCACATCTCGCGCATCTTTTGGATATCGCCGCGACGTTGCTGCCATTTCGCCGACCAGTCGCGCATGGCTTCGCGGATAACTTCGCTGCTGCTGGCATAGGCTCCGCTCTGGACCGCGTCACGCAACAAGTCGGCTTGTTGCGGCGTCATCGAGACGCTGATCTTTTCAACATTGGCCATAATTCACCTCCATGCACTTATGGTAGGAATTATTACCACCGTCTGACACCCCCGCCAAGAACTTTGCGTTTCCGATGTAAGCGGCAACGGACAAGCAATCAGTTGAGGGGTGGTGGACATGCCACCCCTCAACTTGTGCTGCTTACGCGCGGCGAAGGCCGTGCGTGGTAGAATTCGGATGAAGACACCGAATTTGGCCCTCATCGATGCGAGCGGCCCGGATCGCCAGGCCGGTCTCCGTTCGAATGGCCCGGATAATCGGCGCAGTGGCCCGAGTTCGTCGCATCCCAAGGGCACCAGATGGGGATAATCGACATGGACACCCGTATCATCGACCATCACGGCGCTGGTCCAGCGGCCGTCGTTGATGCGGTATTCACGGGTGTCTTGGTCGATGTCGAGCTCATCCAGCAAGTCGATGGTGATGCGCCCGAAAATCTCGATCTCGGCCGCGAACTGATAGCCGGTGCATTCATCGCTACCGTCGAGAGGTCGCCGCTCCCATGCCAGAATGATCCAGATACGATCGATGGCGGCCTCGAGCCCGTCAATCAGGCGATCATGCAGTTCGCGGGAGAAATCACCGTCGCAGCAAGAGCGGCTTGCGAGGACGGCGAGCCGGAAGCCGGCAAGTTTGGCGTAGAGCATCAGGCAGTCATCGGAAGTCATAGGATCTCCTTCATCCTGAAGGCGGAGATCGGCGCAACCAACGTCTCCGCGTTATCATTCAAACAGGGGCTTAGGTTTGAGGCGGAGGGTAGGTCTTTTTGGATTCGATGCCCCGCCGCTCGCCTTGGCTATTACGAAAGCAATGACGCCAGTGGCGGATTAAGAAATAAAAGGTCGTGGAGATATCGCGATGCCCGCGCCCTTACGGCACGGATCCTTTGATAGGCGTGTAAATCATGACAGATGCACGCATCAGGAGCAATTCCTACGGAGCTATCGGAATGATCGGACTATCGCACCTGCCCGCCGCGTGCGCGGCGTTCCGTGGTTTTGTCCAGGGCCGGACACCTTGTTCAAGCTTGGTCACGGCCGCGGGTGATACGCTCGTATCGTCTATTGATAAACGTCGGTTCTTCTACCGCCGACGATAATAGGCATCCCATGCCAGTTTGATATCGAAGAACGTCCATTCCCGGCGACGTCCGTAGGCTGGGCTCGGACGGCTGGAGCACTCGTTCAAAGTGCTCTCGCGCTGGAACTTCATGAACCACGCGGTGGATTTAGGCTTACCCGTTCGAGGCAGCCGTGATCTGACGGATGATGCCGCTGTGGGCCCAGTGATCATGCGGGTTGGCGAGCGAGGCCGGGTCGGCCAGGTAGGCCCGAAGCTTCTGCAGGGCGGCGTCGTCCGGCGCCTGGTGAAGTTGCGCACGAAGCTCGTCGACGGCCAGGACCGCGCCTTGTTTGGCGGCCTCGGCCAGCATTTCGCGCAGTTGCATCTCGGTTAAGACAAGCGCATGCAAGGCTTCCACTCGCGTAGGCGGCGGACGATACGACGTGTCGCTGGCGCTTGAATGCGCTGCGGCGACCATGTGAAACGAAGCGGAGATTGTCCATGCCAGACGCGCAACCCCATCTCACCACGAAAAAGGATACGCAGCGTGGCTCCATCTGGCGTAAGTGGGATTTGCATATTCATGCTCCCGGCACAAAGCTCTCAAACGCCTTTGGGCAGGCGAGCGACGCCGTTTGGACTGCCTTTATAACGCAGCTTGAAGCGAGCGATGTTCAGGTCTTCGGCATCACTGACTATTGCAGAGACGCCCCCGGCGGAACGACCGTTGGCGGATGAGGACATAAAAGGTCTCAGAGATAATCGCGATGTCCCGCGCTGTTGCGGCGCGGATCCTTAACGGACACATGAATCATGGCAGATGAGCACATTTGGCACAACGCCCATGAAATATCGGATATCGCACTTGCCCGCCGCGTACCCGGCATTCCGTGGTTTCGAAGGCCGGACACCTTGTTCAAGGTTAGTCACAGCCATCAGCGATACGTTCGTATCGTCCGTTGATAGACGGCGGTTGTCCTACCGCCGGCGGTAATAGGCGTCCCACGCCAGTCTGATGTCGAAGAACGTCCACTCCCGGCGACGCCCGTAGGCCGGGCTCGGCCGATTGAAGCACTCATTCAGATTCGTTTCGCGCTGAAATTTCATGAACCACGGGGCGGATTTAGGTTTGCCGCGCGCCGTGACCGCGATCTTGCAGATGATCCCGCTGTGAGCCCAATGATCGTGCGGATTGGCAAGCGAGTCAGGGTCGACCAGATAGGCACGAAGCTTCTGCAAGGTCGCATCCTCCGGCGCCTGATGGAGTTGCGCCCGCAGCTCGTCGACGGCCATGGCTGCTCCGCGTCTGGCGGCCTCAGTCAGCATCTCGCGCAGTTGAGCGTCAGTTAGGACAACCGCCTGCAAGGCTTCCATGAGCAATGACTTTCGTTGGTGGGAGTGGTGCGACTGGAGATCACCGCACGCCCATTGACTCACAGCCGAAAAATGACGTCAATGCTACAGGGAAGTAGTCGCAAATGCGGCGAAGTCATGCGGCGTTTGCTTCAGACGGAGACCTAGGCGTTACGTCAGTAAGCTGCGTGTCCGTCGCGCTCGGACGACCGGCAATGAGACCAGTCATTTCTAAAGCCACGCCAGATGCTACTCATTGTTCAAGATAAAATCCTCAACAATAGTTCGAGACAATGCTTATACTGTGGTATCGTCTTATCAGAGCACCTTAGGGGACGGTAGCCATTCGCGCTCACGGTGGGAGGGGAAACGGACTTGCTTATTCCTCAGCGAGGTCGGGCGGCGATGGCTAGTATCCGCGTCCTCATCACATTGGCCAGCGTACTCTTTGCATTCGCTGTGTCACCACGCTTGGCGATGGCAGCAGGCAATAATCCCTTCGACCTTGTCCTGCCTTTTGGACATACCAATGTGCTGCAGGCGGCCACCATTAGCGGTGACGGCAAGTGGCTATTCACCGCCGATGTCCAGGGAACGGTCGCCTTCTGGCGGGTCGACCTCGACGGCAAGTCGGTGGCCCGCCTGAAAATGCCGGAAGGCAAGGTCGGCGGGCTTGCAACCAACCGCGACGGGTCGCTGGTCGTGGTCGTCGTCGGCACCAAGGATGGCGACAAGCGTACTAGCTCCGCCAAGGTGCTGAGCACGGACACCTTCACCGAGGTCAACCACGTCACCTATAATGAAAAGGCGATCCTCACGGCTGCGATTTCGGATGACGGCAAAAAACTGGCCACGGCCGAGGATCCCTTCCGCATCGTTGTAACCGATCTCCTAACGGGAGGGGCTGTGAATACCGGCGCGCTGTCTGGCCGGCCTGGCGACCTGAGGTTTATTGACGGGGACAAAGCCCTGGCGGAGTCCGAGGAAGGCGTTGGGATCCTTGTCCGGCGCATCAGCGACCTTGCGCCGATCCGCCCGCCGATACCCATGCCGCAAATGCAGGCTCCCGTTACCGCATTCGATCCGATCGCCAACCTATCTTATGTCTTCCAATTTACAGCGGCAAAGCCATCCTACCAAGCTTTCTCGCCCGATTTTGCGACGACCGACGGAGTAAAAGTGCCGATTCCCGTCGTACGTCCGACCACGATTGCCACAAGCCCAGACGGCAAAATTATCGCATTTGGCGGCTTTGGCACGATCAGGTTGCTCACCAAAGACGGCGCCCGCCCCGGCGCGCCGATCAGCAATGGCCTTGGGCCATTCGGCGACCACGACACCCTGTTATTGTCGTTCGTCGGCCCATCTAGGATTCTCTCGGTCAATGAAGACGGGACAATCGCAATCTTTGACACGCATGACGGCTCGCTGAAGAAGCAGATCAATCCGCTGCCGGGCTTGGACCAGGTCCGCGGCGCTTTCTTCACGGCTGGCGGACGATCGCTGGTGATGGTACGCAGGCCGCCCGACGATTTTTCTGCCCCAAATAGAATTACCGCACTCAATCTCATCACCTCACGGCTCATCCGGTTGCCGGGCTATCTCGCCATCCCGCTGCCAGCTACCGATGGCCTCGTCACGTTTGCGACCGACAAGACAGGCGACGAAGAGACCCAGCGAATCCGCCTCTTCGCCGCGGGCGCGCCGGAACCAACATGGTCCCATGAGCTTCCCGGATACCGCATTGCCAAAGCGGCGTTTGATCCTTCGGGCAGCCACCTGCTGCTAGCCGACCGGTACGGGAAGCTGGACCTCTACGACTGGCCGTCCATGGCCCATCGCCAATCGTTCGACGGACACCAAAACCTGCCGACTTGCCTCAAATTCTCTCCTGCCGGCGATCGCTTCCTGGTCTGCGATGACGACTGGGTCAGCGTCTACAAGATCGAGACGTCGGCGCCATTGTGGACATCGACGGACTTTTGGGCGCCTCGGGACGGCGTATTTTCGATCGGTTGCGGTTGCCTGGTTCTTGGCGCCCGAGGCGGCCTTTACCAGGTAGACTGGTCGACCGGCGCCAATCTGAAGATACTCGCGCAAGTCGACGATCCACTCGTCGTGCCGAGCGCCCTGTCGATCTATGCGGTGTTCCAGGATGAGGCCGGCAACATTCTTGCTAGCGGCGAGTACGGCAGCCTGGTCAGTTTGAAGTTGAAGGGCGTATCCTTCGAGGCCTTCCATGGCGATAGGGCCGAGCTTGAGGCGATCACGCAACTGGGCGCCGCAGGCGCCGGTGGCCTAGTTGTCGGCACCGGGCTTGGGTTGACGCTGTTTTCGTCCGTAGACTTCTCGCAGGTTGCCCGGCTGTTTCTGTTCTCTGACGATCGGTGGCTCGCAGTCGCCAATGATGGGCGCTTCGACACCAACGATTTCTCGCTCGTACGGGACATCGTCTGGTCTTTTCCCGAACAGCGGCGATCGCCACTCCCCGTAGAACGGCTGGCGCAACCGGCCTTCGTTCCGCATCTGCTCTTCGATATCGTCGACGGCAAGCCATCAACCCCGATCCCGCTCGATACGCTCCAGGCAACACAACCGACCGTCACCCTTGATGTACGCCTAGCCGACCGGCACAGTGCGCGAGCGACGCTCACCGTCACCGGACCCATCGAACCCGCCACCGGCGCGCCCGAACCGGTCGAGGATATCAAGCTTTTTTTGGACGGCCGACTCGTTCAACGCTTGGCTCCTAGTCTGCTTGATAAGAACGATGAGGTTACCGTGATGGTAGCGCTGCCGACAGCGCCGATAGGGGCGATACTTGCATTCAAGGCCTATGCATTCAGCAAGGCGGGAATCAAGAGCAGTGACGCGACGCAAGAGTTGACGCTTGAGGAGGGCGTCGGGCCTTCTCATCCGCCGCGATTGTGGCTTGTTACGATCGGCGTCGGCGCCAATGGCGCCATCGGCTTCGAGCTCTCCTATCCGCCGCGCCAGGCGCTCGACATGCAAGAGACTCTGCAGGATCTCTTCCGCCAGAGCGGGTCGCTTCAGACTGTGTTACTGCCGCTGATCTCTGCCCACGACAAATACGGGCTGATCGGTCTTTCGCCTTCCTCGACACTTCCAACGCGCGATAACATCTTGGCCGTTCTTGCAGGTCTTGCCGGCGCGGCCACCCCGCCCCCGACTCTCGTTGCCTGGCCGCACGACGAGACCGGTCGTGCCCTGTCTGCGGATCCCGACGATATCATCGTAATCTACTATATGGGCCATGGTCAAAATACCGATGGCCGTTTTTCTATCACTCCCTATTCTAATGGCCCGGCGGCGACTTTGATTTCCGAAGCCGAAATCGCCGACGCCCTCGAGCTGATACAGGCGCGCGCGCAGATCCTCATCCTGGATACCTGCTATTCGTCGAGCGTCGGTAAGAATCCAGGGTTTAAGCCCGGCCCTTTTTCGAGCCCCGGCTTGTCGCAGGTCCTGTTCGATAAATCGATTCTCGTGGTCGCCGCGGCCGCGGCCCAGGACGAGGCACAGAGCATCGGCGAAACGCCGCTGACGGCGGCCATGAAAAGCAGGATGCCTGCAAACGCCGATGGTGAGCAGACCACGCTCAATGATTTCTTCAACTACGTCGAGGATCGGGGAGCAATAATTGCGACCGCGCGAAGCGGGAAGACGGGCAGTGTGGTCAGCGCCCCCGCCTTCTTACGGCTCTCGCGCTCGATCATGCTTGAAGCGACAAAAATCCTGATCACCAACCAGTAGGAGAACGCCTTGCACCGGGTCAGCCTTTTGCTCTTTTCAACCGTGCTTTGCGCCACCGCAGTTCAAGCGGAGGAGCTCGAACTCTCAGGCGTGCCCTTCAACCTGCAGGCAGGTAACGAGGTCTTAGCAACAGCCAAGGAGGTCAGCCTATCGCTGGTTACGCTGTTGCCCGCAAACGGAGAACGAACGCCGAAAGCGTGGCGAGATGGACTAAAGCAGCTTATGGACCAGCAGGACATCGTGTTCGACGGAGATTCTGTTGAACTTGCGTTCCGCCTCAACAGCGTGACGTCGTTCCAGGGTCTCGCCGGAATTGAGAAGCCGGTTAGCCTGGTTGTCAAACGCGACGGCGATCTATCCGGCAAGCTGAGCATATTGCTCGACACCGAGCTCAAGAGAACGGTCATGAAGGGCCTCGCTGAGGTTCGAAGCGGGGTCAAGGCTTTTTCAGAGATCGGCAACTCCCCACCGGAACTGGCGGATCAATTGCCCCAAATCGCCGCCACTTATGGTGCCTACATGGACGTCATTTCACAGGCAACTAAGCCACTCTCGATCCTTCTCCTGCAGCAGCTCGACTCTGAAACAACCTTCCTCGACGGGGCGCTCTCCAAACTGCAGGCCGGCGACAAGCTCGACGACCTGCAGCTTTCGGCCATCAAGACGATCGCCTCGGACAACGTCGCCCGGCTCGGCGTTCTGGCCGAGCCCCTGGGCGCGGATCGCGACCAGGCGAAGGGCAACAACGGCTCTTTCAGGATGGAGGTGTCGCTATGGTCATACGACAAGGGAAAGAAAACGCAAAAGGACGGATACCGCGTTCGCTATCACCCCGTCGCTAGAACCATCTTTGACGATTTTCCAACGTTCACGACGCCCGCCACCGCGTTTGTCCCTGAGGCCTCCCTGTGCATCGTCGCCGTGGACCCAAAGACCGGACGCAATGTCAGCGATACATTCTTTGGCAGCATGGAAAGCCTTGCCCTCGATCCCGAGCACAAGGTCGATCTGACCTTCACGACCAAACCCGCGAGTAATTCAAGATGCGAAAAATAATTACGAGAGGTGTCGAAGTCATCTTGGCAATCTTTGCCCTGTTCGGCGGCTTCATCACCAACATCTCTCCCCCGGAACACTCGGTATCGACCGGCTTTGCGAGCATCATCGCACTCATCCTGTTCCTACTCATCGTCTTCACCCGCGCCGGCCAGAAGCTCACGGACGGCGTGCGCAGGCGATGGCTGCAGGTGGCGGTCTCCTGCGGTGTTGCCGCTTTCGTTCTCCTACTAATCTATCTGCCGATGAAAGACGCACTGGCATTCACTATGCCATCATCTGGCCAGGAATTCATTGGTGGTTTCTGGCTCTCCGCCGATGCGATAGCCGCCGCACAGAAGCAGCAGGTGACCGATCCGGCCGATATTCTCGGCCTATTCGGGCCTTCTTCGCTGCTGCAGGTTTGGCCGCCTGCGTCGCACTGGCTTGCCGTCGTCTCGCTCTATTTTCTCTATGTTCTTAGCGTCTGCGCGGTCCTGGGCGCCATCTTCGCCCTCAGCGAGGGCATTGGGGATACGACTGCGGGTGAGATACCTGCGGCGTGAAACTATACGCCCAGCAGGTCTCCAAGCTTTTCCGTAACCGGGCGCAGGGGATCAACGAGCCCTAGGTCATAGATCATTGTCGTTTCAAGATTCCCCTTGTGATCGACATAGTGGGATATGGCTTCGTGGGAGACGCCCTGCCCCGCCAGCATCAGTGAAATCGCGATCCGCTTGAGATCATACAGTTGAAAATAATCCGGCACGTCTGGTAACGCCTTGAAGCGTGCCAGCCCCTTGCGGAAGTTATCGCGCGGCTGCGCCGGGTCAGCGTGCGATGGGAACACCAGTTCGCTTTCTGGCCAACGCGACTGCTGCGCCCTTACCATGTCGGCCACGCGGCTATGAATCGGCACCGTGCGATAGGCATACTCATAGGCGGCGCGCGAAAGCTTGATCCCCTTGGTATTGTGTTTGTGCCAAACCAGTTTCTCGAGGTCGAAGTGCTTGAACTTGGCCGTAGCTAAGTCGCTCGGCCGCGCCATCGTCAGGAACAAGATGCCCATCAGGTTGCACAATTCCAGCATCTGGTCGTTGGCAGTCTGCGCCGCCGCCTTGGCAAGCGCGGCGTTCCGCTTCTGAAAACCAGTCAGGTCCTCGATCTCCGGCACCGCTTCCAAGACCGGATAGAAGATGTAGGACGCAATTTGGCGTATCTGCTCGGTGGAATAGTCGCGGCGTTTCCGGACGACCTTCCGGAGGCGGATCGGATCGCAAGGATTGCGCATATCCACGAGCTGCATGCGTATCGCCCAGTTGAACAAGGCCAAAATATGACGCAAGCCGCTGTTATACATGTAGGGTGAGACGAACTGCTTTTGATACCGCTCGATATCCAACGGCTTGATGGACGACAGGGGCCGATCGCTAAACATCGTCCCGAAATCGGCATATCCCTTTCGAGTATTGTGGCCGCGCCGAGTGGTACGCTGCGGGGTACGTCTCAGCCATTTCGCCACGAACAGCGCAAAGGATTTTCTGTGGCCTTCGCTAAGTTCGCTCATATGGCTTTCCCAATAGCGATCTATGGCCTCACGGACCGTCAGGAGATGCGTGCGGCGGGAATCGGCCTGGTCAAAATCCGGGTTCTCTCCTGCCTCAAGTTGCCGTTCACGTTGGCCGACCACCAGTCGCGCCGATGCCACGTTGAGGACGATGGTGGACCCGAGTGCCTTGCGATAGCGCTTGCCGTTAAATTGGTAGGAATGGACAAACGACTTATTCCCCAGCGCTGTCACCCGCAGGCCTAGCCCCGACACCGAGCCATTGCGAATATGACCGTCCTCTCCCCTCGGGTAGTCCCAATAGATTTCCTGGTCTTTTTCTCCGGGGCACCTCGTGCTAAAAACAAAAGTATCAGTCAAATATAACTTCGGCATTCCATGTAAATTTCATGTAACGAATTTATATCAAATGTTACATGACGAGTGAAGTAATGATGATGATCAACATCGAAAAATGATTATTTTATATCATCTTACATTATTTCGACACATTCGAAATAATGCCATTTTGCGGCTCTTAATCAATTGGTCGTGGGTTCGAATCCCTCCCGACCCACCATTAGTTTCAAATACTTACAGTATATCTGCTGGAAAAAACTATCTTATGTAAATTTGATGTAACGGAACTATTTCGGCTCCAAAAAAGGGTGTGCGTTCGAATCGCGTCGAGTGGGCCCAACTTTTTCAGAGCTTTATTCCACCGCTGAAAGATGCTCAAGCAGCGCCGTCAGGAGTTCTTCTTCACTCAGTTTCGCTTCCGACGCCCAACGCATTGCGGCTTCGGCGGGATTGCCGAGGCTGCTTAGATCAGGCTGACCATTGATATGTGGCAGCTCGCTGAGTTTCTTAACGAGAAGCTCAGTCACCCTATCCTGATTTTTCCTTGCAAATGCCTCAAGGTCCTTCGCAGCTCGCTGCTTTCCCCTTCGGCGCAACGTCGCCGCCAAACGCTTTTCGAGCCTTTCGAACCGTGATCGCGCTATGCCAGCTCTCTGGTCCAGGAAATCAGTCGTGTCGCTCTTCGTAAGCGTTACCTGCGGGCTGAGATGCAGTAGGAACGCGGGAACGTTGTCAATGAACGGGTCGACGATTTCGAGTTGACGGTCGGGTGTGAATTCCAGCCATTCCCGGATGACAGTGTTGATATGAAGATCGCCGAGCCCATACCCGATGCAGATAAGGTTCGTCACAAAATTGAGATGCGCCCGAAAATGCTTCAGCATGCTTTTGGGCAGAACCTGCTGGCTCCGCGCGCCAAATTTGAACGCGCCCGACAGGAGACTCCGTCGGAGAAACTGCATTTCTCCCATACTGTCGGTATAGGCGATTTCGTTTGTAGCCTTGACCCTGCCATTGGGAGCGCCCGGGAGTAGGTAGAATAGCTCCTCATTTGCAGCACGCAGCGCATCGATATAGCCGTAGGTGCTTGAGCCTTCCGGCAGAAATTTCAACAGGTCTTTACCATCATTGAAGGTGAAAACATCAAGCGCGCCATGAATCTTCATCAAATAGATGCCCGGCTGCAATGGATTTGGATAAGACATGGCTTTGTTGTCGAGCTGGTCCCAGGTCAGCGTTTCTGCCCTCAGCTCTCCAATCGCTCGTCCTGTTTGGTCGCGTCTCGGCAGACGTATAGTGGAAGAACCAAAACCAGTGTGGAGGGGAATCGAGAGTCGAGCAGCAATCGTTTCGATCATAACGTCGTGGTTTAGGGAGAACACCCATAGCGGCGTCGAGTCATTCATCAGCGCGCCGATGCCGTCGAAGAGGGGAAGATGCGTATCGAGAAAGGCACGGTTGTTGATCTGCCGATAATACAGCAGATAGTAGACCATCTCGATTAGCCACGAATAGAGACCATGATACTCGTTGCCTCGCGCACCTACGTGATTATGGCGCATGAACTGCGTTTCCAGATGGCCGAGCAGCGCCTCGTAGTGCATATCCGGCCGCACCAGCACCGAGATGAAGTCTTCAATCACGGCATCGGAAAATGCGGCGCCCTGGGAACGCCAACCCATGGCAAATTCCCGCAGCTTTTCGGGGGTAAGCCAGATCTTTAGTTCGTTCGTAAGTTCCCAAACAAGCGGCATCCCGGCTTCGTATGAAGCACCAGCGCCAAGAAATAATCCTGTGATCGGTTTCATTTGCACTTTATAGTCGAATTTTTTCTGGCCCGCGAGGTTGACGATGGATGCGGTCGCCACGTTGCCCATTTGCTTGGGTTTCGGACTGCCTTTCAACTACATTCGTCAACGGAGTGAGACGTGCGCGATCAAGACGTAAGCAGGCTGCTCGGCCGCGATGCACAGCGAAAGCAAGAGCGAAAACAAGCGATCCTGGACGCGTTGGCCGCCGGCGCCATTCCTGTTTCTGGTGAGATCCGTGACGCCATTGCGAACCTGTTTATCACCGACGCGCTTGAGGTACTGCGCTTCCATCCGGGGTTTGATCTCGAAGACAAGATCCGCTCAATCCGTACGACGTTGCAGCTTTTTGATCAGGCAGCCGCGGATCTGACTGAGGCTCTTGCTGCGTTTGACACATTCAGCCGACGGCCTGAATTTTCGTACCGTTCCCACCGCGCGGAGCATGAGGCGATTGAGAGGCGGATCAGGAAAGAGGTCTTCGCGTTTTCCGAACTTGCCCATAGTTTGCAGGATCATTGCCGCCGCATCAGATCACGGTGGGAAAACCCGTCGATCGCACAGCGCATTCCGTTGTGCTTCCGGGAGGATGGACTGCATGACTTCATATGCGGCCTGCGCACAGCCCTTCATCACAAGCTGATGGTTGACGCAGACTGGGAAATCCGAGGTTCTGGCCCGGAGGCGACCTCGCACTACCTATTTAAACGCAGCGAACTAATGGACACCGATGCTGACTGGAACAGCTCAGCACGGCGGTACCTTGCAAGCGCCGGCGATGTGATCGATGTCGGCACGGTGGCGTCCCTCTACCATAGGCGGGTGCATGACTTTTACGACCACCTGCTCGGTGAAGCGGATACAGACCCGCCACCGGCAGTCGCCGACTATCGCCATTGCTGGACCTTTCATCGACAACGCAGCGCCAGGATGACCTGGAACTTACTAATTAACGAGTTCCTTAAGCGGAACATCGATCCATACGCGTATCTTGAACGTTATCTTACGCCCCATGAGCTTGAAGCGGTCCGACTGTTGCCGCAAAGTTCACGCGAACAGGTAGACTTCATCGTTAGGGCCGCCGATGAGTTTTCAGCCTGCGATGATAATTTGAGAGCGGCGATCTACCGGCTGTTTCGCGTGCCTGCCGAGACTATCGCCTAAAGACCGGGTTCAAAAATTGGCAGCACAAACACGGGGCTTCGTGCGCCAGTGTTTGCAGAGTTAGTTGGAAATGGGCCACCAATAGGTCGAGCCGTAGACAGGGATATTGCCGTGCTGCGTCCAAGTGAAACGCTTCCACATATCCTGTTTGGGATTGCCTCCGAATTTCGCCTCATCAGCGAGATTCGTGTATGCGTATTCTGTGAGCCATGTCCTCTCGGCCAACTTAATTTCCGTCAGTTTTGCAGCATAGTTTGCCGCGCGGCCGACCCAAACGATATCGTTGTCACCGCGGACACCAGTGCGCGCTGCGCACACTGTGCTTGTGTCGATACCCACCACTTGGCTGACCGCGAAGGTATTCCCGGAATATTGCTTAGTGAGTGCTGGGTTAATGATGCTCTGGACTGCCCAGTTAATTTTTAGGCCGCAGATCGCCGCATTGGTGGTCTGCCTGTTTCCGATAAACACGCCCATGACGCGATCCCCGTCATATGAGGTGATTACCCCGTTCCCCTCGCGAATGATCTTGCCGGCGCAAAAAAGGAAGGACTTATAGATCTCGGCGGCTTTTTGCCAACCTAGCGTATCGACCATATTGGTGGAGCCGGTCAGATCCGCGTAGAGCACCGTGGCGCGATCGAATTGCACGGCGTCATTGGATAGCTTCAGGTCAGTCGGAGAGGGCACAACCTGGCCGTCACGCGTTGACCATTGCTCACGGAACGTCTGCGTCGCATGGTCTTGAAGATCCTTTAACAGGCCCATGAACTACCCATTGTTCGGCCCCATGAGTTTGAAATGGTCGCGCAGCCGGTTGCAGGCAGGCGCCAGAAGAGCGGCCATGTCTTTCCCAGGTTCAAACCGATAGGGAACGGTGGTGATCCCGGCCATGTCACTAGGCAATTTCACCTTTTCATCACGTGGCTCCATCAGAATGGCGCGACGGCGGCCAAGACGGCCCATAAACAGCCCAAGCTCCAGGATCACATTGTCGCGCGGCGACGGCCAGTCCTGCCCCCTGTAGGCGGTGACGTCATCGGCGTGCGCGATCGCAATGGCAAAATCGGAATCATCGACGGCTGCCTCCAAAGCTTCCATCGTATAATTGGCGACGCGAAACACCCCGTCGGTCCAGACTGTGCAGGTGAACGGGTCGTGTTCAAACGCATCCTGAACGGTCCGCGCAATCGGAAGTCCTTCGACTGAGGAAATGATGAAGACGCGGATCTTGTCTCGATGGACGCCCACCAGTTTGTTGCGTTCCAGAAGGCGCCGGGATAGCTCTTGGGCAATTGCCCGATAAAGCTGCGGATGGCGACTTGCGATATCAGCGAACTGCGGTTCGGTGAGCTTCGCAACCACAATTGAAGTCTGGGCGACAACCGTGGCGGAGCGTTTCTGTGTCGGCTGGATGGCCGCCATTTCCCCGACACTTTCGCCCGGACCGCGCACGGCGACGCGATGCCCGTTGACAACGATCTGCACCGTGCCGGCCAGGATAAAGTAGATATCGTTGGTATCGCTCTCCTGCTGCATCAGCTCGGCACCTGCAGCATATTCCTCGATAGTGCAGTGATCGGCCACTTCCTCGACAAGTGGCCCGTTGCCCAGCATCATCTTCTGCGCGGCAAGCGCCTCGAGGCGCAGACGGCGACCGGCATCGCCCTCGAACCGTTCTCTCATGAAATTTCTGATCCCCCTAAGTCAGAATCTAATTCAACCCACGGATGATGACAACCATATTGCCCGACCTGCAATGACTCTGCTGTGCATATCTGCCGACATACCACCTCATATGCAGGCTATTGGGCGACGTGTCCCGCCTGCACCTGTAGCCGACGCTCGGTCGGGGGAGAGAAATCAACAGAACATTCCAGACTCGCGCCAAGGCCCGTATGTTGTCTTCAATCATCGCTTGCAGTCCATCGTGACGAGCGGTCATATCAGCGCCGCACGGCAGTTCTTGTAAGGGGAAGAGATGAGAATCACGCGACGGCTATTCATCGTACCTTTGGCAAACAATAACCATGGAAAATCGACCATGATCAGGGCGCTCGTTGCGCTTGGAATCAGTACGGAAATGAAACTCCACCGCAAGGGTGCGCGTGAGATGTATAGCCCATGGGCCAATCGGATGATTGATGCCTATGTTTTTGGGAGGTCTTATCAGGAGCGGGAAAGAGGCCAACGTGGGTCGGTTGAAGCTGCGCTCGATGCTAATGATCCTGACTGGAGAACGCGCGAGCTGATTATCATGCCGAGCCACGTCGCTTCGGTGGATCACCCTGACATTCTGGATATGATTGATCTGGCCCATTCGGCGGGATTCGATGTTGTAGCGGCATCAGTTATCTTCAGTTGGGACGGCGGCGACAATCGCGCGGATTTCCCGAATATATGGCGTATGCCCTGGGATGAACGATGGACCATCCCTAATCCATGGACGGAGGACAATCTGCAGGACCAGTTGGAAATGTTGGGCCGTGAACTCTGGACGCGGATTTGCAAAAAGCAGACCCCATGAGCCAAAACTCAACTTTGTTAAGTTGAGGAGCCGAACATTCCGACCTGGTTCCGGCGCGATGGCAGCCATCGATGCCGCAGGCATTGTCGAATCCTACAATTGACCGGGAGCTAACACTTTTGCGAGTAGCGATCTGGCCGGAATGCTGGTCATCTCCGGCGCAGCAGCCACGCGCACTCTCGGAAACATTTGGAGGCAAGACATGTCCCACGGCGAGTCCTTCACCTTTTACACCTACGCACGCGTCGATGACGCTCGTGACGATCGCTGGGCCTATACCGGGATTCCAGACGAGTTCTTTGATAGCGAGGGCGCCGCGCGCGAGGCGCTTCGTCAATTGCGCAGAGACGTAGAGAGCGATCCCAACGATCTTTGGGTGCCGATGCAGTTGGAGAAGATCGAAACCCTCCCCATCTCGAAAGAGAGCATCTTCGCCTTGCTGAACGAAGGCGTAGGCGCGTTCGTGAAGCGCTACGAGATTATCGACGTCATTAAGTGAGATTCCACCCTGAGCGGGTGGGAGGGGAGCGCGAGGGGAAGCGGCCACGGGGCTCCCCTCGCCCTGGCGTGGTCGGATCGACCTTGGCCGGGGCAAGGCATCCCGCGCCATACCGGCCAAAGGAAAAGCCCGGAGACGAGTCCGGGCCTTCTGGTCGTATCGGTCAACGGGCTATGCCGAGGCTTCGGGCAGAGCTTCCTGCCCCTTGGTACGCATCGGAAGTGGAAGCCATCCCTTGCCCGCAAGCTGCGTCTCCGCTTCGGCCACCGCCTCGGCCTTCGCGACCTTCTCGATGGCGCGCACCACCTGCGCTGAACATCCCGCCTCGTCCAGCACCTCGGCAATACCCGCCTTGCTCAGGCGGTTGAGGAACGTCGCATCCGCCGTCCAGTGCTGCCGCATGTCGAGGCTGACAGCCACGGCGACCTGCTCGGCATTGTCCAGCCGACTGCGGCTCTGGTCATTCTTGATCTTGACGCCGTTGAGGTTGGCGGCGGTGACGTACGCCAGCAGTTCGAGGAGCTTATCCGTGGGCTGCTCAAGCAACCATGTCCACAGGTCGGCGGGTTGGCCGGGAAGAGTGTCGCCCCACGCTTCCTTCATCGCCTGCCATGCCGCAAGAGGGCGAGCCTCGCCCGGCTCCTTGATGGAAGGGGCAAGCTCACGGCGCTGGCGGCTCACTTCCACCGCCGCATCGAAGGTCGTGTAGCCGCTCTGGAAGATGCGGCCCACCAGCGGATAGAGCAACGCGGCAAGGGCCACCGTAGGACGGTTGGCAAGCTCCACCCGCAGCGCAGCGGTGCGGATAGCGGTCAGTTCCTCCACCAGCGCGGCGGAATACCCTGCCTCCGGCTCCGGCGCGGACGACGCAGGAGCCTCACCTCCGCTTTCGTCCTCCTGTTCCCTGGCATCCGCCCGCCGCAGGTGTTCCAGCGCCTCGCGGTCCTCGGTCTTCACATAGCCCCTGCCCGCCTGCGCCGCGCCGAACTGGTCGAGATAGACGATGCACCCGGCCAGCGCCTGCTCCTGCGGGTCATAGGTTTTGGAGCCGTTGCGGATAGCGTTGATGTGCCGCTCGATCTCGACCAGCCGCGCCTCGTCGGCCTCGATGGCGGGATCACCGTCGTCGTAGGCTTCCAAGTGCGCCTGCTCCTCGTTAAAGCTCTCCCCTAACGCGGACAACTCGGCCTGCTCGTCCTCCGCCAGTTCGCGGGTCTGCGGGTAAATCCGTCCGTAACCGCCGCCGTAGCCCACCGATGCGTCAAGAGAGGTTTCCAGCCACGCCCACCCCTCGATTTTGAGGGGTTCCGCTGCCTGTTCCAAAGCTTCTATAACAAGCCGCGTCAGCAACGGCTGGTCGGTCAGGAAGGTGCCGCTGTCCTCGTTGAACAGGTCGCGGACAATCCCGCCGCCTGCGGCCTCATAGGCTTCCAATCCGACGAACCGGACCAGCCGGTCGGTGCTGCGCACGTGCTCGCGGGTCAGCATGGCACGCAGGCTGCGCGGGTCGCGGTTGTAAGAAGGAGCCTCGAACCACACCCGCTCCTGTTCCTCGTGGCTGTCGCTGATGGCGAGGGCACGGGCCTGCTCGATGCTCATGGCATCCTCGCGCAGCACGTCCAGCACCTTCGGGGCAAGCCCTGCCAGCTTCAACCGCTGGCGCACGGTGATGACCGACTGGCCGAACCGCGCGGCGATGTTCTCCGGCGCCATGCCGTTCCCGGCAAGCTCGCGGTAGGCGAGGATTTCGTCAACGACGTGCATGGCCTCGCGCTGAACGTTCTCCGCCAACGAGAGTTCCGTGGCATCGTCCGCCTGACGCAGGGTGCAGGGAATGGGCGCATCCTCCGCCAGCCGCCCCTCCTTGGCCAGCAAACGCAGCGCACCGAGGCGGCGGGAGCCCGCCATCACCTCGTATTTGCCCTTCTTGGCCTTGCGAATGGTGAGCTTGTGGATAAGGCCATGCGCCTCGATGCTGTCGGCCAGTTCCGACAGACCCGCTGCTGTATTCACGCGGCGTACGTTGCCAGCGCTCGGCACCAGCCGGTTGAGCGCAATGCTCTCATCTTCGTGCTGGATGCTGATGATGGTTGGGGCCACGGCGGTTTCCGTGGCCGTTGTCATGGTGTTCATAGGTCTTCTTCCTTCCTTTTGATTGTCTTCGTCGAACACAGGGCAGAACCGCGTTCTGCTTCCCGGGGCCGCGCGAGCGGTGGGGTTGGAAGGGGACAACAGTCTTCGCGGGGAACCGGCTGCACGGAACGCAGCGCAAGCGCAGTGAAGGAAGCTGGGCGGAAGACCTGTTTGGGGAGGAGAAGGGGCAACGCCCCTCGGTCCCCGTAAAACAAACAAAGCGGCGCGAACCGCGACTCCTTTGTTGATTTTACGGTGAATAGGGTTTCCGCCGCCGCTGGACGGATTCCGGCGGCAAAGATTCGATCGTACGTCCTGGCGCGGCTGCGGCGTGCCCTGCCTCCCGGACAAGACGCAACACGTCGCGGGTGTTGCACGCCTCGAACTCGGAATCGCCGAGGCGAACCCGGGCACGCTGCGCGGCTAGCCAATCCTTGTAACATCGGCCGGCGATGAACGTGACCGCCGCTATAGCGCCCGGCCATCCTCCCATTCCGATGAGTTCTTTCAATATCTCTATGCCGTTCATGAGACGAACCGTGACCTGTCGTTGACGTCTCAGGCTAACCCGCTCCAGGGACAGTTAAATGCGAAAATGGCCAGATAATCGGCTCGCTTCGAGCCCTGCGTAAATGAGGGCGGTGAGCAGATGCTCACGGCTTTTTTTCAAAGGAAAACCAGCGATATGAAATGTACGGTAGAGGTAAGACCTGAAACTGGAAACGATTTTTCTACCTTGGACCGCATTCGACGGATTGCGGATCATTATGGTAGACCGGGCATCGAATCAAAAAAGGGGCAGACCAACAACCGCGTGCGTGCAACCGGTGTTGCGCGCTTTCGTTGGGCAACCCGTTCCCAAGCAAAGATCTTCCAACGTCGTGTCGAGAAGGAATTTGGTAGCCACGTGACGACGCGCCGCTTGGTAAGACGGAAATCCAAAAAATAAGGTGCCGGAGAAAGGTCCGACCAAGCGCTTCTACCATCGCTTTTTGTGATCAAGGATGTTGGCGGAAAAGAAGCGAGAATGGAATCCGCCTGCAGGGCGGGTTCCAAACCAAACAATGAAGAGTATCGGAGAAATCAGCATAGCGGCGGCCGTGAGGCGGGATTTCGGGAATCTCGTCACGCTAAGGGCGGACCAAGGGCAGCCGCAGGAGCCTCAGCATAGCGGCCGACAGGGAGGCGGGACCGACTGCCCCCGCACGTGCGTTCCGATCTCTCATTTTCCCAATCCATCGGAGACGTGGATCAACGTGATTGCGTTAAGCGATCCGGCGCCTCGGTCTTCGCACCAGCGCAGGAATTTAATGGACACCTCGCGAGGAAACGTCGTGTGTTCACGTTGCGGATCTGTGCGGTGAAGAATTCAGGAAAGCGCAGCGGAACTCTCTGCGGTCAATTTTCACCAGATCAGAAGCCCCGATCTTTATCAGGTGCGTCATGGCGAGGATTTTTTACAATATACTAAGGCGATGTAAGGCGGCAGGTTGCTAAGAGGATTTTGAAGGTTTGGCCCATCGACCGGCGTCACGCTCTCCAAGCCGGCATATCCCTTTTGCGAGCGCACATACTCATCATGGCCTACAATATTAAATGCAGGAAGATTTCTCACGGTAATAGCGGTTAAAGCCTGTCCGCCCGGTTTTCGAAATTCTCTCGGGCCTAGGTCCACACCGCTAGCGTCTCGCACGAACTCGCCCGGTATTTGACCGATCTTATTGCTTTCGACCGCACCAATGACAAACCGACCCCAACCTTCTTTATAATCATCCCAGCCTGTTGGGCAGCCGTCAGCTCTATCGAAGGCAACCACTGCGCCGCGCGGTACTGCTCCTATCAGATTGGATGGGCCGCCTGCAGCATACCAGCCCCAGAGCCAACTGGCGCCTATACCAATAAGTCCAATTACACCTGCGGCCAAGTATTTCGCCACACCTCCCTTTAGCTCATCAAAAAACCGAACGGACAAACGCCTATTTTTGGTTTCGACGTCAGGTGTTACCGGCTGCGACATTTCTTCCCCTGTATGAGATTAAGGAGGCGCCACAAACATTTGCCCTGCCCCTTGTCAACAACGCTCATTTCGGCAGTCAGACGGATCTAAGTTATCATCGTAATAGCACACGATGCGCGTACCGCTGTCCTCACAGGGGCCAACCCAGGCAACATCCCCCGGCCGAGCGAATTTGGGAGAAACTTGAGTCCAACGTTGTTTTTCCCGGCGGCTCAAATCAGAGATCCGAAAGCCTTCGACTTTCATATACCCCTGCTGATTTGCCTCGTGGACGGTACGCGGAATAACTGACTGCGGTCCCTTCGCCATGATCGCTCTCTCCTTATAGACTGATGCGCCGACCTATGGCGCAGTCGTTAAAGCATTCTGGAATGCAGATCGCAGCAAAGCATTTTGATGGGCTGCTTCGAGCTGCTGAGAGGGTGTGTCGGGCTTGCCTGGCGCCGTTGGTCCAAGCGAAACCACGATATCATTCGTCCGTGCCCGCGAAGCGGAAAACAGCGACAGCGTGCCTGGAGGATTGGTGTCAATGCGTCTCAAATCAAAAGACGGAGTGAGATCGCCCGACACGGTGACCACAAACTGCACTTCATTTGAGAACGTTTTTGGCGGCTTAACGGCGACGTTGCCCGGTATGAAATGCGGAAACGCTAAATCATCAATCATGTCGTCAAAGCCAAGATCACCATTGACGAGGATTATCCCCGTTTCCTTGCATATTATCGGACGGTTAGGATTTGCCTGCCGTTCCTTCAGAAAGTCGGCAAAGGGAAGCGTGAAATCAATCTTCGCGATCCGCGTGGCTTCGCTCGAAGAACTGATGCCAGTGCTCAAAACCAACTGCGATACCTTGCCGAGCTGATCAGTGTACTCCAAGCTCGGAGCGACCGTGCCCGTTTCCTTAACGGTGAGGGTGAGAGATAGTTCGGCAGCCCAGGTATCCAGCCAAGCCAATCTCCGGACGCCGTCTCCCTGTTGCTTCGCATTCTTCAAATCAAATTCACGCGCGCGGAAGAAGGCTTCCCGTACCTCGCATTTCACGTGATTTACAAGCTTATTGATGAAAAAGGCCGTCGCATGCGGCTCGTTCGAAAGAACCATTTTCGGCACGGTCGTACCGCAGCTCGAAAGCGTGAAGGCGAAACCACAAATGAGACTGATACAATACCGACCCATATCTCAATCCTTAAATACATATTAACAGTCGATTAGCATGGGTTGCATGCATTTACCATTGCAATCACGCAACACTTGCCAGCAACCTTAACTTTACTTTGGAAAAGTCGTCCTTCAGCAAGGCATAAAGCAATTGTTCATTGCCCACGCGCTAAGAGGAGCCGTCTGAAGTAAACTTGTGGAGAATAGAATTGGCCGACGTTGACTACGAGCGGGAGATCGCGAACGCCTTTAACAGCGGAAATGACAGGTACTGGATCCACGGTTTCCAGTATCCGCAGATGAGACGGATCTGTGAACTGCTGCAAACCGATTTTCCTGGGGCCCAACTTCATGAATATAGCGATCTGGACGTTTGCGTTTTCTGCCGCTTTCCGCACTATGTCGACATAACGGCCATGGAGCAGATAGCTCATCAGCGCGTGAAACTAGTCTCACAAGGTCGCACGCGCAATCTGCCGGCTTGAAGCGTTATTCTCCGAGTGCCATTCCAATTGCGTTCAGCGTTCCTTGCCTTGCCTTGCGGGGAAGCCGTGCGCTGCCCAAAGGCTCGGCGTTATCACAAGTTAGCTTCCGCTCCAATTCGCTCGATTCGAGCGACCTTAGCCATTTCGACGCGGACGTCCGCGTTAGAACTGGTGTCCTGAACGCATCTCATAAGAGCGCGAACATCCTTGCGGACGTCACGCATCTTCTAGTTCCGGCGGCAGGATGCGCACCAGATCGCCATGTATCTCGATTTGGTATATTGCTGATAAGAGAGCGATCTGAGTTCCAACAAAAGCGCGCAATTCGCCAAGAGCAGTGAAAAACGCTGCTGGATGAGTCCCGCGTCTCAGCCCACCATAGTGCTCATCCCGATCAAAATGCGGATCACGTCGCCGATCCATGATGTCGTCGAATGTGGGGTATGGTTCGTCGAGAAAGCGCCGGCAAGCAGCGCCGATGGCCCGAACGTGCGCCACACCGGGCGCCTTCTTGCTGAGGATACCCACCGCCGTTGTGCACTCGGCGCGGATCATGTGAATGGACGAAACCACGTGGTCCTCAACCTCGGCCGGAAGAGGATTGAACAATGCACGGCGGTCTTCCAACAAAGCGAGAAATTTGCGGATCGCGTCACGGTCGGAAGCCGGGGGAGTCCATTGAATACCAAAGGCGGGTGTCGAAAAACCGGTAATCCGCTTTAGCATTTCTTGAACTCGGATCAACATCATCAGTGAACCTCCCCTTCCTTCAAGCCATCATGTTGCTAAATTGCTTTCGCGCTGGGCTATCCCCCAAAATGGTTCGACCGCAGGCGGTCCGAATATAGGCGGCGCCGATACGATGCCCCGAAGGAGGCCGAACGTCACCCGCTCCGAACATGAACGAGATTGCCTCACGCGGCTCTAAACGGCAGGGCAAGGATCGCCCATCGCTGGTTCGATATCCCGTAATGACCGTTCGCCGCTTCTTGGCCGTTCGAAATCCAATTTCGCAGAGGGTCAACGGAAACGCGCTGAGATTGACAGCTTCAATGGAAAACCCGAATGGCGTTCCGTCCTGCTCAAGTAGGAACGCCGGGGTGACCCGCATGCGCATCTGGCGCTGACTCATAGTGTTCCAAGTGTTCATCACCCCGAGCACCGTACCAACGGCACCGAGTCCGATTGGGACCAACTCTTTCCAAATATCAGCCATACATCTCTCCTATTTGAATAGGCACGACACCACCTGTGATAGAATTTCCAATAGATGACCATCTACCGCGGCAAATATACACGGCTTTATTTCAATGGCTGGAGCATCGTAGATCGAGAGGTCAAGTCCCGACACCTCTAGCCTAAGGCCGCACCCGCAGAATCGTACTTTCGCTCACGCCGTAGGACCGCGCGATCCGCGCATACGGTTCGCCCTTGGCCTTCCGTTCCATCACCTGAGCCCTTTGACGGGGACTCAGCTTGGGCTTACGTCCAAACTTGACCCCTCGCGCCTTCGCCATCGCCCGACCATTGGAGGTGTTTTCCAGGATCCTCAGACGCTGCACGCGAGCCACCCAGCCGCGGAAGTAGGCGATCACGTCGGCAAAATCGAATGTCGTATCGATGTACGGCTCATCAAGCAGCCGAAGCTGGGCACCAGCACTTTCGACTTCACGGAGGATAAGCACGAGGTCGAGGGGATCACGGGCGACGCGATCCGACACTGTCGCCAGAAGCGTATCACCCGGTTGGAGGCTTGCTAATAGCCGCAGGAATTCCGGCCTGCTTTTCGTGTCTTTGCCGCTCTTCTTTTCACGGACGATGTGGTCGCATCCTGCTTTGCGGAGCCTGTCGAGCTGATAACCAGGATCCTGCTTTTTCGTGGAAACACGGGCATAGCCGTATATCATCGCTGTACCCTGTCAAGCGAACTCACCAGGTTGAGATAAAGGAACATATTAGCATACTTGAATTAGTTCATGTTATTTGAAATTGCGGGCCGTCATAAATCACGACTTTTGCAAGTGCGGTGGATTCACATTCTGTTACGGGATTTATATTTCAGCAATACCTAACGTAGTTGATTTTATTCTTACAAGGACGAGGCCTCGCGCATGGTCGTATGGCCGTCAAAAGTCGTGATTTTTGATATCCAGAATTCGCCGGGGCGAGACGTAATAACCCATGAGGCGCGGGATACCGCCGCCGCATAGCGTCTGCCTTTCCTCATGCATTGACGGGCAGATTTGCGATGAAAATGACCAATGTCACGCTCCTGATGCTATGCGCAATCGCCAGCTACAGCGACGAGCCAGCCAGAGCGCAAGACGCAGAACCGCAGACCTTCTATCCTTCAGACCTTGGCTTCAGGCCACCGAAGACGGCCCCTCAAAATCTAGGGGCGCATGTCGTGCATAAGGGAATGACCACCGGCGATATTGAGAAGGTTCTGGCCAAGGGCGGTTCCAAGGTCGCCATCAGCAGCGAAAAGACCGGGGGCTTTACCGGTCAGGTGAAAGGCGTTCCCTATACCGTCTCGGTACCGGTGCAGAAGGATGTCCTCACGGTCAAAGACACCTCCCGCAATTCCCATTCCGGCGAAGGCGTATCCGCCGATACGGACACACAGGAGATTTCGGCGACGGTCTGGGATACGAACTTTCTCGAACGCGTCGAATTCAGGGCGACTTGGAGCGACCGGCACCATCTGGGCGTTCCTATGAGCGCCGTGGCCCAACACATCAATGACGACTACGGTCAACCCCTCGTCACTCCTTCCAACGGCCTGAACCTCACCTATTGCTTCGACGAGAGCGGCAAGCAGGTGATGTCGGGAGACTGCGGCGGCAACAATACCATTTTGGTCGAAATCAGCGGCCAGAAATGCGTCGACCCCAAGACCGCTACCAGCCTGACGGAGTCGGGTTCGCCCATGTACGCTGGATTGATCTGTGAACTGACCATCTCTTACGTCGATCACCGGGTAAGCAATGCTTTCGGTTCGCAACTGAGCAAGCTGGTCTATCAGAAATTCATCGCGCTTCACGGCGAGCCTGATCCCCGCTAACGGCGCGTCCCCGCCCTTCCGCACTCACCAATCGCTCAAGCAATCTGGAGCCTATCTATGCCCAAAGTCCGTGCCGCCATCATCGGCTCAGTAGCCTTGCTATCGTCTTGCTCGTTTTCCGGCCCTTCGGAGACGGACGTTGAAACAGCATTGGGCATTCAAATCCACGACAACCAGTGCGTGGCGGCCGAAGGCAAGCCCGGCTACATGTGTACGTTCCTGACCGATGGCAATAACTGGTCGATCACGCGCCGCCTGATCAAGACCGAGAGCGGTTGGCAGCCCGTGGCCGGGAATTGACCGGTCAACCTACCTGACGCAGTCCGTCTTCCATCGTATTCTTCGAGAGGCCTTATGACATATCGACTTCCCCTTATACTCGGGCTGCTGATTTTTGCAGGATGTTCCGATCAGTCCTCAAAGGCGGCAGACGGACCAACCGCCGAACAGGCGGTTGCCTATATGGTCTTCGGTCTCGAAGAAGGGACCGTCGTGCCTGTTGGTCTGGAGGGAGATCCCCCGGCGTTTCACCAAACGTCCGCCGAGCCGTTGACGTACGTGGCGGAAAAGGACCCGGCTAAGGTGACCATCACGATTACCCGGCAGGATGATTGCAACTACGCCATCAACTTTGCAGCAAGGGATAATTTCAAATTTTCCCTTGATTTCGGCAAGCTGACATCCGTCGCCATCATCGAGCAGGATTTGGGTATGGGGGCGCCCAAACACGGCACGACCCTCACGGGGGCCCGCATGACCTGCAACGTTGAGGAACAAGGCTTTTGCGAGATGTTCCAAAAAACCTCGTCCTGGCCGTTCCGATTGGAAGACAACGACCCCGGCCGCCTGCCGGGAATGGTGAAGTGCTTCCAAACCAACTTCTGCAAGGGCCAGCCGAGCTGACGGGATGAACATGCATCGCACGTTTCTGATGGTCGGGTTGCTGGTCGGCTGGCCCGCCGCCACGCAGGCGCAGGAAGAGGCGCCGTCGCCGATCCACCCGCAGACCTTCAAGCTCAATCCGGCCGACGGGTGTTATCGCTATAGCGGGGATGCCGTGGAGTTCGTCGGCCGCTTCAAGGCGGGGAGCTACCTCGGAATCACCATGAACACCCTCGACGCCAACGGGCTACCCTCCCCTCCGGACAAGGAGGAACGTGTCCCTGCCATGGACGCCCCGGAATGCCGGACCGAGGCATCGGGGTTCTGGTTCGGGCCACTTCCTCAGTCGAAGGACTACCTCATTACGTTCATCCCGCGGGCGGCGTTCGGGAGTTCCGCCGTGGTCACCCTCTGCGGCCGCACCACACCGCCTCGTTGCTCGGAACGTCAGTATTCGTCGGCGCGCATCACGGTCAGAACCCTGCAGGTGACGGCAGGATCGGCCGGATCCGGCGAACCGTACTTCTTGTCGCGATCGTAATAGTCGATCTTCCAGAAATAGCGGGCGCCGTTGTGCGCGAAGCTACCGAAGACATGTTCGCCGTGCGGATCCTTGTCGGTGCTGAAGTCGTCAAACGTCCGGACCTGACGCAGGACCTCACGGAGATCGTCGCCCGGAAGGTCGGCGACGCTGCGGGTGAGAACCATCTCGCCGCGGGGCGGGAACGTGAACGCACCCAGTTGATCGTTCAGCAGGCGGATGCGAAGGGTGGACGCGCTCATCGCGCGTCTCCCTTCGACGTGTCATCCTTCTTCGGTTTGCGGACGACCAGCCGTCCATTGAGCGGCAGGCAGTTGAGGCTGATGGTGAAGCCGTCGCCGTCGTCGTGCTAAGCGCCGCCGATCTTGGTCCAGAAGGCTTTCTTGCCCTCACCCTCGATGTGGAAGACCTCGTGAGAGGGTCGTTTGCTTTCGGTAGTCATTGGGGATTCTCCCGTTGGTTACCCGGCTCGCCCATTGCGGCCGGTCGGGATCTCAAAGCGGCGTGAAGCCCGAGGCGCGGCACGCGCCCGCTACCAGTCAACGGCAACACGGGAGCGCAGCGAAGGAGCGGGCAGCCAGATTGACGGGGACGGGCCACGCCGCAAAACCCCGACCTCACTGGCCACAAGGGAGAGACGGTCACCAGGGAAGGACCCAGACCCGAGATGCAATCGCCAATTACTGACAGATTGAGGGTGGGCAGATTCGGGATCGGATCAATGCCCACAGGTCAAGTGCGGCTTTGGATTCCCATACCTCAGGGACTGCCGCACCCGGCTCGATACAGCAACGCAAACCACAGACAACCAAAGGGTTTAAGCGGCGAGCAGCGCTCTTGTCTCAATAGTTCGGCTTGAGCGTGAGCAGTAATTCACGCGTCAATTCGGTGGGGGAGTTTGGTCCGAGCTTCTTCTGTGGCAAACTAGAGCATATGGCGAAAAGTTTGAATCAAAGGGTTCCCATTTGAAGCCTGGTCTGATTCCATGGAAGCCGGAGGTGCTTCATGGGAAAGGCTATTTCGTCAGATTTGCGGAAACGGATCGTGGGCGGGGTCGCGGCAGGTCATTCGCGTCGAGCGATGGCGGCGCGGTTTGAGGTAGCGCCCTCGACGGCGGTGCGGGTTCATAGTCGTTATCGGGCCACCGGATCCGTCGCGCCGGCCAGGCAGGGTCGGCCCGCGGGATCCGGCAAGCTGGGAGCGCATCGGCGCTCCATCATCGACAAAGTTCTGGCCAAGCCCGACATCACGATGCCGGATCTTGCTGCTTGGCTCGAAGCTCACCATGGCGTGACGATCGATCCGTCGAACCTGTCCAAGTTCCTGCGCAAGGAAGGCTTCACATATAAAAAAAGCGCTGCTGGCGTCGGAACAAGGACGCTGTGACGTCAAAGCAGCGCGGCGTGAGTGGTGTGACCGCCGCCAGCCCTTCATGCGCCGTCAACCGGCCCGATTGGTCTTCGTCGATGAAACGAGTGTCAAGACCAACATGACTCCGCTGCGCGGCAGAAGCCTGCGCGGTGAGCGTTTGCGGGCTGACGCACCGTTCGGCAAGTGGCGAACCCAAACGTTCGTGGCGGGCTTGAGATGCCATGAACTCGTTGCCCCATGGATCATCGAAGGCGCCATGGACGGCGCGGCTTTCGACATCTACGTGCGAACGCAAATGGCACCGTCTTTGGAACCTGGCGACGTTGTGGTCCTCGATAACCTCAACGTCCACAAGAGCCCAAGAGCCGCACAGGCCGTTGCTGAGCAAGGCGCCTGGTTCCTGTTCCTGCCGAAATATTCCAGACTTGAACCCGATCGAGATGGCGTTCGCCAAGCTTAAAACTCTCTTGCGCAAAGCCGCCGCGCGAACCTCGACGATCTCTGCCGGGCAGTCAGCAATATCTGCGATCTGTTCGAGCCCGAAGAATGTTGGAACTATCTCAAGGCTGCCGGATACGTTGCAATTTAATCGCCCGGTGCTCTAGCGGCCGTGACACCTTGACGAGTCCATGATGACCTCAGAACGTTTCTCCGAGTGCCTGCTGCATATCCGCTGGACGCCGGTCAACATTGCCTCGGCGCTGCAATGCGAGCTGTCATGGATTGAAGCCATGGAAGCCGGCAACGAAGAAATTTCCGATGGTCGGGCAACGTGGCTCGAGACACTGGCTCAAGCCCACGAGGCACTTCCTCCGCCGACAACCTACCGAGGCCGCAGAGCATAGGCGACAACAGTAGCGATTACGCGGCCCTCCTTGAGGACGTCGCAAGCGGATTGCTGATATCTAGCCCGCATCTCCAGATCATATTGCGACCTGATCATAGCAAATCATGCCACACCAACGCTGAGAACATCCATGGCAGCTTTTTGCTCTTTTAGGCCAAGCCCACCAAAAATATCAGCGAATTCGATGCGAGGCTGAACCAGATCAGGAAGGCCTTGCAGATTCCCTTCGATGTCGATTTTGGGAGGCCTCTTGTCTTTGACTTCATCGTAAGCCCTGGCGATGTCAAAGGTGACGACGGGTTTGCCGTCACGCGAGCGCTCTGCGGTAATGCGAGCGAAGCGGACGAAAACGTACTCACCAATGTTGCTGCGCGAGAACGTGTACTTGGTCATACTCATCCCCGCAACCGTACCCGCTCTCGCAGGCCAACTGACTGATGCCGCCAGAACTTGGAGCAGAGCGAGCAATGCATCGCGATCATAGCGCAGACGCATGACGTAGAGGGCGAAATACAATGCCGTCTCGCGATGCTCCTGGTTAGTGGAAGCTAAATCCGTCCTCACGGCACGGACGTACGCTGCTGTATCGAAGTCTTCCGATCTCAAGAAACCAAAATATTTGAGCAGGAGCTGGATTCCGGTTTGGGCATCGGCTGCTCCAGTCTCAGAACGGTAAGTGTAAATCTCTTCGAGAAAAAGCAGCGGGATATGTCCGCTGAAGCGCTGCATGCCTTTGTAAACGTATGCCAGGAAGTTCTGATACCCGGGGCTTTGCTTAAGGAACACCAGGATTTCCGGATTGATGTTCTTGAAGACCGACTGGACGGTGATCTGGTGGCTTTCAGCTTTCTCCAGCCGACCAGCCACAAAGAATTCGAGAAACGATCGATGCGAGAAGTAATAGTTCTCGCCGAACTTTCGCTCCAGAAAAGACCCAGTGAAAATCTCGCGATAGATCGCGTCGCGCTCAAAGACCTGATCGTCGAGGAGATCACGACCGATAATATATTCGGGGACGGCTTCCGCGATGAAATATAGCCTGCGTCCGTCGAACGTATCCCAGAGCCACCAGGCTATGCGTTCGATAATGTGCTGTCGCTTTTCGGAATCGATCTGCTTTCGGACAAGCTTCTCGCCCTCCCGCTCGCTGATCCTGGATGTGGCGATCGAGTAGAGGCCGTATGTTGAAAAGCTTTCGAGTTTTGCGTTCGGATCGGCGGCGATGTCGGCATAGATTTTGAGGTGTACCGGACGATAGATATCGCCGTTCGCCCGGATTTTTTCGAAATCCCCGACACGCTCTGAAATCCAGCGCTCTATCTCTTGAGGATCGGAGATGCCTGTCGGGAGTTTCTGCCGAAGATATCGGTCGAGGAAACTCGTGACCTCGTCGTCCGAAAACTGAGACAAGGAAAGCTCAAGGTATTCGGGAGCGTCAGGGACCTTCATCAACTGCTCCCCGACCAGGCGCGCTCCTCTTAAAATCCAGGCATGCTCGCTATCGGACAGGAACGCGTTCGGCCTGCCGGCAACCATGATCTTGGCCTTACCGTCCAGGAGTGAATGAATTTGCGAGAAATTGTATTTGAAATCGGTCCACGAAAGTGCGTGCTTCATCTCGTCGAACCCGTCGAAGATTACAACGAACTTTCCGGACCGGTTCAGCTTCTTGAACTTGGCGAAGGAATAATTCTTCGTATTGTGTCTGTCTGCCAAGGTTTTCGCGATTAGGCCGTCGATATCGGTTTGCGTGGCGATATCCGAGAGCCGCACGTAGATCGGCACCCGAGCCGACGGGTCATCCAGGTACTGATCCGCGAGGGTCCGGGTCAGGAATTTACAGTAAGACGTCTTTCCCATCCCATATCCACCGAGGATCGCAACGGGGGCGGTGTCCTCGCTGCGAACCCATTCGACGATCCGGTCGTGGAGCTTGCCGCCGTTTTCGACTGAAGGCTGCACATAATAATTTTCGAGACCTCCCTCGCTGAAGAGGTCTCCAACGTCGCGGCAATACCGGCGATATCCGAGGAGGCTTTCCTCGAACTCCTTCAATGAAAAACCTTCTAGGCCACGTCGTTTGTTAGCGTATTGCTTAGCTTCGGGCGAAAAATCGAGCCGTGTGATCACGAATATGCTCGTGATTTCGTTCTCTTCAATGAGCAGGGAATAGTCAGACCAGATCAAGTTCAATTCGGCCTGCGACAGGTTTTTGTCGAGGTTTTTGCATTCGATCGCGATCTTCTGCGGACGAAACTCGTCCTCGATTTCGAAGAGGACATCGACTTTCTTGGTACCTACACGGACCTCGCGGGCGACCCTGTGGCCTTCGGCCTCCAGCAGGTCAATCACTTGGTCACGCAATTCGTCCCCGATGGCGGTTGTCGAGCGCCTGACTTGCGGTTGGATAGTCATGCCGTTGTTTGCCATTGCTCGTTCCCCACTCCGGAATGTTTCTCGTCGCGTCTGACACATTTATTCCGTGATCGCCCACTTCCATACAAGCTTGGTCAGAAGGCGACGGGCAAGACCGAAGATGGTGCCTTCTCCAGTCTGTGCACCAATGCTGATCGTTATGGATTGATGGGGCCAGCCGCCTTAGAAAAGCAACTGTAAAGTGCGAGATAGATTTCCAATACAGCCATTTAGTCGACATTAAGCGACTGGCGCGACGACGATATTGGGTATCGCTCTCTCCCCGGGGGCGTTGCGGGCTCACCCGCAGAAGGGGTGGCATAAAACTGTCCCGACGGGTTGCAGCCAGGGGAAGGCCTTCCCCACACTCATCCACTTCAACAAATCACACCACCAACCACAGTCTGCGCCCGTACTCCCGCCAAGCGGCGCGCAAACCCGCCCTGCCCGCGAACCAGATGGGCGACCATCGGCAGGTGGCCCGATCCGATCCGCCAACAACCAGCCTTGTGCCAGTCTGTGCTCGGGAGACCGCCCCCTGCGGCGGCACACGACTTGCGGAAGGCTGGAGGCGGGTCAGGGTGCCACTTCCTGCCGATACCCATCGCCAGTAAGCGGAGCATGCGGGCGCAAAGCACAGGCGGGAGAGGTCGGACATGAAATGTCCGATTTCCCGCAAACGATCCCACGTGACCGACGAATGATGCCCGTTCCAACCGGAACGAAGCGGCATCATTTTTTAGGCACGCCGCTGGAAATTGCCGAGCGGCTGCGTTCACTATCCCGACAGATCAAGCGAACTGCGCGATCCATCTCACCCTGAGAGGGTGTGAATGTTTGGTGGCGGAGGCGGTTAGCTTGTGATTCTGTTGGTTCGTTGATTTGCTTTGGGGGATGATCGTGGGCGACGACCTGTTCGAAGGACTACCGGTGCATGGGGTGCGGCGAAGTGCTCGGGTGGCGGGCGGGGCGGCGCGCATGCGCGAGCCGGTGCGCGATCAGATCGAGTTGCGTGCTGTGGATATCGACAGCTTGATCGGACAGGACCACGCGGTGCGCGTCATTTGGAGCTATGTCGAGGGACTGGATCTGAGCGCGCTTGAAGATCGGATCAAGGCGCGGGCGCACAGGCCGGGCCATCCGCCGATTTCGCCACGGCTTTTGCTGGCGCTGTGGCTGTATGCCAGCAGTGACGGCGTCGGCAGCGCGCGGGCGCTGGACCGGCTGTGCAGGAGCCACGACGTCTATCGCTGGCTGTGCGGCGGCGTTTCGGTGAACTATCATACGCTGGCGGATTTCCGGATCGGCTGCGCCGATCTGCTCGACCGGCTGCTGGCCGAACATCTGGCGGCGCTTGCCGATGCCGGCCTCGTCGCTCTCGACCGTCTGGCGCAGGATGGCGTGCGGATACGAGCGAGCGCGGGGGCCGCCTCGTTCGGCCGCAAGGCGACGCTCGATCGGCATCTTTCAATTGCCGAGGCCGTTGTGGATCAGCTCAAGCACGAGGTTGATGCGCGTTCGGATGCCAGCAATCAGCGCATCAAGGCGGCCAGGCAACGAGCGGCGCGCGAGCGCGGCGCGCGGATCAGAGCAGCCCAGGCGGCTCTTGACGAGATCCAGCGCCAGCGCCAGGCCCGCGAGGAAAAGCGCGGCAATGGCAAAAAGCCGAAGGAGCCGCGCGCCTCCAGCACGGACGCACAGGCGCGGGTGATGAAGATGGCCGACGGCGGCTTCCGTCCGGGGTATAATGTGCAGGTGGCGAGCGTGGCCGCTGAGCAGCTCGTGGTCGGGCTCGAGGTGACCAATGTCGGCTCCGATCGCGGCCTCATGCGGCCGATGCTGGAGCGGTTGCGCGCGCTGAGCGGCCATCTGCCGCGGCGCTATCTCGCCGATGGCGGCTTTTGCAGCGCCGAAGACATCGAGTGGGCGCACGGCGAAGGGATTGAGGTCTTTTGTCCGCCCACGCAGTCCAAGCACGGAACCGATCCCTGCTTGCCGCGGCACGGCGACGGTCCGGGGGTGTCAGCCTGGCGAGCCCGCATGGCAAGCGAGACGGGCAAGGCGCAGTACAAATCCCGCTCGATCTGCGAATGCATCCATGCCCGCTGGCGTAACTGGAACCTACGACAATTGACGGTGCGCGGCATCGAAAAGGTCCGTGCCGTCGTGCTCTGCTACGCACTCACCAACAATATCTTGCAGGGCCATCGGCTCGCCAACGGCTAAACGAGCATAATCACCCAGGCGCCAGCAGCGACCGTCCGACCGCACCGCCCAATCGTCCGACGCTCGATGGCACCGGTCAACCGTCCGACGCTCGACGGCACCGGTCAACCAAGACAGGCCGGAAACGCCAAGATCCAAAAGCTTCACAAGCTCTGAGCTGGCTGCGCTGGTGGGCCGAGAAAATCGGCAAGCCGAACGTGGTCAGCCGCGACAACGCCGCCTATGGCGTGGCCGAGCGCGGCGAGGTCACGCGCAACCGCGCCCAAACCCTCGACCCGACAAAATTCCAGACCATCGAAAGCCCGCACATCCAGGCCTCGCTCCTGCTGCAGGTCACCTTCGGCCTGCGCCGTGAGGAAGCGATCAAGTTCCGGCCGCAGGTCGCCATGCGCGCTGACCAGATCACACTCCAAGGCAGCTGGACCAAAGGTGGCCGCCCGCGAACAGTGCCCATCACCACGCTGGAGCAACGCCACGCGCTGCAGCACGTCACCACCCTCGTCAAGGGGCAGGGCTCGCTGATCCCTGCCGAGCTCACCTATATCGAGCAGCTCAAACGCTATGAGTACGAGACCTACAAGGCAGGCCTCCGAAACACCCACGGGTTCCGCCACGCCTATGCCCAGCGCCGCTACCAGACCCTCACCGGGCTCCCCTGCCCGCTGGCCGGCGGCAAAGCCTGGAAGGAGATGACCGCCAAGGAACGCGACGCGGAGGAACGTGGGGCGCCAGATATAATGGAACTGTTCCTGGTCCAGCCAGTCCTCCAGCGCGTGGGCGGCATCGGTTTCCGACAGGTCGAATGGTAGCTCCTGCACGACGCGGTATTGGCGGTGGCCCTGGAAGGCCACCTCGTCGATGGCGGCGGCAACGGCTGCCGGGTTGAAGATCTTGTCGGCGTACTTGGTCCTGACACTGGTGGCCATCAGGAAATTGCCTTCGGAACGCGCCTCAAGATCACCGATACCTATTTGGGGAGGGCCTTCCAATGAGACGACGCCCTGCGGCTGGCCAGAAAACCGTGCAACGCATCGCCTATTCTGCTCAATGCGTACACATTGGGCGATGCGTAAGTGCGCTGTACGCATCATACAAGGATGCGTTGATTTTCTTCAAGATCAACAACAACGGTAAATGAAAAACGACCGCCCCTGCTGATGGCGGGCCTCGCAGCGCTCAGTCAGCAGTTCGGGCGGACCTCGATGAGCTTTACGGCGGGCGGGACGCAGAAGGTTTCGGTGCCGCGCATCATCGCTCATTGCGGTTCACGATGCGGTGGAGCGAGATTCTTAGCGATTAGCCTGTGGATAAATGCCCGTCAAAGCAGCAACTCCTGTGAAACAGCTAAGATTGATCAACCCAGAGACGAGATATGGTGTATGAAAATGCAAACAAATCAGTGAAATTACTGTTCAGGTATTGGGAGAAGGTCGAAATGGCAGATAAAAAAGTTGTCTTCGTAGCTTTTGCTATCGAAGACGAGCGAATCCGCGACATGATCAAAGGACAGTCACTCTACACCAACTCTCCCTTTGAATATATCGATATGTCCGTCAAAGAAGCATACGATTCAGATTGGAAGACAAAAGTTAAAGCCCGTATTCAGCGTTCGCACGGTGTACTCGCCATCATCAGCAAGAACTCTCTGTCTTCGACAGGCCAGAAGTGGGAGATCGCGTGCGCCAAAGAACTCGGTGTGCCTGTTCGCGGTATCTGGGCATACAAGGAAGACCGTGCCAACGTCGCCGGCGTCAACGCTATGGTCTGGACGTGGGATAACATCTCCAACTGGATTAACGGCCTCTAAGGTTTTCCAATGCGCAAGGCACTCATTGTTGGCATCGATCACTACGAACATATCTCGCCGCTAAACGGCTGCGTAAATGACGCGCACTCGGTTCGCGCGGCTTTGGAGCGGAACGCGGACGGCACAACAAACTTCAAGACGCCGAAGCTAATTACAGGTACCGGTCCCGCCGATATCGTCGAACGCGCCGAACTTAAAGAAGCGGTTCGTGCGCTGTTTACCGATCAAGCTGAGATTGCGCTCTTCTATTTCGCCGGCCACGGGTACATTGAGGACACTGGTGGGTTTCTCTGTGCGGGAGACTGCAAAACCGGCGATGACGGGCTTTCGCTCAATGAAGTGATGACTATTGCCGCGGCGTCACCCGCAATCAATAAGGTCATTATTCTCGACAGCTGCCATAGTGGCATTGTTGGCGAGCGCCCGGTAATGAAGGGCTTTTCGGAAATCCCCACTGGGATGACTATCCTAACAGCGTCGACCGCAGAGCAGTACGCTCTGGAGACTGGCGGCCCAAATCCAGGCGGCGTCTTCACAAGTCTGCTGGTCGACGCCTTAAGTGGCGCTGCAGCGAACCTTGTTGGCGACGTGACACCTGGCAGTGTCTACGCGCATATCGACCAATCACTTGGTCCTTGGGCCGGGCAGAGACCCCTATTCAAGACCAACGTACAAACGTTCGTCTCATTGAAGAGGGCCGACGCTCCAATACCATTGACCGACCTGCAGCAGTTAGCGTCGCTCTTTCCGACACAGGATTACGAGTTTCCGCTCGATCCCGCGTATGAGCCCGAGCGGAGTGCCGAGCAGAAGGACGATCCGACGATCCCGCCACCAGATCCGGCGAAGACTGCTGTCTTCGCCACTCTGCAGAAATTCGTAAAGGTAAATCTGGTTCGGCCCGTCAATGCTCCTCACATGTGGCACGCCGCTATGCAAAGCAAAAGCTGTGAGCTGACTGTGCTCGGTGAGCACTACCGGAAGCTCGTTGAAGCGGGGATGATTTAGCCGTGGCCGCCGACGAGATCTTGGACGGCTTGCTTGATGAGCTGGCAGCGATCGAACATGACCGCTGGGCTCATTGGCAGCGATATGTCCATGACAAAAGTCAAAAGCAGTCCGACGGGTCCCTGCTTATCCCAGCAGAGCTTGTTGCTCGGTGGGAAAAGCAGATCGAAACCCCGTTCGCCCTCCTCTCCGATAAAGAAAAAGACAGTGACCGTAAACAGGTTCAGAAATACCTGCCCTTATTGAAAGCCGCCCTTCGCGAGTGACGTGCTTGCTCGGCGCCCTGCAAATCAATGACAAACAACGAGATGCCGGCTAGACTGCCCGCAATGACCTCACATCCCGAATACCACCTCTTCCTCGACGATACCGGCAGCCGGGATCCCGATCATGAACTTCCCGAGCAACGCAAGGACAGCATGGACTGCTTCGGCCTAGGCGGCTTCCTGATCAAGCAGGAAGACCTTCACGAGCTGAAGGCGCGGCACGTCGCGTTCTGCGCGGAGCACGGCATCACCTACCCGCTTCACTCGCACAAGATCCGGGGTGGGCGCGGGGACTTCGGATGGCTGAAGAACCCCGAAAAGGCGCGCATCTTTTTCCCAGAGCTGGATGCCTTCATTCTGTCATTGCCGGTGGTCGGGATTGCGGCCGTCATCGACCGGCCGGGATATGTCCTGCGCTATCGCGAGAAGTACAATGAACGGCTTTGGCTTATGTGCAAGACGGCGTACTCGATCCTCATCGAGCGCGCGGCGAAGTTCGCCGACAGCCAGGGCCGCACCCTACGCGTCTTTTTCGAGGAGAGTGGCAAACACGAAGATCGCGATCTGATTGCCTACGCCAGAGCGCTGAAGGCCGGAGGCATGCCGTTCGCCGGCGAGGGTGCTGCCGCTTACGGGTCTCTCCCCCCGGAGGAATTTCGGCGGATTGTCATGGGGGAGCCCAAGCGCCGGACCAAGGAGGCGTCAATGCTGCAGGTCGCAGACCTAATGCTGTACCCTATGGCAAAGGGCGGCTATGACCCGAGCTACAAGCCCTATGTCGATTTGATGAAGGCAGGTAAGCTTATCGATGCGCACCTCCCCTTGGAGGACCGGCCGAACCTAGGCATCAAATACAGCTGCTTCAAATGAAAAAAGGTCCTTTCGGACCTTAATTCGTTTCGGCCAGCGCCTAGCGCTGACCCCGGAGCGTTGCTCTAATTAAAATCTAGTACACGTAGAACTGTTTTACAAGTTCTTTTGCAAAACCACCGCTTTGCGCCTCCACTCTCTAGCGCAACTGGGATTGCTCATGACGAGAATGCTGGCTGACATTCACGCTGCAGGTCCCTACGCCCTAATCAGCTATAGCAGCCCTCGTCCGCCGCCGCACATTAATCGCCTTGGCATCGAGGGTGTTCTTCAGATGCACGGCATAGTGCTTCTCGATCATCTCGACGCTGGTGCGGCAGTTCTTGGCGATCTGATAGATATCAGCGCCTTCCAACAGCCGCAGGCAGATGTAGGTGTGCCGGAGGCTATAGGCCGAGCGCCTGTTGCCCTCACGGTCGAATTTCAGATCACAGGCCGCCAGCGCCCGGTTGAACTGCTTCTTGTGATCCTGGGGGAAGACGAGATCGGTCGGCTTGGGATTGTTGCGCTTCACCAGCCGCTCAAAGGGATGCACCGCGCCCGTGGTGCTTTTGCAGTAGCCGACGCCACGTTTGCCTCGCACCTCGATCAAAAGGATCCGTTCGCCACCCTCCGCATCCTCTTCGAAGGTCACGTCCCGATATTCTAACCGGTTGGCCTCGTCCGGCCGTAGGCCTGTATTGGCCATGAAGAGGACGTAGTCGTGTAGCTGTGCCACGGCATGTTCGTAGCTTTCGCCGATAACCGAGGCCACCCGTCCACGGGTATAGGTATAGAGCCGCTTGTACTCTTCGGGCGAGAACCATGCGCGGTGGCTGATTTTGCTGGAGGCGCGATACGGGGCGGAAAAGTCGGGCAGATGGCTGATCCAGCCGTGCCGCAGGGCGGTTTTCGTGACCTGCCGGAGTGTCACTGTTTCATGATGCAGGGTGCTGCGTGTCGGCACCTTGCCGGTCGTCGGATGCGGCTGGAGCCGCATGACCCGGTATTCCTGCACCTTGCCCGCCGTCAGCGCGCTAAGGCCGATGTTGCCGAAGTAGGGCAGCAAATGGTTGTCCAGGCGCGCCTCATGGTCCTTCACGTAGCGCGGATTACGCTCGCCATTGGTGAGTGGCTCATATTCGCGAACGAACTGCTTGGCCGCATCAGCAAAGGTTCTTTCCTGCTTAAGCTGGCCCGCCCGGCTTTTCCCCTTGAGCTCGAAATACCAGTCTTCCGCAACCTCTTTCGCCTGGGAGAGGCTGTCAGTCTTGGTGCTGACCCGCCACTCCTTCCCATCGATATAGGTGGCGCACTGCCAGACGGAGCTGTTGGGTCGGCGATAGACGCGGACCTTGTCACCGAGCACTTTGTGGGAGTCCATTTCAGCCCTCAAAACTGTGCGAGAAGTGTGTGAGGGCATTTTAGCTGATCTTCCGCCAACTTCAAGGCCGCAAGCCATTGAAATTGTTGGTGAGAGCGTCGGGGTTCGAACCCGAGACCTACTGATTAAAAGGCCGAGCGTCCGCTTGGACTAATGAATCCTGCGCCTATTTTTCGCGATAGGTCGACGGAAAAAATGATGTCCTGGTCGACGAGCACATTGAACTTGTAGCCCGGCCGGATTTCGATCGTCGGTTGTACATTCAGGTTCTTCGCGATGGTCTGCTCAGCGACGCGGCCGAATGATTCCGCGAAGTTGCGGCGGGCCGCATCTGATGCAGTTTCCTGTGTCGCCAGCGTCGAGCTTTGCGGCATCGACATATCAATGCCGGTTCCGATCAGCGCGACGAGGGCTGCCGAACTCCATGTGCGCCAGAGATGGCGATCGACCTTCTCCTTGAAGCCGCCGTATCCTTCCGCGTCCGTGCCGGCCATGCCGCCGATCTGCAGGGTCGATCCGTTCGGGAAAATGAGGTCGGTCCAGACGACTAGCACGCGCTCTTGGCCAAACGAGACCTTGGAATCGTAACGACCGAAGAGTTTAGCCCCCTGTGGGATTAGGAGGCGATACCCCGTGGCGCTGTCATAGACATTCTGGCTGACTTGCGCGGTGATCCGCCCCGGCAGGTCGGAGTTGAGGCCGGTGATCAAGGTGGCCGGAATGACCGAGCCACGCTTCAGCTCGTAGGCCGACATCTGTGGCACGACCCGGTTTGGAAGATAGCCAAGGTCCTTGATATCCTGATTGAAGAAATCCTCCTTCGAGGTCTGGCCGTTTTGGTCGACGTTCTGCCCCGTCAGACCGGATTTCATGGCGGCGGCGTATAGATCTGAGGCATTGGTTGCCGTTGCCGTGGTATTTTGACCCGCATTGATGGAGTTCTTCGCGTCTTTCTCGACGTCGGAGATATCGACCTTCAACGGTGACTCGTAGGCCGTTGCCCTAGCCTGCAGCCGGGCCATGCGTTGCCGCTGGGCCTCGCGGATATATTGCTCGTCCTGCTCACGCTTCAGCCGGGCCTTCCATTCCTCCTCTGGTTCCAACCGCTGGCGCCGCTCGTCCCGCTCCGTCGGCCGGCGGTCGGCAACAGTCGTCTCTTTCTCGATCTTCTGTTCAACCGTGGGCGTCGGCTGAAACGTCTGACGTTCGACGGGCTCGCCGATTATGCCATCCGTGACGCCGCGCTTGAGCTGGTCCCCGTAGTTCGTCGCCGTCGTATTCGACGCATTGTCGATATCGTTGTTGCGGTTAAATGGGAGCCCTCGCCACGACAGACCAATCACGACGACGCCGACGAACAGCGCGATGATGACGGCGGCGACGATGATCGGCAGCCGATTGAGACGACGCATGCCTGTCTGATCGCCGCCCTGATTGGAGGCGCCAAGCTGAAGAGATTGCACCATATCAGTCTCCTTCAGTTGCGCTGCATGATGGAGAGCGGGCTTACCGGCACAGCACCCGCTGCCGTTGAGGTATAGGCCCGGCCAAGGGCTATGGAAGGCGTCGAAAGCCGTGCAAGCACCTGACCATCGACGCCATCGATCGAATAAGCGAGCTCGACCGGCTTCACATCCTTGCCGACTTTGCCGTCGGTGATGACCGCATAGCCCCAGCCCTTCAACGCTGCCTCGAGCGCGGTCGCAAAGTCCGACGAGTCTTTGTCCATCTTGATGGTCGTCGTGGCCACCGGACCGATCTGTTCGGCGAGGCGGCTTGCCATGTCGCCGGCAATGGCACTTGCGACGGCACCGGTGATGGCGACGGGGGAGGAACTGGTGGACAATCCATCCTCGGGCGTTTGGCAGCCGGATAGGAGCGAAGCGATGATGATACAGACGAGTAGCCCGCGCATGGTCAGCCTCCCCGCCGGATGGTGATCTTCTGCTGCCGCCAGCCGACGCCGGACACAAGGATCGCCTTGTCGATCGCATAGTCGACGGTCATCATGTCGTTCCTCATGCGGTAGTTGACGATGCGATTCTGACCACCGGACACGACGAACAGGACCGGCGCGTCCTGGCCGGAGATCGACTTCGGGAACTGGATGTAAGTCTTCACTCCATCCGAATAGACCCGTTTCGGCTTCCATGAAGCGCCGCCGCTGATTGAGTAGGAGAAGTTAAGCTTGTCCGGGGCCATGCCGGGAACGCCGCCGGTCTCGAGCCGTGCGTTGATATCGGCGAGCTTGGTCGACGTATCCTCGGGATATTCGAAACCGACGCGCGCCATATACTGGCTGGGATGAGACCGGAGCTGAATGTGATAGGTTCGCCGTGAGGTGGTGACCACCATCGAGGTGACGAGGCCGGGCTCCGACGGTTTGACGATCAGATGGATGGCCTGTCCGCCTGTGGCGCCCGAGGTCGCGGGCTCGACCTTCCAGCGCACGGTGTCGCCGACAAGGACGTCGCGAACAATCTCGCCACCTTGGAGTTCGATGTCGCAGACTTGCAGCGGCGAGCAGACCACAGACGGTTGGGTCTCGCCGAACAGAAAGATCACCTTTCCGTCCGGTCCGGTGGTGACCAGTCCAGGCGTGCCTCGCCACATCCTGGAGATATTCGTGCCCTTCACCTCATTCGGCGTCAAGCTTTGCGCTTGCGCGCTGGACATGAAGGCGAGTCCCGCCATGCAGCCGACGGCCGCGATCAATCCTGTTTTTTGCATTGAGAAATCCCCTGCCCCTAAAGCTGTGCTGTCCAGTCAAAATCCCGGACATAAAGACCGATCGGGTTAAGGCGGATGATCGCCTCATCCTGTGGCGCGGTCAGCGCGACCGTCGCGATGCCGCGGAACCGGCGCGTACCGGTTTCCTTGCCCTTCCGGTCCCGCTCGTATTCCGTCCAATCGATTTGATAGGTCTGGTTCGAGAGTGCCACGATGTTGTTGACCTCGATGGCGACCGTCGAAGACTTCGCCTTCTCGAAAGGTGAATTGGTCCGAAACCAGGTGTTGATCTTTTCCGTCGACGGATCGGACGTCCGAAGAAGCGCATAGGTTCGATCGATATATTGTTTCTGCACCACCGCGTCGGGCGTGATCGAGCGGAAGCTGGTGACGAAATTGCCGAGCGTTGCGCGCACCACGCGCACATCGGCATATTCGATCTGTTGAGGGAAGCCGGATGTCACGGCGGTTCCAAGCTTGTCGACTTCGACGATGTAGGGCACGAGCTTGACCTGGGTGCTGAGATACATCGCATAGCCGAAGCCGATCACGGCCATGGTCAGGCCCAGTATGCCGACAATGCGCCAGGCCGCGGCCGCCTGCACATAGGATCCATATCGTTCCGTCCATTCCTGGCGTGCGGCAAGATAGGGGTTTTCGGGGGCGCCATTCGCTGCCATCGATCCATTACTTTCTGGTTGTTGCTAGGCTTTATGTTCGGGAGGTGGCTTTGGCCCGCTATGACCGCTGTGGGCCTCGTCGAGCTTGGCATTGGCGAGCCCGAGGATCGATCCGGCATAGGCGCCGGGAGAGCCGATCGCCTTGTCCTTCGCGGCAGAGCCCGCAGCACTCCCGGCGGATCCGATCCCCGCGCCAAAGCCTCGAAGGGCGGCACCAGCGAGTGACGAGCCGGCTGCTCGTGCGGACTGACCGGCCGTAAAACCCGCTCGCGCGGCGCCGGCGGCGAGGAAGCCAGCCCCGGCGGCAAAAGACGCCGCTTGCCCGCCGTGGCGGATCGCTTCCATTCCTCCAGAAACCGATGCGCCCTGGACAACGCCCTGGATGATGTTCGGCACGTACATGGCAATGATGAAGACCACGACGGAAATACCGGCGATGGCCAAGGTGGTGACAAACTGGTCGGAGGATGCGGTCGGCGCATTGGCCAGACCCAAGAGGACCTGCGATCCAATCTTGGCGATCATCACCAAGGCCATGAGCTTCATGCCGACGCCGAAGGCATAAACTAGGTATCGAATGGCAAAGTCTTTCGTGAAGGACGAACCACCCAGCCCGAGCATGATCATGCCGGCGAGCAAGCCGACATACATTTCGACCATGACCGACACGAAAATCGCCGCGACAAGCGAGAAGCAAATGACAACGATGCCCATGGCAAGAACGGCGGCAATCGCGAGCGCATTGTCTTCGAACACCCCGAACTGCGCCTGCTGCGACATTTGTGAGGCGACGCGGATGCCGGCATCGAACACTTCTGCGGGAGAAGCTGAACCACCGCCGGCGCCAATCTGGAAAAGGCTGTCGACCACGGCTCGCGCAAAGGTCGGACCTTGGGTCAGAACGAATGCGAAGAACCCGATGAACATGATCCGCCGAACCAGTTCGGCGAACCAGCTGTCCAGCGAGGCTGACTGGATCGCCAGCCAGACGGCTGCAATGCCGATCTCGATCGTTGCGAGAATCCAGAATAGGGATTTCGCCGCCTCCATGATGGTGGTCTCCCACCCCTTCGCAGCGGACGAGACCTGGTTTTCCAGTTCTGTGAGGACCTGTCCCTCCTGCGCGAATGCCGGAACAGCATAGGCGAGGAAAAAGAGACCTGTAATCAGCAAAGAACGCGCAACAGTCACCTTCACCATCTCGGGCGCATCTCCCGACCTTCCTTGATCGGCGGTAGCTCCTTGTCGGAGCCGAAGAATTTTTCCCGGACGGCGCGCTGCTCATCGGTGAGCGCAGGTTTTCCGCCGTCGCTGGAATTGACGATCAGCACTGTCGTTGCAGACGATGCAGCGGCGACAGCCAACAGCAAGGCAATCAGGACAGGGCGGCTCACCATCGCGGTTCCATTTTCTGGCCTTCCGGAACGCTCTTGATCTCGGCGTTGAAGAACTTTTCCCGCCGCGCCTGCGCCAGGTCCTTGTCGGTCTGTTCCGTCTGAAGCCAGGTTCCCATCATCGTCATCTGTTGGGAGACCAGACCGCGAAGCTTCTGCATTTGTGCGACCTGTTGCGCTGCGATCTCGTGTCCGACCTGCAGAGCCTTCATCTGCCCGTCAGTTGTTTCGGACATCGACCGCAGCGAGGACATCGTATCTTCCTCGCTGTCGAACTGGTCGGCGGTGAGGCTCGCCGCTTTCAGCGAACTGGCGATGGTGTCGCGGTTAGTGTTCGACCAGGACTGATAGGTCGACGAGAACGTCGCGTTGTCCGGCAAATTCGTCTTGAGATCGGCATAACTCTGAAACCGCTGCTGAAGAACATCGTCGGCGTTCCCCATCGAAAAGGCGATGCCCTGTCCCTGGTCGACGACACTGCGCAGCTGGTTGAGGTCGCTTTCGACCTGCCCCCAGATATGATCAGGAAGCTGCGCCGTGTTTTGCAGCATGTTCTCGTAGATCTTCAGCTGGTTCTGGATCTGCTCTGCAAGCTGGCTGATCTGGGTCAACTGATTGTCGACCTGGATGCCGGAGCTTTTCATGAGATCCACGAGCTGCGCATTGTTGGCGAGCTGCGTCCATTCCGTCGCGGCGCCGGTGGCTGTACCGGCATGCACTGAGCCCGCGGCTCCGATCGTGAGCGTCGCGGACGCAAGGCAAGCAAACCATCTATTCGTACTTGAGTAGCGATGTGGCATCGTGAACTCCTCTCGTTTCAAGCCAGTGGATCGGCCAGTCGTCGCCATATTCGGATTTCAATGCGCGGATGCGCTTGAGGTCCTCCTTGCCGGATGCGCCGACAAAGCTCAGTGCGACTGGCCCAAGCGACATGTCGAAGAGCCGCCGGCCTTCCGGCGTGGCGACATAATATTCGCGCTTTGGAATAGAGCTTGAGACGATCTCGATCTGCCGTTCGTTGAACCCCAGCCGCTCATAAAATTCCCGCGTTCCCGGCTCTCGAGCGGCGCCATTCGGAAGGCAAATCTTGGTGGGGCAGGATTCCTTCAGCACGTCGACAATCCCCGACCGCTCGGCATCCGAGATCGATTGGGTCGCAAGAACGACGGCGCAATTCGCCTTGCGCAGCACCTTGAGCCATTCGCGGATCTTGTCGCGGAATACAGGGTGGCCGAGCATCAGCCACGCCTCGTCGAGGACGATCAAGCTCGGCGACCCATCCAAACGCTTTTCGATCCGGCGGAACAGGTAGGTCAGCACTGGCACGAGATTGCGCTCGCCCATATTCATCAGCTGCTCGATCTCGAAAGTCTGGAAGGCGCCGAGTGTGAGGCCGTCCTCCTCCGCATCGAGGAGTTGGCCCATCGGGCCATCGACGGTGTAGTGATGCAGTGCGTCCTTGATCTCGCGCAGTTGCACGCCGCTGACGAAATCCGAGAGCGACCGACCAGAGGCGCTCGCCATCAGTCCGACCTGGCGAGAGACAGCGTTGCGATGGTCGGGGGTGATCGTCACGCCCTGCAGACCGACCAACATCTCGATCCACTCTGTCGCCCAAGCCCGGTCGGCGTCACTTTTGAGATCGGAGAGCGGGCAGAAGGCCAGAGCCCGCCCCTCTTCCGCATGGTCGCCGCCGATCTCATAGTGATCGCCACCGGCTGCAAGCGTCAGGGGCAGAAGTGAACTGCCTTTGTCAAAGGCGAAGATCTGCGCATTTTCGTACCGGCGAAACTGCGCGGCGATAAGAGCGAGAAGCGTCGACTTGCCCGAACCGGTCGGACCGAAGATCAGTGTGTGGCCGACATCATCCACGTGCAGGTTCAGACGGAACGCCGTCGATCCGCTCGCAACCTGCATCAAGGGCGGTGAATTCGGCGGGTAGAAAGGGCATGGCGCCGCTGGGTTGCCTGACCAAACCGAATTCAGGGGGATGAGGTCGGCGAGATTGCTGGTGTTGATCAGCGGCTCACGGATGTTGCAATACCAATTACCCGGCAAGCTGCCGAGATAGGCATCGGTGGCGTTCAGCGTTTCGATGCGCGCGCCGAAACCTTCCGCCTGGATCAGCCGCCGGATCGCTTCGGCCTTTTCCTGCAGTGCTTCGCGATCGCTGTCGAACAGCACGACGACCGGTGTGTAATAGCCATAGGCAACCAGCTGCGACGAGGCCTGCGCGATGGCATCCTCGGTCTCGACCACCATGGTCATCGCGTCCTGGTCGACGGATCGACTTTGTGTCTGGAATATCTGGTCGAAGAACGGCCGGACCTTCTGCTGCCATTTCTTGCGCGTGCGTTCGAGCTTTTGCCGGGCCTCCTCGGCATCAAGGAAAATGAAGCGCGATGACCATCGATAGGTCAGCGGCATCAGGTCTAGGCTGTTGAGAATACCGGGCCAGCTCTCGGCCGGCAGACCGTCGATCGCGACGACGCCGAGGAAACGGCTTTCGACCTTTGGCGTCAGTCCGTGCTCAAGCTCCGCGGTGGCGATCCAGTCGAGATACATGGGAACGTCGGGGAGCCGGATTGGATGGCTTTCCCCGGTCGTGCAGAACCGAGCGAACTGCAGCAACTCGTCGTATCGGGAAATTCGCTCCCCTCCCCTTTCGACCGTTTCGCGGGTTTCCATTCGCCGGATCGAAAGTGTGTTGGCAAAATACTGCTCAAGCTCGCGCACTGCGTTCTTGAACACGAAGAGCACCGTGTCCGCGTAAGACTTCTTCCGGCTTTCCTCATCCGAATAGATGTATTTGCTGAGAGCGGTCTTTTTGGACTCGAGGGGCCGGTACGTCAGGATCAGCGCATGCTTGCTCTCGAAATGCCCCTGCTCGCGCGCGAAATGCGCCCGCCGCTCGGCGTCGATCGCGCGGGTCACCGGGTCGGGGAAATGGCAACGATCCTCCGATGGATAGTCGACTGTCGGAATGCGGATGGCTTCGACCTGGATCATCCACCCGCTTCCGAGCCGCGACAGAACGGCATTAATCTGCCTCGACAGCTCGTTGCGCTCGAGGTCGGTCGCGCTTTCGGAGTCCGGGCCAGCGAAGTACCAGCCGGCCATCAGGCTTCCGTCTTTCAACAGGAGGACACCATTGTCGACGAGGCCGGCGTAGGGAACGAGATCAGCGAAAGATGGGCCTGCGGCTCGGAAGCGTTTGAGAGCTACCATGACCGCCTCCTCAATACCGACGCCACGGCGAAGTGGTCGCCTTGTAGTAGGGCTTGTAGGATATGTGCCTGATGTAGACCTGCCGTATATGCGGGTCGGACTTCGCCATCATCCGGAGAAGCCCGACGATTACGATCCACACGGCGACACCGAAAAGCGCCGAATAGATCGTGAGGACGACGAAGATCAGGATCACGGCTGCAAGACCGGTGATCAGGACCAGCTCCCGGTCGGCGCCCATGAGTAGGTTCGGGCGGGAGAGCGCGCGATGGATGCGGTTACGCCGCAGGCCGGACAGGGACTCAGCCATGATCTCCCTCCCCTCCTCCGTTCGAGCCAATTGACGTGATCTGCTCGTCGGTCAGCCCGATCGAAGCGCCGGTCGCACCGAAAAGGCCGACGATGTTGGTGGCGCCGAGCAGGATGCCGGCGACAAGAACGACGTACACAAGTCGCCGCGCGAAATCGTTGAGCTCGCCGCCGAAGATGAGCATGCCGCCGGCAATGGCCACGGCTGCAAGCGCGATCGCACCCGCGACCGGGCCGGTGATCGACTCCTGGATCTGCTGCAGCGGCCCTTCCCATGGAAGACTACCGCCGGAGCTGGCCAGCGCCGGCGCGACCGAGGCAAGAATGATGGGTGCCGCCCAGAGCGCGGCGGCGATGAGGGCATGCTTACGCGACATGGCGTGCCTCCTGTTCTTCGGTGAGCTGATCGGATTCGATCTCGTACTGTCCGTTGATGAACCGCTCGACTTGGATGATGTCGCGAACAAGCCGGCCGCGCGGCGTCCGCTCGATCGAGATGACCAGGTCGACGGCCTCTCCGATCACCTCGTGCATCGGCTGCTGGCTTGCTTCGGCAGTCAGTTGCTCGAGACGACGAAGCGCCGACATCGCCGTATTGGAGTGGATCGTGCCCACCCCGCCCGGATGGCCGGTGTTCCATGCCTTGAGTAGCGTCAGTGCCGCACCGTCGCGGACTTCGCCGACCACAATCCTGTCGGGGCGCAGGCGCATCGTGCTCTTCAGCAGTCGCGTCATATCGATTGTATCGCTCGTATGGAGAAGAACGGCATTCTCGGCTGCGCATTGAATTTCGGCGGTGTCTTCAAGGATGACGAGGCGGTCGTCCGGCGCCGACTTGACGATTTCGTTGATGACCGCATTGGCGAGCGTCGTCTTGCCGGAACCGGTTCCTCCGGAAATGATGATGTTGAGCCGAGCCGAAATCGCGCTGCGGATGGTCGAAGCCTGCTGTTCAGTCATGACCCCGGAGCGCACATAGTCCTCGAGGGGGATCAGGCGAGAGGCACGACGGCGAATGGTGAACGCCGGCCGGGAAACGACGGGCGGCAACAGACCCTCGAAGCGGTGACCACCGATCGGCAGTTCGCCGGAAATGATCGGCTGCTCGGTATCGACCTCGCATTGGAGCGCATGCGCCACGGTGCCGATGACCACTTCCGCGCTGGCCGCCGACATCTCACCGGCCGCCACCAAACCGTGGCCGAGCCGTTCGATGAACAATTTTCCATCCGGATTGAGCATGATCTCAACCACAGTCGAGTCGTCCAGCGCGACACACAACTGATCGCCGAGCGCCTCCTGGAGTTTGCGGACAAGTCGAGGGTGAGAGCGAAGCTGGTTCACGGCTTTCTCCTTTAGGCTGCCTGGCCCAGACGGCCGGCAAATTGAGAACGGTAGCTGGCGGGATGGAGCTTCTGGAAAATCCTCGGGTTGGCCGCCAGGGTGCCCGCCACGGCCATGGTCACGCCAATCTTCTTGGGTTCGGCGAGCCGCTGCAGCGGCCAGCCAACACGACCCAGAATACGTTCGAAACGGAGGTCTGTGGCCGTGACGATCTCGGTGATGCCGTTGACCAGGCACCACTCAATGATTCCCGCAAACATGGAAAGCGTCGCCTCGTGCACCGAGCCCGCTCCCCTGCCCTCCTCCAATCGCGTATCGACGCAGAAGCGGGAGCTCTCGATCATGGCGAGGTGCGCATTCAGCCGACCATCCGGAAGGAGGGATGGAAAGACGCCCGTCAGCATTGTCGGGCCAAGCGCCGGCAGCAGCCTCGCGCAACCGGTCACGTCGCCACTATTGGATAGCGCGACGATGCAGGTCGGATCGAGAGCGTCAAAGGGGTCCGACTCTCGGCCGTCCACGACGTTGACGTCCCAGCCCAGGCGATTGGCAAAAATGCGCGCACGTAGCTGAAAATGCTGATCGAGAAGTCGGGCTTCGTGGATATTTCGCGGTTTGGTGATCGCGAGAACCTGCATGAATCTCTCCGTCGTCTTTGGTCGGCGGGGAAATCAGCACAGATCGGAATCGAGCGGTAGTTGTAGGATCTTACAAGGCCTGAAGAGTGAGTCGCGGTCCGCCTGGGTTTCCGGTGAACCATTTTGCATGCGATTCTGGCGTTCAGCCTGTCCTGCCCCTTGTAGGATTCACAGTAAAACAAAGCCTGAACTCGGATCCTTGTGCTCATTGTAACTTGTTGGAAACAAAGGAAGAGGTGAATGAAGTCGCATTATTGACCGTCTCCGCGTTAACCCTTTATTAACTTTAAATCCCTTGCGGCGTCGTTAGAATCGGGAGATAGTTGCGGAAATCGTGGCTATGGGGCCATTTTTTCGAAATTGTTCTTACCTCGGAAATAATTTGCAAAATGAGCCATCCGCAGCCCAACCGCTTTGATGTCGAGATTGCACAGCAAGGAGCGAAGATTTCAAGCGCTTTGCATATGCTTCGCAGTCAACAGTATCCTCCCGATGCCCGCAAGGGATTGCGCAAGTTCCAGCTAGGAGAAGTCGCAGACTTCATCGGCGTCACTCAGAGCCATCTTCGACAAATTCATTCGGAGGGCAAGGGGCCCGAGATCGAGTCGGTCAGTGGACGGCGCTACTATACGGCCGACCAGATGTTGGAGCTTCGAGACTACCTTGAGGCCAACAAAAAATCTGAAAAGAGATACTACGTTCCCAGGCGTCGGGAAGGCGAGCCGATGCAGGTCCTATCCGTCGTGAACTTCAAGGGGGGAAGCGGAAAGACAACGACGGCCGCGCACCTCGCACAATATCTCGCCCTCACCGGCCATCGCGTACTGGCGGTCGACCTAGACCCCCAGGCATCGCTTACGTCCCTGTTCGGAATCCAGCCTGAACTCGATGATACGGCCTCCCTGTACGAGGCGCTTCGTTTTGATAACGAGCGGAAGTCGATCGCGGAAGTTATTCAGCCAACCAATATTCCTGGCCTGGACGTGGTCCCTGCAAATCTGGTTCTTCAGGAATATGAGTATGATGTGCCCCTGGCAATCTCCTCCAAAAAGGGAGAGGACGGCCGGTTGTTTTACATGCGCATTGTCAACGCACTGAAGCAGGTAGACGACAGGTACGACGTGGTCGTCATCGATTGCCCGCCACAACTGGGCTACCTGACCATCACGGCACTGATGGCCTCGACAGGCATTCTGATCACTATCCATCCCCAGATGCTGGACATCATGTCGATGAGCCAATTCCTGATGATGTTGGGCGGCATCATGGGCCCGGTTGCAGAGGCCGGCGCCGAGATGCGTGTTCAATGGTTCCGCTATCTCGTTACTCGCTTCGAGCCGACGGACATCCCGCAGGCGCAGATGGTCGGTTTCATGCAGTCTATGTTTGCTCAGCAGATGCTTAAAAACCATGTGCTCAAGTCGACGGCCATTTCAGACGCTTCGATCAAGAAGCAAACGCTCTACGAAGTCGAGCGTGGCAGTTTTGTCCGATCAACCTATGACCGTGCGATGGAAAGTCTAAATGCCGCCAATGGCGAAATCTTGGAACTGATCCACAATGCCTGGGGACGGAAATGACTAGTTTGTCAGCCGTTTTTTTCCTCAGTTTAAATCGTAATTACAGACCCTTGTCGCATTTGAGGGAGGTTGGCGATGTCGCGTGAAAATCCATTCGCAAAGCTGGACCTGGCTTCGATATCGGCAGATAAGGCGCCTACAAAACCCGGCTACGGAATGACTGGTGCTGCAAAGACCGTCGTTCGGTCGATCGAGGACCTAGCGGAGAACACAAAGAAGCTGATGGACGGCGAAGTGATTGTGGAATTGGATCCGCGGTCGCTCGATGTTTCGTTCCTCGCCGACCGTCTTTCCGATGATGATGAGGAATACCAGGAGCTCAAGCAGGCGATCAGAGAATCAGGACAGTTGACGCCAATTCTCGTGCGGCCCAGCACAAACGACAGCCAGCGCTACATGGTTGTCTTTGGTCATCGCCGTTTGAAGGTAGCCCAGGAACTCGGAATTCCGATCAAGGCGGTCGTCAAGAAACTGGACGACATTACCTCTGCGATAGCGCAAGGACAGGAAAACTCCGCTCGCTCGAATCTCTCGTTCATCGAGCGGGCCTATTTTGCTCAGAACCTTCTGGCGTCCGGAATGACGAAGGATGTCGTCAGATCGTCGCTGGCGATTGATGAGGCTATGCTCTCCAAGATGCTTGGAGTGATCGAGATCGTCCCTCCCCCTGTGATCAAGGCGCTCGGCGCATCCAAGAAGATCGGGCGCGACAAGTGGTTGAGCTTACGCCAGCTTTTGCTTGCCCCTGCCCTGCGCAAGGTCGCCACGGAATACGCGGAAACTGCCGAGTTTCTCGGGCTCGAGGAAGAGTCGAGGTTTGACGACCTCCACGGATATCTCACGCGGTACAAGAACAAATCAGCGGCCAAGAAGCCGAAGAGCTCTACGTCCGCGAAGGAGTGGACGTCGAGCGATAGTTCGCTGAGTTTCACAATGAACGCAAAGTCAAAGAAGGTGGCGATCGAGCTTTCGAATATGGAAGCAAAGCCCTTCAGCGATTGGCTTTCGAGCCGGATGGATCGTCTGTACGAGGAATACAGAAAGTCCAAAACCTAAACGCAACGGAGATCAGCCCGCAAAAGAAAAAGGCCCCCAAACGGTAAACCGTGGAAGCCTCTCTCGTTATCCTTAGCAAGATCGAGAATCGCATTTCCCGGAATCACAGTCAAGAGTCTTTGGCACCGATTTGGTGGGCGGATGTCTTTTGCCTGAAGAAAGGTGAGAGGGAAATGCACACAGCCTATGTATCGACGCCTTTTGGGCGGCGACCGATGACGCTTGCTTTGGTGAAAGGCCAGATGGAGGTCGCGCAATCAAAACCCACAGCACGCGTGGAAAAGTGGAAGGTGTTTCGGGACGTCTGTGAGGCGCGCGAACGGTTAGGACTCCAGGACAGAGCGCTTACGATTCTTGATGCGCTGTTGACCTTCTATCCTTCGACCGAGCTCGACGCGGAGCAGGGGCTGGTCGTTTTTCCTTCAAATGCGCAACTATCTGTGCGCGCGCATGGGATCACCGGAACCACACTGCGGCGACACCTGGCGGCGCTCGTAGAGGCGGGCCTCATCCACCGGCGCGACAGCCCGAACGGAAAGCGTTACGTCCATCGCGATCGGGACGGTGAGATCGAACAGGCTTACGGCTTCGACCTTGCGCCGCTGGTGGCGCGCGTCGCAGAGATCGCAGCTCTTGCGCAGGACGTCGCAGCCGAACGCACGCACTTTCGCCGCGCGAAGGAAGCGCTGACCATTTGCCGGCGAGACGTTCGCAAGCTGATTACAGCAGCTATGGAGGAGGGAGCCTCGGGTGACTGGCCTGCCGCGGAAGTCATGTATGTAAGCATTCTTGGGCGTCTACCGCGTTATCCTTCTCGCGCACAGGTCGAAGCGACGCTCGATGAAATGGAGCTGCTGCGCGAAGAAATCCTCAACCTTCTGGAAATTCAGGTAAAAACTGAAAAAACGGGTGGCAATGGTATTCAAAATGGATGCCACATACAGAATTCAAAACCCGAATCCATCTATGATCTTGAACCTAGCTCCGAAAAAGAGCAGGGCGAAAAGCCGGAGTCAGAGCCGCAGATGATGCGCTCGCCGCCGCCGAAGGTTAAGGCCGAACCGATCAAGTCCTTCCCACTGGGCATGGTGCTTCGAGCCTGCCCCCAGATCATTGACTACGGGCCAAGCGGCGGCGTTTCGCACTGGCGCGAGCTGATGGCAGCCGCCGTGGTCGTTCGCTCGATGCTCGGGGTCAGTCCATCGGCCTATCAGGAGGCCTGCGAAGCCATGGGACCTGAGAATGCAGCCGTTGCAATGGCATGTATCCTCGAAAGATCGAATTTCATCAACTCTCCTGGCGGATACCTGCGGGATTTGACGAGACGATCGGAGCGCGGCGAGTTTTCGCTCGGCCCGATGCTGATTGCGCTTTTGAAGGCAAACGGCGAGGGAGCGCTTCGAGTGGTCTGAAGACGATGGCGAGAGTAGGCATTTTTGTCATTGCAGGGGATTCGGTCTCTGGTAAGTTCTCCCAGAATTGCGCGGACCGCACCCAGCCACTTGTCAGCCGTTTTTTTTGCCTGTTTGTTGTTGCAAAACAGATAGTTGGGTGGTTTGAGCATGGATATTGAGGAGAAGTTGCCCGAAAAGCGGGCCACGTGCTGCGTTGCGCATAGTCCTCCTGAAGAGAGGCAAGGAGCCGCACCGGGTGCCAGTACAAGGTGACGCCCCTCGAAGGCAACAGGCAAGCAGGGGCCTCGGGGGACTTCGTCTGCGCGCAGCCGCGGCAATCTGATGGAACGCGCCAAGCTGCGCCGGCGGCCGCCGGAGGCAAACGCGACCATCAGGACGGCCCGGTCGCGAACGTCGCGCAGGCTGTGGCCGCCACAGGTCGCCAGCAGTTTGGCCAGCACGTCACCGGTGACCGCCTTGGCGCTCCTGCGGCGGCGTTGCCGTGGCACGGCGCAGACGGCCAGCCGGATCGCTGATTTGAGGGGAGGGGAGGCGAAGGCCCCCTCGAGGCCGCGCCACTTCGTCAGCGTTGACCATGTCGCCGGTCGCCGGCGCACCGTGTCCGGCGCGTGCGGCCCGGTTGATCTGAGAAAGCCATCGGCTCTCAAGGCCTGGTCGACTTCGGCCGGCATGCCGTGCTCGAGATCAGTCTCGAGTCGCGAGTATGTCGAATCTCTGGGTGGCACGTTGACGATCGTCGCAGATGTCCGGGCAAGAAAGTCGATCTTTCGAGTATCGCAGAGCGGTCCCGACACGGTTCAAAGATATAAGAGTCCTTTCTGATCGGGGCCGTTGCGGGCAAGGTGCTTCAGCACTTTTTATCGGACCGTTCCGCGAGTCACTCTTCGCCATTTGTCGTCGTATTATGCTCAGCTGAGTTCCTGGGCGAGTCCGAGGAGAAGCCCTTCGGGCCTGCGGATGTAGCAGAGCCGATATGTGTCTCCATACTGAACGACTTCGCCGACGAGCTGCGCGCCGCGCGCGCGGAGCCTCTCAAGCGTCTCGTCGATGTCATCCACGGTGAACATGACGCGGAGATAGCCGCGCGCGTTGACTGGAGCGTTGCGGTGATCTGCGACGACCTCAGGTGAGGAAGCGGGAGAGCTCAAGCCGGCTGTGGCCATCAGGTGCGCGCATCATGGCAATCAACACGCTGATCGCCCAGTCCAGTGATACGTCCGGCCCATTCTCCTTCGATCATGGCTCGTCCTTCGAGCTCGAGGCCGAGTTCGCCAAAGAAATCAATCGCCGCTGCGAGGTTGTCGACGACGATGCCTACATTGTCCAATCTCCAAAAGTGTCGTTGCAATCTACGAGGCGTCGCTCGTCTAACAAAGGACGTTTGAGGCGCCCCAAGACCGACAGCCTTCCGGGCGCGATTCGCTGCTGTCCACATCAGAAGTATGGACCGCCTCAAACCGCGACGCCGTGTTCAAACGATCTGTAAAAGGGCCATGGCAGGGCAGGGGGAACCTATAGTCCGGCCGCTTTCGTCAAGTTGACGCGGAACCGGTCGCGGCGGCGCTGGTAACGGCGGGTCATCTCGGCCGACGCGTGGCCGAGCTGCTTCTGCACATGGCGCTCGTCGACTTCGGCCGACGAAGCAAGACCGGCGCGCAGCGAATGGCCAGAAAACTTCAGGCCCCGCTCCATCTCTGGAAGATCGCCGCGAATGCGGGCGGCAAGCACCGTCTTCTTGACCAGCCGCGCCACCTCCTGGTCGTTGAGACGGTCGGGCCCGACATCCTTGCCCTGGCCGCGAACACGACGGAAGAGGGGACCTTTGGCGATCCTGGCAAACTTGATCCAGGTTTCCGCTGCAGCCACCGGGCAAGTGGCATCGGAGGAACCGCGGCCGACTTCGACCTCGCGCCAGCCTGTCTTGCCGCGCAGTGTCACGAGCAGCCCGTTATCGAGGATCTCGATCCAGCCGCGGCCGTCCTCGGTCTGGTCCCGGCCGAGGTCGAGGCCGGTGATTTCCGAGCGACGAAGGCCGCCGGCAAAGCCGATGAGCAGCATCGCCCGGTCGCGGATGCCGCGCAGGGTCCCGCGGTCGAGCGTCTCCAGCATGGCAATCAGGTCTTCCGGCAGGATCGCTTCCTTTTGGCGGGGCGGGGCGGCGTGTTTGTTGCGAATTCCGGCCATCACTGTGGCGATGGCGCGATCCTTGCGATCGAGTGGCGTGCCGCGTTGTGTGCAGTTCCAGCCGATTGCCGCCAGACGCCGTTCGATGGTCGAGACGCTGTTGGGCTTCATGCCACGCTCAGCGGCTCCTGACGCGCAGGCGGTGATGTAGAGACCGACGATGTGCGGGGCTGGGGCGAGGGGGGACAGGTTCTGGCGTCGGCACCAAGCGGCAAAATGCTTCCAATCGGATCCGTAGGCCTTGCGGGTATTCGCGGAGCTCGCCGCCTCGACGTAAGTGCAGGCGCGATCGGTCAGCTCCTGCAGATGGGCCGGCAGACCGGGCGCCGGCGGAGGGGCGGGGAGCATATTCGGGAGATCGTCGTCGGCACCAGGGTCATCGGTCATCGTTACGCCGCCTCGATGTCGGTCTGGGCAAAATCATTACCGATAAACAGCAGCGGTTCGTCCGCACGTTTTGCCAGGGCGTAGGAAAAGCAATCGGCAAAATTCAAGGCCGCCGGATGGCGGCCCTTGCCGTAGGTGAGCCAGGCGTGCGTCGCGAGATCGACGAGGTCAGCGTCGACCGGAATTGTGTCCGCGGCGATCTTACGGAGCCAGAGATCGATCTCGGCCAGCGCGTGTTCGCCGCGCCGGCTGACCAGCACCATGCGTGCTTCGAGCACGCAGGTCGCCGGGATGAGGCGGATCGGGTCGGCAACCAGCGCCTTTTCAAGCCTGACCGCCTCAGGCTCGTTGCGGAGGATTGCCACGATGGCAGACGTGTCGATCACCATCAGTTGGGAATGCCATGCTCGTCGTAGCCGATGATCTCATCATCGCTACGGCTGTCGAGTTCCGGCAAACTTGCCACCCGTTCGCGGATGGCACGCATTTCCGCCAGAAGTCGGTCCTGAGCGGCACCTCCGTGACCCAGACGGTGCAGACGCTCGGTCAAAGCCTCGTGGATAGCGGCCGTTTTGCTAATTCCCCGGCGCCGCGCGAGCTCTTCGACCAGCGCAACGGTGGCCGGGTTTTTGATGTTGAGAGACACGAGAGGCTCCGTTATTCTACCTTTTCTCGGCTTTCTACCATAATTTTCTGTCTTTGTCAAAACGAGCGATAAGGCAATCTTATCAGGCAATATTAGGTCACGACAGGCCGTGCGGTTTGTGGCGATATAACTGGCGTAAACTGCGCGTGTGATCTATGCTCCACGGCATGGATTCGCGCCCGCTCGCTACAGAGCCTCCCTCGATCTGGTCGTCCCGCCTGCCAAGCTGGGCGTTTTTGCGCGCGAGTGGGCAGAGCGAGTCCGACGCCGCCTTCGCCGCTGGTATCGCCCTGAAATCGCTGGACGATCTTGTCCGCGCCGACCCGCCATGGTTGGGCTGCTGGCGTGATCGCCTTGCCCTGAAATCCGCCGTCGTCGCCGCCAGGATGCTCGGCCGTACGGAGGAAGAAAGCGCGATCCGCGACGCGGTTTTGCTGACGGCTGTGGGCGACGATCCCGGCCCGGTCGGGAAGCTGTTTTTGGCGACACGAATGCTGGCGCGCCGATCCGGGACACTCACGACACCGTTTCTTAAAGAGCTTGCCGAACAGCTGGGGATCAAATGGGACGACTGCCTTGCCTCGATCCCCGACATGGTCGATTCTACAAATCAGTCCGGACGAGCAGCACCCTTCGCGGTGGCGGACCTGATAACGGCGATCTCTGCCGTTCGCCCGGACGCCGAAGTGTTGGCGCTCGGCGTGGCCGACGCCGTGCTCGCCCGAAAACTGAACTGGCAAAAACCCGTGCCGCTGCTGCTGCCTGAACGTTTTGGCGCTGCGTTTCGGACGATTGGGGGCAGGGGGCGTGTCCGCGCGGGCGAACCGGGGTATCCAAAAGCGATATCTCTGGCGCTGGTCGACGGCGTCGACGCGGCGCTGCGGTCCGCCACAGAGATCGATCGGAGGGCTCAGCGGCTGCTGTCCATTTTGCCGAAGCTTCGGACCAAGGGCGCCGAACCGGTGATCTGCAGATTGCTGACAGAAGACGCGGTACCGGCGTCCGCGCCGGGCAGTGCCCTGTCGCGCTGGGCCGCCACTCGATTGTTCGAGCGTCTCGAACGTTTCGAGGCCGTGCGCGAGCTATCCGGTCGCTCCTCCTTCCGGATCTTTGGGTTGTGACGATGGCGGGAGCGAGCGCAGCCAAGACCAACCGGCGCCAGGTGAAGGAGCGAAAGCAAGAGGTTCTGTACGATCGTGAGCTCGAGGACTTGCCGCCGGAGCTGCGCTGGCGGGAATGGATACTGCGGGTCGAGGCGGTGATCTTTGCCTCGGCCGAGCCGGTCAGCCGCGAAACGCTGGCGAGGGTCGTCGGCAAGGACTGCAGCATCGATCTGCTGATCGCCGATCTTATTGAGGAATTACGAGGCCGGCCCTATGAGCTGGTCTCGGTCGCCGGCGGCTGGCAACACCGCACCCGTGTTCGTTTTGCCGAAACAATCCGCGCCTCAACGACGCCGACACGGGGAGGCGCCCCGGCATTGTCGGAGTTCGAGGCGATGGTACTGGTGGCGGTGGGATATTTTCAGCCGGTCACCCGTGGTGAATTGTCAAAAATATTCGGCAAGGAAGTGAGCCGCGACACGATTGCCAGTCTGCGCGGCGCCGGTTTCCTCGGCTCAGGGCCGCGAAGCCCGACACCTGGTGCGCCCTATACCTATGTGACGACCAAGCATTTCCTTTCCGCCTTCGGCATGGAGACGCTACGTGACCTGCCCAACATTGAGGCGCTCGAGGATGCGGGCCTGCTCAGCCGGCAGGTCGTTCAAAATGAGCAGCTTTCGGCCGAGACGGAGAGCGACGAAGAATAAGTTTGCTGTCGGCCGTGTGCACGATGTCTCCGTCGCGGTATTCTGTTGGACTTCGTCCGTCACCTCAGTCCGGCGATCTTGCGGCGAAGTACGCCCGAAAAATTCTTCAGCCCGCTTTGCTCGAGCGTGTCTACGAACGCTTCGACAGATGGCGTTGTCTTGCGCAGATTATGGCGCGCACGTCTAACACTGGAGATCAGCGCGTTGGGAAACGCCGAATGGAGATCAGCCAAAAAATCATCCGGCGACTGGCTGGTCACGCCGTAGGGGCGGAGGTCTCGCGTTGGGAAATCCTTGAGATTCCAGGTGACGATGACGGAGGCTTTTCCAGCGATGGCGGCTGCGAGTACGTGCCGATCGTCGGGGTCAGGTAGTTCGAGGTCCGCGATCAACGAGCGATAGTTCGCCACGTCCGCCTCCGGCAGGACGGCCTTCATCCGGTCACGCGTTGCAATCAGACGCTCTATTGGTAAGGCAGGCGTGTTGGCGGCGAGATTGCGCATCCACTCGTCGTGGATGTCATCGGTCCAGCGCGCCTCGACGAGACCGTCGAAGGCGCACTGGATCAGGACGTTGCGCAGATGAAAGGGATAGAGGACGCAGGCATCATAGACCGCGAAGGGCGGGTTAGAGGCCATGGGTCTGGAACAAGTCCTCGGTATCTTCGGCAAGCGCGTCCATCGCGGTCTGCCGGGCGTCGAGCCTGGATTTCAGCGCAAGCACGTCCTTCATCAAGGCGCGGCGATGTTTTCCCACATAACGAAACGGCAGATCGCCCCGGTCCATGCGCAGGACGACGAGAGGACGAGAGATGCCGAGAATGGCAGACACCTCGGTCGGGCTCAGTTCCTGGTCTTCGGCCAGGACGGCAACACGCTCGCCGCGCAGCATGTGCGCCAGAAGAGCTTCAACCGCCGCGGCGGCCGAGGGCGGTATCGAGAGCGTCTGTTCCCGCCCGCCTTCATGGCGAACATGAAGTTCCAGCCTGTCGCCTGCAGCCAACTTCGGCAAGGGCGACGCGGTTTTGCGGTCGCGATCCGACAATCCGGCGAAATGAACGATTTGGCTGGCCATGGCGATGTCTCCTTGATCGCAAATATAGTGCGGATGGCCGGTAACTGCAATAACTGAAAGCGTGCAGCCCGGACGCGGTGGCGATGCAGGCTGCCAGATCGCCAACGCCGCATCGAAGCCAGGCGGCTTCCCAAACTGTTTAAGGATGCGCCGGGAGAGCGGCCTTATCCTGAAGCAACGTCTGTATTGCTCCTGCACTAAATGCTAAGTGGCGCCGTCATTGATGGAGAAGGTTCAATTGATTTGTACAATATAAAAGAAAAGGTGATCTTGTCACCATCAACTCCAATAAGCGATACTTATCGATGGTTATAACCCCAACTCGGCACCATACCATGTGAGGAACCCAAACTTTTTTATAGAGTTCGTATAATTTACCATAAAATCAATGGCTTACAATTTCGACAGATTGGCAATTTCGAGCTTTTTGGAACCGGCGTTTCGCGCCGGTATCGCCCTGACACGTCTTGACGAGCGCATCGCCCGCTCACCGGTCGGCCAGGGATGGCTCGAGCGATCCCAGTTCACCGACGCCTGCGCCTCCCTGTGGATCGACGGCGAACTGGTCCATCTCGAAGACCTCGTCCTCTACGACGATATCCGCGATATTCGCACACCCACCCATGAACTGACAATCGCCCGCGACGTGTTGTGCACCCGCCGGCGCATCGCCGCCCAACCGCCCGGCTGGGCGTTGACTGCCGACGGGGTTCGGACGCTGCGAAAGACGGCGGAGATCACGTCGGCCGACGCTGGCGACGTGGAGACACCCGGTGCCATCCGGCCCGCGGTCGCGAGCGATCCAGAAGGGGAGGGCGAAGACGCCGACGACGTCGAAAACCTCCCCGGTATCGACGACGCCGCCATTGATGCGGTGCTCGCCCGATCAGACGCGGCGATCGAGAACGCAACACGGCCCGGCCGCGGCGGCGGCCAAGATAAAGATCTGATGGTCTACGATCTCGACTGGGATGAGGACGCGCGGCTGGACGAATGGCGGGCTGTGCTGCGCCAGGCCGAAAACTTGCCGGCGGTGCTGCAGGCCATCGTCGCCCTTGATGCTTGGAACGAGCTTTCGGTCCTCCAGCACGCGCCCTGGCTCGGCAGATTGTTGGCGGCGTCGATCCTGCGCCATGCCGGCGTCACGTCAGGCGCGCATCTTGCCGCCGTCAATCTCGGACTGAAAACCATTCCCGTCGATCGGCGTCGGCATCGGGACCGCGAAACCCGGCTGCTCGCCATCGCCCACGGCTTTTTGGCGGCCGCCGAGATCGGGCTCAAAGAACATGACCGGCTGGCGCTGGCGCGAACATTGATGGAGCGGAAATTGGAGGGGCGCCGGACATCTTCAAAGCTGCCGGAACTGGTTGAACTGGTGATGGCAAAGCCGCTGGTGTCAGGGAAAATGGTGGCGGAGACGCTCGAGATGACGCCGCAGGCGGCGCGGCGGATTGTTTTGGAGCTGGGCTTGAGGGAGATGACGGGCAGGGGGAGGTTTCGGGCATGGGGCGTCCTATAGCGGAGCGATGATGTTTGAATTATCTTTTCAATGCGCTTTTCAACATCGCACTTAGCGCGCGGCCTTCCGGGCCATTCCCGTATCGGTCCACGACCCCGTGAGCGACGAGCCTAGTCTCTATGGAAAGCTGCCGCTCAAGGTTGGGCGTATCGCGTTCCATATATCGAGACTTGGTATAGAGCACGCGGTCTGAAAAATCCTTGCTGTGACTTGAGAACCGCGCGAGATCGACCACAACCCGGGAGGAAATCTTCGGTAAAGGCGACTCCATGTTGCTGCAAACATAGCCCTTCAGCTTTCCGCGCGCGGGCCCGATTTCAACGATATCGCATGCGCTGAAACCGGGAGAGACAAGCTCCGAGCAGCCAAGCATCAATCTGATCCCTATCGGAAGACGCTCTTCGCTGACCATGCCAAAAGACAAAGCGGATTCATTGATCGTCGCTACACCATTTGCAACGGCCGAGCGAAAGCTTTCTGCTAAAAAGTCGGCCGCTTGAAGTGCGCGGAGCTGCTCGCGTGCCTCGTCGAGAAGGTGCTCATGGCTCCCGAAGAAATATCGAACACTTCGTCGAATCGAGGGTGGCAGTGTCGTATATCTCGGCGATCCTGGGAAAAGCGACAGGGCAGCCATGACAACCATGTCCTCGCGCCTCTTTAGGGCTGCATCCTCAAGCTCGGCTCTATCAAAACCTGCAACACACGAACGAATGGCCGCTGCTGGAGAAAGCGATGCGAGAGCGATGATGGATGAGGTTTCGGGGTCGACTTCGAAGGGGGTGGGAACTCTTCCAAGGCTGAGCGCTAGGTCCCATAGAGCGGATGTGATAGCCGAGGGCACCTCCCGCGCGGCTTTTAATGGACGAAGAGTGCGAGCAAGGCGCATCGATCCTATGGAGGCTGAAGAAATTCGCGAATACCTGGCGAACCTGATCTCCTGCTCAAGTTCCTTGTCTTTAAAGCATGCAACTGATCCATTGCCCAGAGTGACAGCCTGCTCGCCAAGGACCTCCGATACCCATGAAATAAGGTCGGCCTGGGCGTAGTATTTCTGGAACGTCGCTATCGATGTCAGATATCCGTCGCCATGGCTTGTATGTCCCGCGACGTTTGCTTGGTTGGCGAGCATTGCCGAGATGCAGAGGCCTCTCCGACAGTATGACCAGGCAGACCTCAACGTATCGGCCCTCTCGCGTGGATCTTCGATGACGTTGACCACAAAACCGAGGTTCACGATGTCGGCTTCTCTTTTTATCCCATCGGGCTTGTGCGCAGGATCCCAGCCGAACGCATCGTAGCCGCTCTTAGTCAGAATCGCGACGTCGCTGCCGAGACCGCAGCCGTAATCGAACATGCTATATTCAGGCCGAAGCATGCCTTGCTTCAACATCAAGGCCACAGGAGCGGATAGGTCGTAGCGCGTTATTGCGGTCTTGTGACGCTCGACGGTGGCGAACGAAGCGTGACGAAGTCGAGGGCCGTCTATAAGCAGTCCCACGTCCGATACAAGTCTACCCCAAGCCTCACGGGTACCGATCCGTTTGGCGTCAGCAAAGAGGTCATGACGTTCCGCAAGAGCAGTGATCGCACTGAATGCAGGTCGGCGGGCATCTCCCTCAGCAAGAAGGAGTTCCTTCCGGTGCAGGATCGGAGGGTTTTTGCGGCCCGAGTAGTCAGTGTCCGTGAAGGTGAAGTCGGGGAGCTTGAAAGTCCTCGCCCGCAATAAAACCGGGAAGGCGTGAGCATCGAAATCCTGGTATTGCAACAGCGAAAGCTTGCTTGTTTCGAGCTTGACGGCGTTCCATTCGAAGGGCGGGCCCGAAGACATGGCCGAGGCGACAATTCGCAAAGTATCGTCGGGCAGGGCGTCGATCGCATCCCGATGGAGGTAAAGTGTTCGGCCGATCTTCTTCCCAGCAGCCATCGTCCAAGCATTCTCTCTCAGCAGGCGCGCCGTAGAAATTACGGCCGGAAATCACCCTGCCCCGTAGGGTCTGCTATTGCATCCGGTGCTTCGGCTAAATCGCAGCACTTACAATCCGGTCCTCAGGAAGACATTCTCTCTAAATTCGGTCGCGTAGGGAAGCTTTGCCAGCTCGTCGGCCAGGTGACCTTCCCAATATTTGTTGACGCCGTATACGTTCTGGATCTTCGCAAGCGCGCTCTTTCCGTCGGATAGTCGTCTCCGCTCCGCTGATTTCAGCGCTTCCTCCATAGTGTCGAAACGGGTTTTGATCAGCCGAAGCAGTGTTTTGAACTCAGTGCGAAAAACCTCCCAAGTGCAGCCAGCGGCGGCAACCTTAGCTTTGAGCAGCTTGAGAAACCCGGTCCGAGAAAGATCGTTGAAAAACATTCCGCTGTCTAGAATGCCGGAAATCGCCTGCGCTGAATGAAGACGCGCACTCGTATACTTGCACACAGCACTCGAGAAGTAGCGGTCAACGACCCCGTTGATCAACTCGCGAACATCGTCCGCCGACCTCGTATGCAGGCCAGCAAGGGTCCTGTCTTTGACGACGTAGTGACAGACGTCCGTGTGCCTCAACAGAATGTTTTCCGCCTCGTGTTCCGCCAGGAACAGAACGCCATCGAGTTCGGGATCATCGACCACGAATGTCGGTTCGACACATTCGAGCATCTTTTCAAAGCCGAGATGGGACGATGCGGCCGCTTCGCCATCGATTAGCCCAAAGACCTTCCTGTTGGTGACGCGCTCGCGTTTCACCCGCGCGATTGCGGGTCCGCAGCCCGTTCCGCCTTCCGGGGGTATCTTGAATTCGATCCGCTCGGCATGCCCCGGCCCTACCAGGACGCCAAAGAGATTGGCGTCACTTTCAGCTTCCACATAAACGACCACTTTTCCGATGTAGATATTGTCCAGCTCGGCTGGGTCCGAAATCTGAGAAAGGTTCGCCATTACTGGATGTCGCTCTCTATCAAGTGCCCACCCTTGATCAGGCCTTCTTCCTGCACGTTGTGCTGGAAAACCTGCATCAGCTCACGGTTGTGTGTTGTGAATATCAGGGTGAGGGCCGTGTAATTTCGAAGCAACTCTTTCATCGCCTCGAACATCCGGTTCATCCACCTTGTATGGAGATGAATCTCGATTTCATCGATGAGAATGATCGTATTCGATGTCATGTGGGTCAACGTCCGACCGAGAATCTGGAGCATTGCCCGTTCGCCGTGGCTGAGGGCAGCCAGCGAATGAACACCGTAGCGTGTTTTGACGTAAGTCCTCAGCTCCTCGCGCCGCGGCTGCGTTATAGACTTCGACGGGTCGTCCTTGAAGATGAGGGCATTCAGGAATGACAGAAGATCATCCACCCGACGATCGCCCGCGCCGTCCGAGCGCCTGTCGGCGAGCCATTCGAGCCACACAAGTACATTGTCGATGGACGTACCCCATTCGGGGCCGTCGGAGCTGAATATCTGGGCTGGCTGGTAGCCCCAGATATCCGGTCGCGTCACGGCAAAATGCTCCACAGGCGCGACTACACGTCGATCTGCCGGAAAATAGAGGATAGAGGGCAGGTTTTGAGACAAGCCAAAAAGCTCGCTTGGCGGCTGGCCGAGAGAACGCCGCGTTATGTCATAAAACAGCGCACCGAGTTCGTTCGTCTGGGAGCTCACACTCAGACCCTGAGGCGTCATCGATATACCGAGCCCAGCCCAATTGCGGGTTTGAGCCACGGTGTCGAGCTCGTCCGGCGTCCAACTCCGCACAGGGCCTTGAGAGCCTGTCCACACGGACAGCAGCACGTCCTGCGAAACGCCGTCGATCGTCCAGGTCGCGCGGATATCGACTTGAGCTTGTCCGGTGGCTGTGAATTGTGCAAACCTGCCACACGGGTTCTCATTTAGTAGACCGAAAAGGCCGAAAATCGCCTCGAGTACGGTCGTCTTACCGTAAGCATTCTTTGCCAGTAACATATACAGGTTCGCTGGACCTGCCGAATAAGGGTCCGACGATCCCGGCTCGATCCCGAAAAAATCGAACTCCCGCTTTCCGTTGCGGAATGGCCCAAGCTCTTCAACAGTGAGGCGGATCAGCTTCCAGTCCGAAATCGTCAAATTCTGCATGTCTATCTCAATATTTCGCTGATGTCGGACGGAAGAACCCGGCTTCCGTGACCTCTCACAACTTGCTGCCCCGTGAATTTAACAAGCATGTCACCCTTGCCAAGGAGCTGTTCGGCACCGCCCTCATCGAGGATGATCCTCGATTCAGCATTTTTCTGTACCGTAAGGGCGATACGGCTCGGTATGTTCGATCGAAGCAGGCCAGGGAAAGTGGCGGCCTCGGGCCTCTGTGTTGCTAAGACGAGATGGATTCCCGATGAACGGGACTTCTGAGCCAGCTTGATAAGGGGGATCTCGATCTCGCGACGGTTCAAAAACAGGTCGCCGAGTTCATCGACCACCGCGACGATCCTCTTGAGGCGCGCGCCTTTCTCAAGCGCCTCGGAGATGTCACGGGCACCAAGTTCTTTGAAAACAGTTTGCCGACGCTCCATTTCGTCCACTAGGTCGTTGAGCGCTCTGTAGGCGTCGTCGGGCGTCACTACAGGCTCTTTACCCATCAAATTGGGTAAGCCGCGGTAGCCGGCGAATTCTACTGCCTTTGGGTCAACGAGAAGCAGCTCCGGAGCCAATACCTTGTTGTGGTTCAGCGAGAGCAGGATGGAATGAAGGCACATACTTTTGCCGCTTCCTGTCGTGCCACCGATGAAAAGATGTGGAGCTTCAGCCAGATCAATCAGCAGTGGCTCACCGAGCACGCTGGTGCCGAGGCAAATCGGCAGCGACATCTTAGATGCGGCGGGACTGTCCAGAGCGGAGACGATGTCCGGCCAGTTTACCGTTTTCCAGGTGGTTGAAGGGCGGGGCACGTCTAGAACAACCGTTCGCTCGCTGGTGCCGACGGCGATGTCGATCTTCCTGTCCCCGAGGCCAAGGGCAAAGCCGATCTTGTCTTGACCGCGGCGCAGTCGGTCCAGATCGTCGAGGAGCGGAAGCTCGTAGCTGAAGCGGGTGAGGCGCGGCCCGACGGATGTTGACTGCAGTTTGGCATCCACCCCGATCTGACCGAGGGCGCGCGTCACTCGTTCGCCGAGACCGTCACTCGTCTCTCCGCTGTCGGCCTCCTTTGCCCGGTCGACAAGGATTTCGTCGAGGATGTAGCGGTTCAAGTCCGACTGGTCGCGCCACTCTTCGTTGAGTACCGCCAGTCCGCGCCTGACGTGACGTTGAAGTGCCGCATGGTAGAGTTCTTCATCCTCGAACAGATCGGCGCCTTCGTAGATCGACAACATCGCGCAATACAGATCCGTGAAGTCCTCGAGCTCGTTGGCCCTGCCTTCGCCGATAAGCTGCATTGGATGCAATTCGACGCCGCCACGCTGTCCTGAAAGCGGTGGATATAGCTCGGGCGAGGGTGCCTCGGTCATCTGAAGTGAACGGGCCAATGCCAGGCGCGCTATAGTCCACTGATCGAGCTTCTGTCGCCATCCCTGCGAAACGCGTTCGATTATGGCACGCTCATCTTTTGTGAGGTGGATACGTGACACCATCAGGCAAGCTCCACGAGGGCTTGGCCCTGTTTGACCTCAGCGGCGTCCCCGGTGTTGTTTTCGATCAGATAATGCTCGGCGATGCGCGGCTCCAGAAGACCCCGCTTGCGCGCATCGATTTCGGCGTTTGTGGGAAGGATGATGACCTGTCTCGCCAGCGCCGGATAATAGGACTTCAGCAAATGATCCTGGTTCTCGCGGTCGATACGACCGAGTGGGGTGTCAATTATCACGGGTATATCCCGGTTGGCGCTGTCTTTCATTGCCCATAGAAGCGCCGTCGCAGCCAATTGCTTCATACCACTGGAGAGGCTCGTACGGCCGATCGGTCTTCCGTTCTCCTCATAAAAAGTCAGCACATAGGCGTCATCGATCCCGATCCGCTTGATCAAGGGATGGGAGATAATTCGGCGGAAGCGATCATTAAGTAAGTCTTCAAGCTCCGTGCGGGTCGCGTCTTTCAATCTCAACGCGATTTCGTTCAGCGCCTTAGATACGCTCGTCGCGAACTTGCTCTCTGCCATTTCCGTCGTGGCTTGGTTTTGGCTTGCCTGAAGACGGATGATCGTCTCCGCAATATCGATCCGCTGCTGCTTGAAGTCCGTCAACTTGGTCGTTGAAACGCCCTTCTGCTGGTTCAGGCGGGCTTCCTTCACCCGGAGCTCCTCGATCATGTTCGTCACGTCGCGGAACTCTTCGAGATTGCCTTGAGCGCCCACCTCGAGCTTGAGAAGAGCCTCGGTGACTTCAGCCAGTTCCGCCTTCGTTTGGGAGGCCTGCTCAAGGAGGCGGACATGTCTATCTTGCCGTTCGCCGCCCGCTGCGCTCCAGTGTTCAACCATACGGCGCATTTTTTCTATCCGAAACACATCCGCGGCCGCGAATGTCCCAAGGGCGGAGCCCGGAAGATTTAGTGCACCGTTGAGCTTTCCGGAAAGATACCGGGCAATCCCGGCGACATCCTCATGTGGCATATCGGGCGCGGCTTCGGCGACCCAACCGGGGAGCCGTGTGTCTATCTGCCTCACGAAATTTGCTTCAGCGGATCCACCAGCGGCGATGCGCGCTTCGACCTCATCTCGCACGCGCTTGAGTATCCGCAGGTTAGCGACGACCGGAATATCCAATGGCAGCTGCGTCGATATCTCCGCGACGCAGTCCTCGAGTTGCTTGTTTAGTTTTTTCAACTGCTTTTCAAGGGCGTCGCGCTGGAGTTCGGACGCACCTGAACTGAGATTTGCCCGTCGAATTTCGAGCTTGCGCAAATCAATGCCGTCGGTTGTAAGGGTGTCGTCGATGGCGACAAGCTGTTCTTCAAGCTCGAAAATGGACGTCTCGATACTGCGCTGCGACGCCAGAGCCGCATCGACCTGACGGCGGAGCTCGGTCTGCATTCCTCGAAGACGTCGTTCGTCTGCGACTTTTCGAACCTCCTCCGCGAGTTCTTCGACGAAAGTAAGCTGAAGAAGCCGATTGATGTCCTTCTGCAGGGTGCCGGATGACTCCGCGATGCTCTTGATATCCTCGCCGTCGAAAAAGAAAAACTTCACGAGATCGCTCGGCAGCGTCTCCTCGAGGAAATCCTCCGCGGCTTCGCCGGCCTTTCTATTGCCGTCGAAATCAATGTAGACCCCGGATGCCGTGTTGTTCCCCTCGGTTTGCCACCACCGCTGTGCGGTGAACTCCCTTTCGTCCTCGTCGGTCCAGCTAATTTCGACGAACGTTTCGACGGTCTCGTTGAGAACAGCGGCTTTACGCCTTGCACTGCGGTTGACCAGACCTGACCAACGTGCGCCATCCCCGAGCAGATACTGTTTTTCATTCAGAAGGGAGGGGGGGAAGCCCACCGTCCGAAATTGCTTCTGTGCAATGCCCGTAAAGAGGAGTTTCACGGCGTTCAAGAAGCTTGTTTTTCCCATGCCGTTGCGACCCCAGATCAACACGACGTTGCGCGATTGGCTGGTAATGGAAAAATCGAAATTTATCAGGCCATGGTAGGCAAAAATATTCTTTAAACGGACCCGAGTGAATTTCATTTACCCTCGATCCGCCACTTTTCGAACTCTTCTTCGAAGAGCGCCGTGATGTCACGGCGCAGGTTCGGGCGCGCTCCCCACGCAAGAAGATCGCGGTGCTTTGTCTCAAGATCCAGCAGGCGGAATATCAGTTCCGCATCCAGACCGGAGCTATCGCAGATTTCCCGAACAATTGATGATCTGAGTTCTTGATTTCGCATCGTCCACCGTGATGCAACCTATAATCAACTTTATGTAAAAAGTGTATAACTTTATCGGGTTACGGATGTGTTGCGAGCAGATTTTCTACCACTCCCACGATCCCACCTTCGACTTTGTTCAGCTTTCGCTCGAGCATATCCAGCCCCCTCGCCCAGTGTTGGGCCACCAAGTCTTGAAACTCGCGGCGCGAAAGTTCGTCCTCTCCGGAATGTTCGACGATCAACGCGATCCATGCGGCGAGGTCACTTTCGTCCTGGCCGAACAACGTGTCACCCTTGATGGGCTTGCCATAGGCCTCGATATGCGTAGAGGGGGGCGTCGGATCAGAAAGCGAGGCTGATATCGCCAGCCGCGCTGGCTGATAGCGAAACGCGAAGCCCCACTCCCGCTGAAAACGGCTGTTCTCGTGATCAGCTGGGAGAGATGTACGGAAATCGGCTCGCACTATGTCGCCAAGCTGTAATGGATAACGCACCGTGCTCATGCCGCCCTCTGCCTGAAATAGCCGTCTTCAAGTACGGTGCTGCCGAGTAGGCCATCATCTGACCTGTATGAAAGGGTGTATTCGGCGGATATGCTCTCCGCTATCTGGTCGTAGTATCGTCCGCCGACTTCCTCGGGCTGAGAGAGGATGATGACCTGGCTTCCACCATTTTTGAAGAAGTCGAGCACACGCTCCCGATGTCCAGTGTCGAGACGGCCGAGCGGCGTATCGATGACCAGCGGAAGCTGCGACCCAACCAGTCCTCCGACGGCGGAAATCAGCGACGTCGCGAATATTTGGTTCTCGCCCGCAGAGGCCTCCGCCTGGCTGATATCGGTCCCGGCCGCATCAAAAATCCTGACTGAGCCGTCTTCGTTGATCTCAATCCGCTGGACAACCGTCTTGTGTGCAAGCTGGCGGTAGTTTGACGAAACCTTATCGGCCAAGGCGGCGTAATATTCAGGTACGATATGGTCTATGGCGTTCAAAATTTCGATGCGCAAGGTAGTCGCTGCATCCACGACAGGAAGTCCGGCAGCTGTCCCGCGGCGCTGGATCAACCTCCTTTCCAGATTTGTCCGCTTCGCCGCGAGCTCGTTCTCGATATGCCAAAGTTGCTGCGCATTCTCGCGTTGCTTTCTTTCGACCGCTTCGAGTTCGCCGTTTATCTCACGCAGCACAGCTGAGTAGCGGCTTCGCGCTGCTTCGATACCCTCTTCAAACTGGAGCGATTCGTCGCTTTCTTTGACAATCTGACCGAGCTCTCTTGCCCGCCGGATGAATTCTGGCAGTTGGACCTTCGCGTCCTGAACGCCTTGCCCGAGGCCGTGGATAACTCGTTCGACATCGTATCGCTCGAGGTACTTGTGGCGGCTCTGATCAGCAACATTCGCGGGGCGCGAGACTGTCCACGCTGACCGCACTCTCTCCTTTATCATACTGCCCGTCGCAAGATCGACCTTAGGCTCGATCTCATCCAGGGCTTTCAAAAGGTTTTCGAGGGCGAGCTCCGATGGGTTGCCGTCCAAGACACGACTGCTGGCTGCTTTCTCAAGCGCGCTGACCGTTCTCTTCATCAGCGGCCGACCGAGAAGCAGGTATGGGAGAAGCCGTGATGCGGTTGCCGCCATCTCGTTGCGTAGGGCGGCCAACTGCTGGTTTGCAATATGTTTGGCTTCGAGCGTTTCGTGCCTGTCCTTGAAGCTGTGGTTAGTGAGCGCGCCCATGTCGTGAACGATCGCGTCGCGTCGCTGTTTGAGGACAGCGGCCTCCGCTTCCACTGCATCGCGGTCGCGTATGCACTCAGCTTGCCTGTCTTCAAGTCCGGTAACATCCCGTCGAAGCTCCGCATCGACGTCCTCGTCGACGAGGTCGCGAGAGCGATCTTTCACATAGTCGGAAAGGTCGGCAGCCAAACGCTTGAGCGACGAAATTCCCAAGGCGCTTTCGATCCCAATCCTAACCTGTTCCCTGACGTCTTTCCGGCCCAGCTCCACAACGCGCTCGCCATCGAACAGAAAAAACGGAATCATGCTGGCGGGGGCGACGATCGAGGCGATGAGGCTCTCGTAAAATGATATTGGGTCTTCATCCTGAGGAACTGCCACGATATCGCGGTCCTTGCCGAGGCGGATCACGACCTCTTCGTCATCCTCGAACAACTGACCGTCATCATCGAAGTACCAGCGTCGCTCGATCTCCAACTGACCGTTGGGTATCGAGAGTTCCACGACGACGGATGACATCCGCTCGCCACGATCGTACGCAGGCTTGTGGAAAGCCCGCTCAATAAAGCTGCGATATTCCGCCCGCCGGACCACTTCAGACGCCTGGGCGGACCCGCGACCACCGTCGATGAAGCTTGCCGCGCCGTACAGCCCCGCGATGAGAGCATCGAGAATACTCGTTTTGCCGTTGCCGTTATTGCCGCCAATCAGCACAATCGGACGACCGGACGCCGTTGTCGGGAACTCGAGGTCCGCGGTATCGAAGGCCTTCCAGTTGGACATCCTGATCCGTTTGAACTGGCATCTGCGCCGCAGGCCGTCGTGTACTGCCGCTATCTGGTTCCTGAGCTCCCCTGGCTCGATGGTGGCAGAAGCGAAAATACTGTCAAAACGAAGAAAAAGCCGTCGACGGTTCTTATGGGAGCCAAGCATGGATTTGGCTTCCAGTAATTGTTCAAGACTGTTACTCATATACTCTAGCCATGCGATCTCGCGGCGTTCTAGGCAGAAAGATTAGAGAGATCTTCTGCCCATATTCTCTTGATGGCGGCGATTTCCTCGTCACTGATAAGTGCTAGGGAAACCTCCACCTGCATGGCAACAAGCTTATCAAGGATTTGTCGTCTTGCGTCCAGTGTAAAGGGGCCTGGGATCAGACGGCCATCTCCGACAAAATTCAGCTTTCCATTGCGCCGGGTGGCCATTCTCATTGAGCCGTCTTCGCGGATCTCCTTGAGCCAGTCCCGGAATTCAAGAAGGGGCTCAAGATCACCATACCCGGATTCGATGAACGATTCTGCGCTCTTGTCCTTCTCGACAACGGTACATGTCCAGCAGCCAAACCGGGAAGAACTCGTCCCGCACGACGGCGCTTCGCTCTTGTCGGTGACGAGTGGACACTCGCCTGCGCCCGCGTTCCGGTACATGGTGACCAGTTCTCGATGGGTACCGCCCCAAGGTGGGCTCGACTGCAACAGGGTCTGCCATACCTCTTCGGTGGTCAGCTCGACAATCGGCTTATATACGAAGCAATTCTTTAGGCTGTTATGAGCGTTCAGGCGCTCCCCATTTTCATAGCGTTCGACGCTGCGCGCTCTCTGGGACGATTCGGCTCGTCTTACCCCGAGCAGTAGGATGGCCTGTCCTGACTTGTCGACCTGGTTCTGAATGTACTCGGTAGTCGGAATTATCTTCATCCGATCGGTGCACCAGCGAAACATCCTGCTTGGCGAGGGATAACCGCGCCCGATGAGGTTCACCCAAAACGTATGGTCGATATCCGGCACCGTCTTCGCGACGGTGACGGGGAGCCGCAACGCGTCGATCGAGCCTGCGATGCGATCGAGTACAGATTGAAGGTGGCTCGCGATAACCGGAGATTCGACAAGCGTATCGTTCGCTACAACGTGAACGCGCCTGGTGCGAAGCCTGGGCGGCAGAGCCAGCAGCATCTCGAAAACGAGCTGGGCCAGCAACGTGCTGTCCTTGCCGCCGGAGAAACCGATGATCCAGGGGGTGGAATGCGGCTGGACGTATTCATCGCGGAGATCAGCGAGCACCGATTTGAGTTTATCTGCGAGGCCCGACTTAACCGCGGCCTGGGTATTCGCAGGATTGACCACGATGTTCATGCTCGTCTCCGAATGGATCGCAATTCGGTTACGCTGGCCGTGATAGCCCGCGATGCGATCTCGATATCATGTTCCGTTGTGAATGGCCCGAGGCCGATGCGAATTGCCGACTCCGCGACATGTCTCGGAAGCCCCATCGCCAACAATACAGGCGAGGGCTCGAGCGATTTCGCGCTGCATGTCGATCCCGTCGAGACCGACACTGACTGCTGAAGGTGATACGCCAGCGCCTCGCCATCCACATCGTCGAAAGAAATGTTAATGTTACCCGGAAGACGGGCGGTTGCCGATCCGTTCAACTTCGATCCGGTAATCGCCAGAAGCTCCGTCAGGAGCGAGTCGCGCATACGACGCACGCGCGTGCCGGTTTCTGCCATTTCCTCCGCGGCAAGCTGACAGGCAACGCCGAACCCGACACAAAGGGGAGTGGGCAGAGTGCCGGATCGCAGTCCCGCTTCCTGTCCGCCACCAGCGAGGTGGGGTTTCATCTTCGGCTTAATCAGCCGCCTCACGTAAAGAGCACCGATACCCCCTGGCCCACCGAGCTTATGACTCGAGATGCTCGCCAGATCGAGAACGCTTAGATCGAGTTCGATCTTGCCAGCGGCTTGGGCCAGATCGGAGTGGAGTAAGCTCCCGCGAGTCCTGACAAGCTCAGAAAGTGCTGCTAGCGGTTGCAACACTCCGACTTCGTGGTTCGCCGCCGCTACTGACACGATACCCGTATCGGTGGTAATCATTTCTGCCGCAGCATCAAGATCGATCAGACCATCCGTGTGGACGGGAAGGGAAACGATCTCAAAGTTATCACGGCGAAGCGCTTCGGCCGCCTTGAGTGCCGAAGGATGTTCAACCGCGCCAATTACGACCTTTTTCTTGTTTTGAGCGGTCAGCAGATCCCGTAGGCCTGCAAAGACAAGGTTGTTGGCTTCGGTCGCACCAGAGGTAAACACGATCTCTGAAGGACGAGCTCCGATTAGATGGGCAACTTGTCCACGAGAGCTTTCCACCGCATCGTGGGCCAGTGTGCCGTGAATGTGGGTGGAGTGCGGGTTTGAATCGAAGCGTTCATAAGCTTCGAAGGTTGCCGCCCTAGCGGCCGGATGCATCGGCGCGTGGGAATGATAGTCGAGATAAATCGGCATAAGCCCATCAATTCTTTAAGTCCGCTCATGCGAAGCGAGCCCCCGTTGGACAACGATGATACACGAGTTCGCAGCAAATCACTCACAAAGCTTACAACTGTCCCCAAAAAACAGACGAGCAGCACAGCGCATCGAGCCGACCTACAGTCCAGGCGGAACGCATTCATACCCGAAAAATCGATAGGATAGCGAGTGGACCAAGATACGAGTCACTCATCACAGTGGCTTCGGGCTCACCTATCCTTAGGTCGATCCTGCTCGCCAGCTTACTGCACGCGTTCATGCAATTTTGGATTTTGAACGATATACAATCCTGAGTTTTCAATTGGCGTAAAATATATGAGCAGTTCCAATCGCATTATTAAGTTCGGAGTCACTCCTGGTCTCGCCAGCGCACGAAAATCCGTTGGCGACGCCACCCGATGCCTGAACGGGATCATCGTCGCACTCGAGACGCTCAAACACGTCGACCCGGTGAAACCGCCCGACCTCCAAATGTCTTGGCACAAATCCGACAATCTTAGTGACTTCGACGAGATGCGCACTTTTGCTGTCAAGAGTGCAATCGTAACGGTGATGGACGGGCTTGATCAATATCTGCGCGTCACGAGCCGGGTACCTGGGCTGGTGCCGGAGGCGTTGCATGATGACTTGAATGGACGAAGAGATCCAAAAATCGAGCGGCGCCGCACGGTCGCTGAACGCTTGAGGGTTTTAGCATCCTACGTTCCGAACGCCGTTGACGGACGAATCTTGCTCATCGTGGACTTGCTTGGCGCCTGGCGGAATGAATTTGTGCACGGCGACAAGCGTCATCGGCTGGGAAATAGCCAACTAAAAGAAATCAAAGGGTCTGATGCTTGGTTCAAGTCTGAGCGAGGAGGGGCCGACGTTGTAGGTCTCGTTCATCGATATCAAAATGAGCAGGCTCCATCTCTGATGGATCTCGTAACCTTGTTTGCATCGACCCAGCGTGCGCTATTCAATATCGACGAGCGTTTATTGTTTCAAATGACCGCAAAAGAGTACGCGTTGGCGCTCACCCATCATTTGCTTCACGAAGATCCGGACCCGAAGCAGCGGCTCGATAAGATTTTTGAACACGGAGGCTTCAAGACATGCGCGAGGCTTCGGACCTGGTTCCTAAGCCGAGGGTGTTGCAGCATGGGCAAGGTTATCGGCAGCGGGCCAGCAATGACGCGGGCCGAATTCAACGCCGTTTTGGGCATGGGACGGAACAAGGCGAGTGAATTGTTTAGAATTCCTCGCGATTGAATTTAGGCGGCAAGAACTTCGGCCACAACGTCTTGAATAAAGAAAGCCTATGCGCCTTTCGGGGCGCATAGGCCGAACTCAGCGCCGACGATCAGCCGAATTTGCGCTCCAGCCTTCGACTCGCCTACTTTACGGTAGATTGCAGCCTCGCGCGTTGCCCGGTTGTCAACGAAGGAAACCGGCACAATCGACCTCTGAATGTTTTGAAGTTTCAGAATAGCGGCTTAAAGCCAATTCTCAACATAATCAATTCTCTTATTTTTCAGTTGCTTAGCCAATGCGAAGGCCTAGGTTGTTGGTTCAGATCCCTTCAAGACCAATGAACAGGCTTAAATCATGCCCTTGCAACCAACCTGCATGACAAATCGCTGCGATTTCAGCTTGTTAATGCCGCCGGGTTTCGAGGCCATCGGGCGCGATCGATAAATTCAAACACTTACAGGCGCCGGTGCAAACCGGGATTGCCTCGGTCCGGTCGCCTTGGCGACGGCGAAAAATGTCCGTCGATGTGTGATCGGCAGCGAGTATGCTCTTTTGACTGATGTGGCCGTTTGATTTGGTGCAGGACGAGCCTCGCTTTTGCGAATGGCGTTCCAGCCTCGCACTATTCCCACGCTAGGAGACGACGCGGCCGATACTTCACAAAAGCCGAATAGTCATCTCGGTTAATTTGCGATTTTTTTAAGATATTTCTTGTCGTACCGTCGTCTTGTTGGCTGCCCACGTGTTCTGCGCGGGGTGTGGACGACGGGAGGACAAGGCACCACCAGGGTGCGTATCTATACAAAATGGGGAACTGAAATATGAGAAAAGTTGTGACTGCCACAGCGGCGACGTTGGCATTGTTTGCGATGACTATTGACGCTCATGCTGGCGCGGCGATCGATAAGATCAAGGCCCGCGGTGAGCTTTACTGTGGAGGTCAACCTGAAGGGTTGGGTTTCCACACGCCGGACCCTAGCGGCAATTGGAAAGGATTTGCCGTTGACTATTGCCGTGCGCTCGCCACCGCGCTTTTCAACGATCCGAGCAAGTTCGTCTACAAGCCGATGTCATTCGTGCAGACGTTCACCGCCCTGCAGACTGGCGAGGTCGACATTATTACGACGTCGACGACATACACGGTCTCACGCGACGCCGTGCTGGGATACGATTTTCCCAGGGTCTACTTTTATTCGGGTAATGCGTTCATGGTCAAAAAGAGCGCAAACGTCATCAGCCCCAAGGATCTGAACGGCGCAGCAATCTGCAACATTACCGGCTCCACCAACATCTCGAGTGTTGACGACTATTTCCGCAAGAATGGCATGACATACACCCAAGTCAACTTCGATAAGATCGATGACGCGTTCAACGCCTACAAGTCCGACCGCTGCGATGCCATCAGCCAGGAGCCGCCTGTGCTTGCCTCCTTCCGCACGTCGCTCGGCAACCCGGATGACAATATCATCCTTGAAACCACGATCTCAAAAGAGCCGTTCTCGCCGGTCGTGCTAGAGAAAGACCCAGAGTGGACGAACCTCGTCAGGCAGACGATTAACGCCACGATTACGGCTGAAGAGCTCGGGATCACATCCGCAAACGTCGAGGAACTCGCCAAGACGAGCCAAGATCCCGAAGTGCGCCGTCTGCTCGGGGCCGAAGGTGATATCGGTACGAAGATGAATCTCGCCAACGACTGGGTGGTCAAAGTTATGAAGGCGGTCGGCAATTACGGCGAAATCTACGAGCGCAACCTCGGGGAACAGTCCGCCTTGAAGATACCGCGCGGAGTCAACAACCTCTGGTCCAATGGCGGACTCATCTATTCGCCGCCGTGGCGCTGATGCGATCGGATCGCCCTGACATGCAAGCGACATCCACGACCCCCGGCTCCGCCACCAAAGCGCCTTGGCGGAGCCACGCCGCATCGGTCGCAGCAGCCAGCGCAGTTCTGGGCTTTCTCGTCGTCGGGTTGACGGTCGGGAAGCAGAGACTGCAGGAAATCGGACTCGGCATCAGCTTCGACTACCTGTTTGGGACTGCTGGATTCAGCATCTCGCAGAGCGTCATTCCGTTGCCGCCAGGTTCGACGAACCTGGCCGCGATCGGGGTTGGTCTCGCCAACGCCTTGGTCGTCGCGTTGACCGCGGTGGTTGGATCGACGCTGCTGGGCTTGGTGGCGGCCCTCGCTAGACTCTCGGACAACCCGCTCGCGGCGCGGATAGGGCGTTCGTACGTCAATGTTGTGCGAAACGTGCCGCTGATAATCTTCCTGGTTTTTTTATATCTGGCGCTCCTTCAACTGCCGCCGCCGCGCGCAGCGTCGGCGACGTTCGGCGCGATCTACTTCACCAATAGGGGCATAGTCGTTCCGTCAGCGGAATTCTCGGTGCCATGGCTCTTCGTCGGGACGCTCCTCGCCGTTGTCGGTCTTGCGGCCCGCTTCATGAAATCGCGTCCGCGGTGGCTGGTCCCGATCCTAGCAACCAGCGCGGTCGCGGTCGTATTCGGAACTGCCCGGTACCAGATACCGGCGTTGGCAGGGTTCAGCATCAACGGCGGCCTCACATTCAGCAACGAGTTTGGGGCATTGGCGTTCGGCATCGCCTTCTACTTCGGCGCGGAGATGGGGGAGGTTATCCGGGCGGCAATTCTCTCGGTGCCCCGCCCCCAGTCCGAGGCAGCCGCCGCGCTGGGACTGCACAGAGGACAAGCGTTTCGACTCGTCATCGCGCCGCAGGCTCTGCGGCTCGCGATCCCGCCGACGATCAACATCTATGTCAACATCATAAAATCGACGCCTTTGGGCGTGGCTGTCGGCTACCCCGAGATCATGTCCGTAACGTACCAGATCATGCAGAATACGGGCCGCGCTATCGAGTCTGTGGTCACCCTCGCGGCTCTCTTTATGGCTATCAATGCTGCGTGCGCTCTCCTCGTCAATTCTCTGGACAGGAGGCGTTGATATGAAGCAGCGGCTTGAAGTCTACTTCGGCACACCCGCGAAGTCCGCCACCACGATTGTCCTCGGTGCGCTCGCGCTGGCGTTCTTCTGGTGGATTTTCCGATGGGCAATCGTCGACGCGACCTGGACAGGGGACGCATCCCAATGCCGCGCGAACCCCGGTGGGGCGTGCTGGACATTCCTGACGAACAAAATGTCTTTCATTCTGTTTGGCTTCTACCCTCTGGAAGAGATCGGGCGGGTGGTCGCGCTTTGCGCGTTATTCGCGGCTTGCCTGGTGCTGTCGCTCATGGCAATCGCGACCGGCACCAAGACCCTGCTTCGCGCCTTGCCACTCCTCTGGCTGGCGCAACTCGCCGCCTCCTTCGTTCTCCTGAGCGGCGGCGTCTTCGGCCTCGCCCCAGTTCCTGAGCGACTCTGGAGTGGACTTCCGATCACGATCGTTCTGTCGGTAAGCACCATCTTGCTCGGACTTCCGCTTGGGACCTTGATTGCGCTGGGACGCAAGTCGAGGAACGGAGCAGTGCGCATGTTGTGCCTGTGGTTCGTGGAAGTGATGAGGGCGCTGCCAATCATTGCGGTCCTGTTCATCGCGACGATCATTGTACCGTTGTTCCTTCCCGTACAGCTCGAAATCGGCACGCTTTTCCGCGCTCTTGTTGGGCTGCTGTTGGTCGCTGCCGCCTACTTCTCCGAGATCGTGCGGAGCGGTCTCAACGCGATCCCGCACCTTCAGTATGAGGCGGCAGACAGCCTCGGATTCACGAGGCTCCAGCGGGTGCGCCTGGTCATTCTGCCCCAAGCGTTTTCGCTGGTCGTCCCGCCGCTCGTCAGTCTGGCTGCCAGCCTGCTCAAGGATACGACCCTCATCGTCATCATCTCGCAGTTTGATCTCGTAGGCACTGCGCGGCTGGCGATATCCGATCCGCAGTGGACCGGATTTTCGGCCGAAGGGTTCGTCTTCATCGGCGTGATTTACTTCGCAATGTGTTGTTCGATCATCAAATTTGGGGAAATGGCCGAGATGCTGATGTCCGTCGGCCGACGCTGATGACCGTGCAATGTCCAAGGAGTTCAGACTTTGACTTCAGTAGAACAACAAGGTGCCGCGATCGAATTCGCGGGTGTTAGCAAGTGGTATGGAAATTTTAGGGTCCTGCGCAACGTATCGCTGACCATTCCAACGGGCGGCCGCGTCGTCCTCTGCGGACCATCGGGATCGGGCAAGAGCACGCTCATCAGATGCATCAACCAACTGGAGACCTACCAAGAGGGCAAAATCCTCGTGGACGGCACCCAGGTTGATAGCAAACTGAAGGCGATCGACTCCGTCAGACGGGAAGTGGGTATGGTCTTCCAGTCGTTTGCTCTCTTTCCCCACCTGACCATCATCGAGAACTGCATGCTTGCGCCGATCCATGTGCGAAAGATGTCCGGGCGCGATGCCCGGGCGGTGGCGATGGAACACCTCGAGAAGGTGCGGATTGAAAATCAAGCCGATAAATACCCGACCCAACTCAGCGGCGGCCAGCAACAGCGGGCGGCGATCGCGCGCGCGCTTTGCATGCGGCCGAAGATCATGCTCTTCGACGAACCTACATCGGCACTCGATCCCGAAATGGTCAAGGAGGTCCTCGACACAATGGTCGCGCTCGCCGCCGACGGGATGACGATGATCTGCGTGACGCACGAGATGGGGTTCGCGCGTCGCGTCGCTGACCGCGTGATCTTTATGGATAGCGGTGAGATCGTGGAATCGGCGCCGCCTGGTGAATTTTTCGACACCCCTAGGAATAGCCGCACAAAGGCGTTCCTCGGACAGATTTTGCACTGAACAGTGGCCCCGCGGCGCGACCACAATCAATCGGAGACTACAATGAAAGTGATCATAACCGGCGCGGCCGGACAAATTGGCCAACGGCTGGCCCTGAATCTGCTTAAGCAGGGCAACGAAATTGCGTGCCTTGATCTCGCCCCGGCTCCCGAAGGACTGGATAGCGTGTGGATACAAAGTGACCTCAGCAACCTTGATAAACTTTCAGGCCTCATGAAGGGCTTCGACGCTGTCGTTCATCTCGGAGCCATTTCCGACCCAATCGAGTGGGAACGCTATCCCGAAATCATTGAAGTGAACGTCGTCGGAACGTTCAATGTTTTCGAGGCCGCCCGCCGCGCCGGCATCAAGCGAATTGTATTCGCCAGCTCTATCTGCGCCATCGGCCCGATCTCATGGGTCAAGCCCTGGACGCCGGACTATCTGCCGATGGACGATGATCATCCTCGACAGCCCGACGACAATTACGGTGCCACAAAGCTTATGGGTGAAATCCTCGCTCGTGGCTTCCATGTCCGATACGGTTTGGAGATTCTTTGCCTGCGTTTCACCGGCGTTCTGTTCCCGGACAAGCCGCAGTCAATCGCTCGCTACCAAGACTGGCTCGCCGACCCGGATGGCGAGCTCGTCAACCGCATGTGGTCCTACCTTCGCAGCGAAGACGCATTGGAAGCCATCGAGCGCGGGCTCAGAGCACCGAAGATCGGATACGAGCGTATTCTCCTTGCTGCCCCGGATTCCGCCGTCGGTACCGTCTCGATTGAGGATCTGGTCTCCCGGCATTTCCCCGAACGTCTCGCCGAGGTCCAATCTCTTGCAAAGGTTGCTGGCGAGAACCCCTCTCTTGTAAGTACGCAGAAGTGTTTTGAGCTCTTCGGGTGGAGACCAATGCGTTCATACCGCGATGTCCCGGGCCTTTCCCAACTGGCAGGAGGCAACAATGTCCGCACGGCGGTTTAGTCTCGGCGCAATTGCTCTGGATATGCAGGACCTGTCGCTGGAGGACATCTTCCGAACGACAGCGGATTGGGGTCTTGAGCATGTCGATTTGTATTACAAGGTGAACTACTTCGACTTTAGCGTCGCGCAGATCAAGCGGCTGCAGTCGGCTTATGGTGTCCGGGTCCATTCCGTTAGCACCCGTGGCATGCCGCTCTCACATACGCTGGACGCGAATGAGCAGCTCGAGATTGTCTTCCAGGCGCTGGAGCAGGCGGCAGAGCTGGGCGCTGGTTATTCCGAAAGCATGGCAGGCCCCGCGAAACTGGACACTGACGCCGCAATCGACCGCTACGTCGAACTCGTTGCCCCAATCGTCCGCCGGGCCGAGGAACTCGGCGTCACGTTGCTCGTCGAAAACGTCTTCAACCGCGATGATGCCAAGGACCCGACGGCGAGTGTCGACGGCACCCGCAAACTGCTTGAAAGAGTGGGATCGGAGAACTACGCCCTCTGCTGGGACATCGCCAATTTCGCGGTTAACGGCGAAAGCACCTACCCGCGACCGTATGAAACGCTCAAGCCCTGGATCAAGTACGTGCATCTCAAGGACACGGTACCTCAGGGGTCCTGTGATTTGTCCTACCAGGAGAGAAAGCGTGTGATGGTCGATCCCGAACGAGGCGCTTTTGTCTCAGTGCCGCTCGGAATGGGAATGGTCGATGTAAAGGGTATCGTCGAGCGTCTTATCGCGGATGGTTTCGAGCATCCGGTTACCGTCGAGCTTTTCTGCGGGGACCAAAACCGAGAAGATTACTGGCGTCCAACTGAAACATGGTTGAGATCGACAGGCCTTCTGGCGTAACGATTCAGTCTCGCTGGCGCCGAATTGAATCGCGGTGGCTGCAGCGGAGAGGACGGGATCCCCAATGTTAGACCCTAAAGGCCTCAGAATACTTGTCGAGTTAAATTCCCGCGGCACGATCACGGCCGTCGCCGAGGCGTTAGCGCTATCGCTTTCCGCGATCTCGCAACGCCTGGCGCAACTCGAAATGTCGGCAGGCGTGCCGCTCACCGAACGGGTTGGGCGGCGACTTCTCCTCACCGAGGCGGGCCAGCGGCTGGTGGAGCACGCGACAACAATTCTTGCGAAAATGGAGCAGGCCGAGACTGAACTGGAAATGCTCTCTGGTTCGATCAGCGGCATCCTAAGAATTGCGTCGCTCGAGACAACGCTTGGCACGATCCTTCCAAGGGCGCTCCCGATGATGGAACGCAAATATCCCAATCTGAAGATCGAAACTCAGGAGATGAACCCGGAAGAGGCGATACCGGCGCTTATTCGAGGCAGTTTCGATGTCATCCTGATCGACGACTATCGGTACATGCGTCGATCACGTCCGCCTGAAATGGTTGCGCTCCCGCTTTGCTCGGACGCAATCGTGATTGGAATGCCGGCATCACACAAACTGGCTGACGAAGCTCAGCAATTCAGATTAGGTGACCTGGCGGGTGAAGTTTGGATCAGCACGAGCGCCAGCAGTGAGTTCTCGGAACTCCATGCTTATGTCTGTTCCACCTTCGGTGGCTTCAGGCCTGAAGTCCGCCATCGAACAGACAATTTCGGCGTAGGCCTTGCGCTCGTCGGGAGTGGATGTGGCCTTGCGATGGTTCCGCGTTTGGCAACGTCGTTTGCGCCATCGAATGTGGTTTTCCGACGCCCTGCTGACTTTGCAATTGACCGCACCGTTTGCCTCGCCATCCGTGAGACCAGCGCAGCCAGACCTGCACTCACGGCGTTCCAAGCTGTTCTCCAGCAGGTCGCTGCGGAGATGCAGTTGGAACTTTCCGAAAACGGAGAGCCCAGGCAAATTGGCGGCTGACCCAAACTGGCGGGCACCTTCGATCAATCTGGTCCTTCCGATTCCGAATGTCAGTCGAGGATCGGCCGGAAGGTTAGCTCGGCACAGATGAAGGCAACCTTGGGCACCGTTGTTCGATCGAGATCGCTCGCAGGCCGGATCAGGCTTTTTTGGGCAGCCGATATCGGTCTGCGCGTTGTTCGATATGGCTGCCGATAGCGGATAGTCCAAAGCAAAGGGCGAAGTAGACCGCCCCTGCGAACGCATAACCCTCCCAGAGCACATTTCCCCACGCCACATCTGCCATCGCCAACTGCGTCGAACCCAGAAAATCGTGCATCCCTACGATGAGTATGAGCGATGTGTCTTTAACGAGTGCGATCAATGTATTGATCAGGCCAGGCAGAGCAACAATGAGGGCTTGCGGAAAAACCACCAGCTTTTCGCCATTCCACCGTGAAAGGCCCAACGCATAGATAGCCTCTCGGGTCCCTTTGGGCACCGCGTCCAGCCCTGCTCTGATGGCCTCGGCCATGTACGATGACGTGTACAAGCAAATGCCGACCAGAACGCGCATGAACATGTTGGCTTCCGCCCCGCCCGGTAGAAAGAGCGGAAGCAGGACCACCGCAACAAAAAGGATGGCAATCAAAGGCACACCGCGCATGAACTCGACGTAGAAGGACGATACAGCCCGTATAAGGGGCCGCTCGGAGCGTCTTCCAAGCGCCAATATTCCGCCAAAGACGAATGAGATGCCCATGCCTATCGTGAAGAGCAACAGCGTGATCGAAAGGCCGCCCCATTTTTCAACGGGTACCAACGTCATTCCCGGAATGCCACCTCCAAAAAGATTGAAGCTGGTCACAACGGTGAGGAGATAAACAAGAACCGCGAGGATGATCTGATAGTGTCGCGCCAACGCGAAAGCAGCCACGCAACCGGCCAGTAGAACGGACAGCGACACATTGACCTGCCATCGCGCCGCCTCCGGGTAGAAGCCGTAGGCCAGTTGCCCGAATTTCTCGATCACGAAGACCCAGCACGCGCCTGCGCGGTGGCAGTCCTGGGGGCCAGAGCCGACAAAATCCGCATCGATCACCGCCCACTTGAAGACGGGCAGGATCACACCGATGACGACCAGGAAGGCAAGGATTGTAGCAATGGTGCTCCTGCGGTCCCCAAACAGTTTTTTTGTGAACTCGCGAACTGCGGTCGGAGACCGGCCGGTCACAGGATGCAGGACAGACAAAGTCATTTCTCTCGGTCCCTTCATCGCCGCACTCCCTGTGCATTGAGAGCTCTGGAATAGGCGTGCATCAACCCGGAGCAAGCGAGGCTTATGCTAAGATAGACGGCTGTCACGATTGTCAGGCATTCTATTGCCTGCCCCGTCTGTGTCAGAACAGTCTTGCCGAAAATGAGCATTAAATCGGGAAACGCGATCGATGCTACGATTGCGGTTTGCTTGATCATATTGACGTATTGGTTCGTAAGAGGTGGGATCACGAGGCGAATGGCCTGGGGAATGATGACGTGTCTTGCTACGACGTTCCTTGTGAGACCAAGTGCTTGCGCTGCCTCCGTTTGCCCTGTGTCGATGCTGCGGATTGCGCCCCTGAGCAGTTCGGCGATAAATGCCGAGGAATAAATCGACATCGCCACAAGCACCGCCAGCAACTCTGGAATCACGAGCAAACCGCCCCTGATCCCAAGGCCTGCAGGCACAGGCAAATCCCACGACTGCACACCAAGGGCGATGACAAGGCAGAAAAGCAACCCACCGCCGATCAGCGAAAGGTCAAGTCGGGCGAAAGTCGATGTTGGATGCTGTCCACCCACCTGACGTGCGACTACCACGGGTAGCAGCGCGGCCAGGCATGCCAATGCCCAAACCCAGTTGTCGGCAACCGGGGCAGGGAGAAATAGCCCTCGGTTATTCAAAAAGGCGACGTTACCCGTGGAAAAGCCTTCTCGCACGCCTGGCAAAGCTGAAAAGACCGCGAAATACCAAAACGACAAATGCAGCAAGACTGGTGTGTTTCTGAAGAGCCCAATGTAACCAGCGGCAAGCTTGGAAGCCGCGGGACTAGGGGACAGTCGCAAAGCGACCACTCCCAGACCAAGCAGGGTTCCGAAAACCGCCGCCATGACCGCCAGAAACAGGGTGTTGGTTATTCCGACAACCAGTGCCATCCAGATCGGGCTGGCCGAGGAAAATGGAACAAGCGAAAACGCTACATCGAAGCCGGCAGGCCTGCCTAGGAAATTGAAGCCAGTCGTGATGCCGCGAGTGCTTAGATTGTGAAGCGTTGTCGACGTCACGTACCAACCGGCTGCGGCCAGACAGATTGCCAGCGTGACCTGGGCAGCTATTCCGCCCAGGTCGCTTTTCTTTGTTTCAGACCGCGCGCCGGGGTGCGTAGCTCGATAGTGTTGCGCGTCCATGGCGCTCGATCGCCCGGTTACTGGAACGACGGGGCGATCATGGCGCCGCCGTCTTTCCACAATGCATTGAGGGTTTTCTCGCGAGGGATCTTTACCTTGCCCTGAGGACCAAGGTTGCGCTCGTATATCTCGCCGTAGTTACCCACCGACTTGATGACATTATACGCCCATTCGTTGGGGAGGCCGAGCATCGCCCCAAAGTCGCCTTCAACACCCAACAAGCGACGCACTTCCGCCGGAGCGGCGGGATCCGCCTTGACCTCATCAACGTTCTTGGAGGTTACGCCGAATTCCTCTGCTGCGATCAGTGCATAGCCCGTCCATCGAATGATATCTTCCCAGTTGTTGTCACCATGGCGGACGACTGGACCATTCAATGACTTGGAGATCGTATCGTCGAGGACGACGTAGTTGTCCGGATTTTTGAGCGCCGCCCTGTAAGCGAACAACGTTGAGCGGTCCGATGAGAAGACGTCACAGCGTCCGCTTTCAAAGGCTGCCAAGGCCTGATCACGGGAGTCAAAGACAACCGGTTTGTACGTCATCTTGTTCGACTTGAAGTAGTCCGCGATGATGACCTCGGTCGAAAGTCCGGTTTGCGTACAGACGTTGGCGCCGTCAAGATCCTTGCCGGACGCTACTCCGAGAGATTTGGCGACCATCAATGCGTGGCCATCGTAGAACATGATGACGGGGAAATCGAGGCCAAGGCTTCCGTCTCGGCTAAAGGTGTCCGTGACAGATCGGGAAAGAAGGTCGACCTGGCCTGACTGAAGCTGCGGAAACCGTGCCGATGGCGTCGCGGGGAGGAACTTCACTTTCGCTGCATCGCCGAGTGTTGCCGCGGCCACGGCATGGCAAAAATCGACGTCGAAGCCGGAATATTTCCCGGTCGCGTCCGGAGAGAAGAAGCCCGCAAAATTCTCGCCGACCCCGCACAACAACTCAGCCCGTCCTTTGACCTGGTCGAGCGTGCCGTTGGCAAATGCAATTCCACTAGAGAAGGCTGCGATCCCCAGTGCCGCAGCATACATTTTGATCTTCATAGCGTTCACCCTTTCAATGTCCCGAAACTGCCGTTCGGTGCTGCTTCACAGAACCACTTCCCTGTCGTCACGTCACTGACAAAAACCAACGAACTCTATGTCCTAATGGCATATGGCGCAAGCAGCCCTCAGTTCGACGCCACTGCGAAGATGGTCTTAATCCTTCAGGAAATACGTAGATTATTGTTCAGGAAAACCGAAGTATTGGCATCAAGATCCAGTAGCCGTGGAGCGACGTGGTGATTACAGATAAAATAAGCTACCCGTCATATAGCCTCAGGACATGGGTATGCCCGGTTTTCGAAATAGTGATCCACCCAGTTTGCGGCGCAGCATGCGGGAACTGGCACCGCAATCTGAGAGGTCGCGAGCATGATCACTGAGTCACAGACAAGCCGTTCGAACCGGAACTACGATGTCGTCGTTGTCGGCGCCGGATCTGCGGGTGTTGCGGCCGCATGTTCTGCATCAAAAGCAGGGGCGAAGACCTTGCTCATCGAGCGTTATGCCTTCGCCGGAGGCGCTGCAACGGCTGCATCGGTCCTAGCCTATTGCGGCCTTTACACAAGTGGTGAGGCTCCGATGGCGGTAGTCGGCGGCGTGGCGGCGGAAATTCTTGATAATGTCGAAAGCTTGGGCATTCCGGCAATGCCGATCCGTCTCAAGACGACTGGAAATTGGATTGTGCCGTTGAACCCGGAGGCCATGAAGCTGGCTCTGGATCGCACTATCGCAGCAGCGGGTGTCACTGTTCTTTATCATGCAGTTGTTTCCGGCGTCGAAGTCGTCGATGGCCGCGTTGCCTCAATCGAGGTGTCGGGGCATTTTGGCAACATCCGGATCGCAGCGGGAGCTGTCGTCGACGCGTCAGGGGAAGGTAATGTTTGCTTTCTTGCCGACCGCAGTCTTGGCCACCAAAATGCGAATGTTCAGCCCGCGTCATTTCCTCTCCGTATCGGCGGGATTCCGCCGGAATGGGGTCTTGATCGCAGCCTTTTCAGAGCGGCGGCGGAGCGGTTTAATATGTCGAAACCTCCAATTGTCGCCCGCGAGAATGGCGGCGTCCAACTGAGGGTTCCCGGTTCTTCCGAGATCTGGTGGATGGCACTGGATCTTGAAGCAAATCCTTGCGACGGAGAGAGATTCAGCCTCGCTGAAATGACGTCTCGAGAATGCGGTTGGCGGCTGGTTGAGTGTCTCAGGCAGACCAATGCCATTTTGAAAGACTGTTACCTCGCTTCGACGGGCCCCCAGATCGGCATTCGGGAGAGCCGGCGACCAAAAACCATCGGCCGCGTTACCGCACACGACATCCTCGAGGCGAAGATTCCCTCAGATACGGTGGCCTTTGGCGGCTGGCCAATGGAAATCCATCATGCACCTGGTGTGCAAGAGTACATTCCCGTGGGTGGCCAAGGGTATTTCGGCATCCCGTTCGACGCGATCAGGACTCCCATAGCAAATTTGCTGGTAGCTGGCCGTTTGATCGGTGCAGACCGGGAGGCGTACGGCTCAGTTCGCGTCATGGGGACTGCCTTCGCCACCGGCCAGGCAGCTGGTGTCGCTGCCGCCATTTCGCTCTCACGGTCTGGGGAAGTCGACGTCGGCGAACTGCGTGGTCGGCTTTCAAAACAGGGCGCGCTCCCGGTTCTGAACGCAGGCCGGGTTGCCTGAAGAGAATTCAGGCAAGGAGCGCCTCGAAACGCTTGCCGCTGTCTTCCACTTCAGTGGTGAGGCTACTGCGCAGCACACGACCGAATGAGGACAAACCGCGTTCAATATGGGTGTGCACATAGACGCCCATTTGTGGCGGCTGCGGCAACCGGTGGATCGAAATATTCCGGTCGGCAAATCCCGCTGCGGTGAAACTGTCGACGAACGCCGAACCCAAACCGACATCAACCATCTGACACGCAGTTTCAGCAAAGCGCACAATGGTGGTCGGCTCGTACCGCAGCCCTCTGTTCGCAAGGTACCCTGTTATGGAGCGACCATGCGGCGTTGTGCTTTCAAAGCCGATGAGATCAGTGGAAGACAGGTGAGCGAGACCCTTCTCGTCCAGCGAGCCTACTTGGTCCGCGGCCTTTCCGTGCGTGACGGCGACAATCTCCCCTGAACCCAGAAGCTGCGTCGAAATCGACGGGTGATCCTGCTGGTATACGCCGATAACCATCTCTCCCTCTCCGAAGACGAGGTAGTCGGTGACCTGGGAGATTGATAAGACGTCAAGCCGCATGATCAGCTTCGGGTAACGCTTGCGCAACCGCAACATTGCTCGTGGAACCAGATTTGCCGCCAGACTTGGCGATGCCCCGACGCGGATGATCATATCTTCCCCGACCGCCATCCTACGCATCGAGTCCTGTAGACTGCGTATGTTTCGGAATACGGTGGCAACCTCACTGAAAATCAGCGCGGCATGGGCAGTCGGTTGCAACCTTCCCTTTGAGCGTTCGAAAAGGGGCACCTTGGTCTGGTCTTCAAGATGGCGCAGAATGCGGCTGACAACCGGTTGGGAAACGTTGAGCATCTCCGCCGCACCAACCACGGACCCGGTTTCCATGACGGCGTTGAACACTTCGATCTGGCGTAAGGTAAACACAATCGTTCGCTCGTCCATTGTCTTTATGACATACGGTAGTGAAGAACGCTGTGTTGTCAACAAGCGTCAATGATCCTAGGGTCACCGCACTCACTTGGGAGACAATGTTATGCACGACACACAGCTCACGCGGATTGTGGACCGCCTCGAACTTTCCCGCGAACAGATGGAAGTTCTCTGCTTGCAGGCCGCACCGTTTAGCAAGTTCATCTTGCAGCGTTCCGCCGGCGGTGGGCTGCCTCCGCAGTTCACGTATTTCGGGCTAGAGACCTCTCCTTTGTCGCAGAGCGAGGCTGAGCGTCTGACCCAGTTATCGCCGCATCAGCAGCAGGACTGCGCGGAATTCGACAAGGTTCCGTTCAAAGGGGGCGTGTTTACCTATCTTCCCTACGACGATGGCGACACGATTGGACAACAGTTCTGGCTGGTGTCAAAAATGTTGGTCGTTGACCACGTCGACGCAAGCGCGTTTGCAGTCACTGTCATTCAAACCGAAGATGCGGACAAGACGTACAGTTATGGAGCCTGCAAGAACATTGTTGACGAGATCCTTGCAGCACGGCCATCAGGAGCGCAGTCCCAACTCGCGGCTGGATCTGCCGTCGATTGGGTCGTTGACGTTTCGACGGAGGATTATGTTGGCAGAATTGGCGAAATCCAGTCCCGCATCGCTAGAGGCGAGTTGCAGCAGGCAATTCTATCGGTGGGACTGTCCAAATCGACCTCTGCAACGCCAGAGGCCGTTTTTGAGGTGATGCGGCGGCGCAATTCCTCCCCACATATCTTTCTCGTCCGGGGAGAAGCCATCACACTCATCGGAGCGTCGCCGGCCATGCACCTTCGCAAGAACGGCAGCTTGTTGACCGTCGAAACGGATGCCGGCACCCGTCGCATCGGCGAAACCGAAGAAGAAACGCAAGCAATAATGCAAGAGCTCCTGGGTTCTGAAAAAGATCTGGAAGAGCAAAAAATGATCGTCGATGAGACCATCGTTGACCTCAGAGCGATTGCCGACAACGGTGGCGTGCGCATGCCCGTTGAGCTTGAAGTCCGCAAGCTTGGCAGCGTCATGCACCTCTTCACAGTTCTGGAAGCGGGCATTCGGCAAGACCTGAACCCCATCCAAGCCGTTCTCTCTTGTTTCCCGCCGTCGGCGGTGACGGGAGCCCCGAGGCAAGCGGCGATGAGAGTCATCAAGGACGTCGAGCGCCAGGCGCGCGGGCCCTATGGCGGCGTCGTCGGGTTGATTGGCTTCGACGGCTCGGTGGACACAGCCATTATCCTGCGCTCCGCCTGGATCGATGGCGATCAGATTACGATGCGATGCGGGGGCGGCATCACACACGCATCAAATGCGACCGACGAATACAACGAATGTATGAACAAGGCGCGTTCAATGATCGAATGTGTCAAGGAAGCTGAGGCTTTGCAGGAGCAGCGGTAATGAAAGCCGGTTTCCCGAACGCCTCCCGGTCATCTAAATCGGTGATCAGCCTGGAGAAGGTCGAAAAACTCTATGGCACCTTCAAGGTTCTCCAGGGCGTCAGCTTGAATGTTGGCTCCGGCGAGAAGGTTGTGATTTGCGGCCCTTCCGGTTCCGGGAAGTCGACGCTGATTCGGTGCATTAACGGTCTGGAAGACCATCATGGTGGGCGCATCAGTGTGAACGGATGCGAGTTGACCGAAGAGTCGAGAGATCAAATCAGGCGGGCGGTGGGCATGGTCTTTCAGCAGTTCAACCTCTTCCCCCATCTGACGGTTATTGAGAATTGTACGCTTTCGCCGATCTGGACCTTGAAGCTTCCCCGCAGGGAAGCCGAAGCTAAGGCGTTGCAATACCTGGAAAGGGTCAGGATCGCCGATCAGGCCCACAAATATCCGAGCCAGCTTTCGGGTGGTCAGCAACAGCGTGTCGCTATTGCGAGATCACTTTGCATGGAGCCGCAGGTTCTTTTGTTCGACGAGCCTACCTCGGCCCTCGATCCGGAGATGGTGAACGAAGTCCTGCAGACGATGCAGGAGCTGGCGAGTGAGGGCAGGACAATGGTCTGCGTTACGCATGAAATGGGCTTTGCACGCTCGGTGGCGGACAGGATCGTCTTCATGGACGGCGGCACCATCGCGGAGGAAGCAACGCCGCAAGAGTTTTTCAGCAACCCGAAAAGTTCGCGACTGAAAGATTTCATCGGGCAATTGAGGCACTAGCCATTCGATTGGTAGGAGTAAACACGGTGGTATCGATCGACGGCAAAACCCGCCTTTATTACATCATTGGCGACCCGATAGATCAGGTTAAGTCGCCAACCGGAATGTCTTCCGCATTCCAACGGTCAGGAATAAATGCCGTAATGCTCCCGGCGCACGTCGCCGCGGATCACGTCGCTTCATTCCTCGAGGCAGCAAACCAGACCAAAAACTGCGACGGCATCGTCGTCACCGTACCTCATAAATTCGCCTGCTTTGAGCATTGCCCCACGGTTTCGGATCGCGCCGGACACTTGAACGCCGTAAATATCATGAGACGGAACGAAAACTGTCAGTGGCATGGCGACATGGTCGATGGCTTGGGCTTTGTGCATGCGGCCAGCGACAGGTGCGCTCAGCTCGCAGGAAAAAAGGCGCTATTGGTTGGTGCAGGGGGAGCCGGCTCGGCAATAGCATTGGCTCTTTTGGAAGCCGGCGTTGATTCTTTGGCTGTTCACGACCTAGATGAGGCGCGACGAGACGCGTTGATAGACAAGCTCCGAAAGGTCAGAGGCGATGTCCATTCGGGTTCATCCAGTCCGCGGGGATACGAACTCATCGTCAACGCAACGCCAGCCGGGATGGAGGGCCATGACTATCTGCCCGTGGAAGTTTCTGAACTCGATAGTGCAATGTTCGTTGGTTGTGTGGTCACGGAGTCCGAAACTCCATTGATTGCCGCTGCGAAGTCCCGAGGGTGTGGGATAGCCACCGGTATCGATATGTACCGAGCACTTGAGTCCATAATGCTCACGTTTTTTCAAGGCGGTGCTAAGCGTTAAGCAGGAAAAGAGCTGCCTACAACATACTCTCGCACGATGTCGCGAAGTCCGTCCGCGTCCCAGCGTCCCCGACCCAGAATGGCTTGTTGCCGCCATGGGCCGGGATCACCGGCCGCCTCAGCCCGCATCCAAACTGTCTTATATCCGAGAGACGAACGCAAGTGAATGCGCGGCGACAATCAAGGTGAGGCGGCGTCTCATCCTGATCGCCGCGCCATAAGTGAACCCTCGATGACGCGTCGTTAGGTCACAAGTGTCGTCGAAACCAGGAGCGCATTCATCTCCTTGGATAAGTCTGTCAGAGGCCTGATGACTGGGCAGACGGCGACCGGCGTACAGGGGGCGTGAAGCGGATGCAGGCTTTCGCGTGGAACTGCAGGAACCAGTCGCACCGATGCGAAGGGAAAAGCACAAGGGGCCAAAACCGCGAGGCGAAAGTACCGAGGCGGAGCATTGGGACGGACTCCTCCGTAGTAGTGAGGAAGTGGGGTAATGCCCATGGCGCGAAGGGAGGGGGTCACCCGCGTTGGATCGACGGGCCAACGGGAGACCGGAGGAGCCCACCGGTTCCAACGGAAGGCGGCAGCCTTTCAGGGGGGGGCACGAGCCGTATGAACCGAGAGGTTCATGTACGGATCTGTGAGCGGCTCGGGGTGAGATTCCCCGGGCCGACTCGGCGCGTCCTTGTCTACCCCCTTGGAGCGGCGAACGGTCTTGCCATCGATGGCGACCACGCCCTCTGGAACGCCAATCAGAGAGGCGACCCAAGCCACGAAACAGCGTTGAAACTGCTCGGCATCCAGGCTGGCGAGGATATCGCCCAGATGATCATGAGCCGGCGTGCCCTCGCGGAACGGACGGAACCGGCGCAACAGGGCCAGCTTCTTCTCGCCGAAGCGGGCGATATCGGTGATGGTTTCCGCTCCGGCGATCACCGCCAGCAGACACAGCAGCAACACCTCCGGGAGCGGGTATTTCACCTTCGCGATTTGCCGGCCATCAGGCAGATTCTTGAAATAGCTCAAAAAAACGACTGTCTCGGCGATCGCCTCGATATCGCAAGCCTCCTCGTCCATCGACTTCATCCTCCCACGAATCAGAGGATACCGACAGATTCACCATTTCAGACCATTGTCACCGGTCAATTCACCCGATTGCCCTGTGCGACAAGGGCTTTGCGAAATCGAACAAAGGCGGTGCGCTCCAGCGTCAGTTCTCTCTGCCTGATCTTCCATTGTAGCGTACTCCTTGTTGCGACGTTACGTGTCTGACGATGTCTGGTATGTGACATTGCTGAATTGGGGGCCACGTTGTTTATAAATGCTTTTCTGCTTTGGCACAGTACATGCATTTCCATCCGCAAACGCCTTATGATTTGGGCGTGGGTTTTTTTAAATTGATCGTCATGAGGTGGCTATGCCTGGCATCCAGCCCGTTCACTTTCCAAATTTGATTTCCGTCGCCGAGGACATCGACTATGACGCAAGCTACCACGATTTCGTAAAAAATCTGGACAGAGATGAAGGCGGTATTTTTTACTGCAATTATGCATCAGACATCTACCGAAGGAAGGCGTTGGCTTTCTCCAAGCCGGCGATTCGAATAGATTCGTCATCCGAAGGGATGAGAGTTATCGCCCGGGGCAGCATTGGGACTGCCCTCTATCAGGACTTCGTCGGGCCAATACTGCAGAGTTTACCTGCCCATGATCCATCTTTCGACGTTCCTCTTCAGCCATTCCTTAATGGTCTTCTTCGGTGCGGCGTTTCCGATTCACTAAATGACGGTGATTTGCTGGGCCTGTATGGCGCATTCGGATTCGATATAGCATTGGACGTGCATCGCATCGGGAAACTGAAGCCGCGAGGTGCCCGCCATCGGGATGCAATTCTCTATTTCCCCACGACGTTTCTTGAGTTCGATCCCGAAGCCCGATCCGCACGGCGTGTGTCCTTCTTGCTCGCCGATGCCCAGCAGACTAATGAAGAAAAAATTCATATTCATAAATTCGGTTCTTCGGCTAAACCTTCGCGGCGAGGCAGCCCGGAGCCCTTCAGTCCGCTCACTGACCACACGGATTCCGTGGCGAGGGTGAAGGAGCATATCGGCAAAGGAGACGTCTTTGAAATCGTAATGAGCAAGCGGTTCAGCAGACCGATGACTGAATTGCCCAGCGCAATTTTTGAACGAATTTGCCGGAAGAGGCCAGCTCCTTACAGCTTCTTCCTCAATCTCGGAAGCTCCGAATACCTGCTCGCCACATCGCCAGAAATGCTCGTAAGAGTCCGGGCACAGGAGGTGGAGGCGCGGCCAATAGCCGGGTCCATCGCGCGAGGCAAGACGGCGGTCGAAGATGAAGCCAGAGTCCGCACCCTCCTCAACTCCGATAAGATCAGGGCGGAACTGATGATGTGCTGTGATGTCGCCAGGAATGACCTGTCCAAAGTGTGTACGCCAGAGTCTGTTACGCTGCGCGCAAATCGTCAGATTGAGCTTTATTCAAACGTCATTCATACCGTCGACTATATCACGGGCACACTCGCGCCTGGCTGTACAAGCGTTGACGCCCTCTTTGCACACATGTGGTCAGTAGCATTAACGGGCGCTCCAAAGGCCAAGGCTCTGGAACTGATTGAGAGATACGAACCTGTGCCGCGGAACTGGTACGGGGGTGCTGTCGGCTATGTGCGGCTCAACGGAGAGATTGATACGGGCATCCCGATCGCGATGATGCACATCATCCATGGGACATCTCATATTCAGGCCGGATCAAGTATCACATGGGACTCCGTCCCATCGGAGGAAGTCGCTGAAGCCAACAACAAGATCTCGTTTTTCGCAAATGATGCGCCAAATCCTTCACAAGTCCGGTTCGGAAAGCGGAAAGCTACCGTACTCTTGATCGATTTCGATGATTCATTCACCTACCTCACTGCGGGCTTGCTTTCACAGCTCGTAGATGATGTCGAGGTCGTCAATTACAGGGACGCCATTGATGCACTGAACCGGTTTTCTGGGGACGCGTTGGTGCTATCGGCCGGTCCGGGGCATCCCGCGGAATACCCGTTTGACGAGATCCTGAAGCATTGCGAGGTGGAAATGGTACCAACGCTTGGAATTTGCCTTGGTTTTCAGGGTATCGTTCAGCATTTCGGCGGCATTGTTGATCGACTAAGCGAACCCGTCCACGGCAAGCACGCGGAACTCCGTCTAAAGACACCGACTGCTCTCTATCGCAGCGTCTCAGGCTGTCTTCGTGTAGGCCGCTATCATTCCCTCTGCACTTCCCTTGGCAGTTTACCCTCGGACCTACATGTGACCGCGACCACGGACGACGAAATAATCATGTCCGTTGAGCACCAGTCTCTGCCGATTTACGGCGTCCAATATCACCCAGAGTCGATCATGAGCGCCGATGGGAACATAGGACACACAATAGTAAAAAACTTCATTGACATCGCGGTCCAGTACGAGGTGCCCCGGCATGAACCCCGATCCCTTTAGCATTCTTGGCCTCGCTTCGTCAGAGCCAGAATATTCGAGCAACAGCACGGGTGTTGGAGGCGCGAGGCATTTTCTCTTCAAGGAACTCGCAAGCCGCTACGAACTGACGGAGGTTTTCCAGCCGAAGCCGTCTGGGCTAACGGCCTTAGCCTCAAGAATAGCAACTTGGGTGCCCAATCGCGAAATCGCACAACGAACATACAAGCGCCACCGATGGATATTCCAAGAAAAGAGCCGCGCGTGCGAGAGCTATATCAATGCGTTACAGTCCAAGCCTTCCTTGATATTCCAGTGGGAGTTCTTTTTCTCGCCGTACGCAAGCGAACGGATCACTGTACCATACGTTGTATACAATGATTGGACCACCAGATTGAGTGCACGCGAATTTCCCGAGTGGGCGTTGCCACGTGTGCGAAAGCACGTTGACAGGCTTCAGGGCGAGCTGATGCGCCGGGCGGCCTGTGTTTTTACCTTTTCCGAGAAGGTGCGCCGATCTGTCATCTACGATTATGGCATTCCAGCCGAGAAGGTCGTGACGGCTTTTGCCGGTGTCAATATCAACCATTTTCCCGATCCGATCCGCCGACCGGACCGCGACCGGGTCACGATCCTTTTCGGCGGGAACGATTACGCCCGCAAGGGGCTCGGCACGCTTCTGAAAGCCTTCCGTGTTCTCCGGGCTGAGCTTCCTTCGGTGGAACTTATCGTCTTCGGGGATCCTGGGCCGAATTACGTCGCGCTGGAGGAACCCCGCGTCAGACATCTGGGACACGTTTCAGACAAGGGGAAAATCTCGGAACTATATGCAACTGCCGACATTTTCGTGCTCCCGACTAAGACCGAAGCCTTCGGACACGTTTACGCTGAAGCAATGGCTCATTCTCTGCCTTGCATTGGTACGAAAGTCGGTGCCGTCAATGAGGTCATACTCGAAGAAGAAACCGGGTTCCTGATCGAGTCCGGTGACTCCGTTGGCTTGACTGAGCGACTGCGAAAGCTCGTTACATCCAGAGAAATGCGCATTGGGATGGGGCAGCAAGGCTACAACCGTGCGAACAAACATTTCAGGTGGGATAAAGTCGTGGATGTCATGACCCCCTACCTCCATCAAGCGGCAGCAGGCCGAATTTGAAGTCCGCTATCCCGCTCGTCCTGATGGGGGCGGTCGCACTTGTGGTCGGGTTACAGAGTGCGGCCATCACACCCAACCTCGCGCTCTTCGCGAGAACACGAATTGGCATGACAGAGGGCCAGACCGCCGCTTTCCTCGGGGCCTTCTACATCAGCGCGCTCGTTTGCAGCTTGGCGATACCCCATTTCACTGACGTTTTCGGCTGGCTCAAGGCCTCGGTGGTAGGCTCAATCATTCTGACAGCGGTCGCTGCGTTGCTGTTGGCGTTTGTAGACGGATTTGGGGGAGTACTGCTTATTGCTATCGGTCTGCTTGGCCCCTCGGCGAGCTCAATCGGGCTCTTTTTTTCGTATCTTCGATCAACCGAGCAAGGGCGCGGTCACGTTGTTACGATGAGAGCTGTCTTTTCCATAGCATGGGTAGCCGGACCAGCGGGAGCGTCCTTCCTGATGAGCTGGAGAGGATTCCCCGGCCTGCTGATCGCTGTAGCTCTTTGCAGCTTGCCGATTCTTTTGTTGGCGCCGTTTCTTCCGGCGGACATCTCGCCTTCGCCTTCCTCTTCCTCAGAGGCCCGGCCGCTCAACTCCTTGAACATCGGGATCATGGTGGTCGCATTCGTCCTTTTGCAGGCAACCAACGCGGTGATTGTGATGGTGACCCCCTTGATCGTGACTGAGACACTAAAACTGCCTGTGACTTATGCGGGCATCTTGCTTTCTGCAACTTCAGCGATTGAGATACCTCTGTTCCTACTCCTAGGGCGTATGAGTCAAAAGAGATCTCCCAGAGCAGTCGTTATTGTGGGATCGGCATGTGGTGTTACCTACAGTACTTTGCTGTACGTGTTCAGTTCATTCCCCATACTTCTATCCGCTCAGTTCCTGAACGCTGCCTTCATCGTAGCCGTAATGGGTGCAGGCATGGCCTGGTTTCAGGCTTCGATGCCAACGAGGGTCGGCCTCGCAACAGGGCTCTACATGAACACGTCTCGCGCCGGCGCGCTTCTTGGTACTCCATCGGCTATTATGCTCGTCCGAGTTTTCGGAGGCGACTATAAGATAGCGGTACTCTACGCGGGGTTTCTCACTCTTATGGCAATCGCGCTCCTTTCTTTCGGTGCCCTGTATTTTAGCTCGCAGAAGGAATTCACAAACTGACGGTTTCGTAAGCCTTCATCTCGCCGCCATCGGGCATCGTAAACTTAACGGGCTGTCGAGGAAATTATGCGATCTGGCGGCATGACAAAATCTGCCCGCGATCCTCTTTATCGTCGTCATCGATTTCCCGCTGAGGTGATCGCACACGCCGTTTGGCTGTACCTTCGCTTTCCGCTGAGCCTGCGTATGGTCGAGAACCTGTTGGCAGCTCGTGGTATCATCGTCACGCACCAGAGCGTTCGACTGGCGGAGAAATTTGGTCGGCACTTTGCCGGCAAAATCCGCAGGCGATCCGCCGGTCGGCTCGGCGACAAATGGCACCTCGATAAGGTCGTCATCTCCATTGGCGGGAGCATGAAGATTTGTGGGGCGGGATGGAACGGAGTATGCCGTCGTCATTGAACTTCGACGGGGTCGGCGGGTGTGAAGCGTGCAAAACGGGCAGCAAGGAAAACAGTCGGAGAGGCGGCAACCTCGGAGGATGAGATTTTCATCCTGCAGTTTCGCGTCTGGCTAAAGGATGTGAACCCTATGGTGTGGCGTCGGGTTCAGGTTGCCTCGACGATGACGCTGCGCGAGTTTCATGGCGTCCTTCAGGTGGCGATGGGATGGGAAGGCATCCACCTTTACCAGTTCATCATTCACACGGCGCGGTACGGCTCGTGGGAGACGGGTGCCCGTTCCCCGGCCATCACGCTTGGCTAATTGAAGCTGCGCAAAGGGAGCCGGTTCCTGTACGAATACGACCTCAACATTCCCTGGGAGCACGAGATCCGGCTGGAGGAGCGCCAGTCAGTCAAACCGGGCGCTCACTATCCAGCATGCACGGGAGGAGACGGCGACTGTCCGCAGGAAGACTGCGGCGGGCCGGAAGCCTGGATGTGGCGGCAGGACAACGCCTTCGGCTACGAGACGATGGACGACCTGGAGATCACGACGGAGTTTCTGCAGGACGTTGCCGAAACGAAATCCCTTGCCGTGCTGGACGATCCTGATCGTGCGGAGGAACTGCGCGCCGCACTGGATAGACTGAAGGAGCGTGCAAGCTGGGGTCGGAACAAGAGTAGTTCAAAATCGTACGCTGAGGTCGAACGGATCGTGAACCCTCGTCGCGAATCCGCATGATGGTCTGGCGGCTTGTCACGAATTTCCTAGCAATCGCCGAAACGCTCATCCCCGTTGCGAGATCGTCCCGCACATCCTGCTTCTGTTTGTCGCTGAGCGTCGAAGGGCGGCCGAGCGCCTTTCCTTCCAACTTGGCGCGCTTGAGACCTGACTGCGTTCGCTCAATCAGCAGATCGCGCTCGAACTGCGCGACGGCATTGAGCACGTTCATGGTCATCGTGCCGGCCGAACTGGTGAGATCGGCGCCGCCGAGCGCGAGGCAATAGACCCGCACGCCCATTTCGGTCAGAGCCTTCACCGTGGTGCTGACGTCGATCGCGTCGCGGCCGAGCCGATCAAGCTTGGTCACGATCAGAACGTCACCTGACTCCAACTTGTCCATAAGCCGGGAAAAGCCGCGACGTTGCGCAATGGCGGTGCTGCCGGAAACCGTCTCGGTGACAATCCGGCGCGGCTCGACCTGGAAGCCGGCGGCTTCGATTTCTTGGATTTGGTTTTCGGTGGTTTGCCCGGTCGTGGAGACGCGGACATAGGCAAAGGTGCGTGGCATAGGTCGAATTTCGTCCGAATAGGCTGTCCGAAATATCCCGCCTGTTCAAAAGCCTGTCAAGATAATTTGTGGACAGGCCGTTTTGCCCCTGTACGAAATCGTCCGTTTCCGTACAGAGGTTTGGCCACCAGCGCATGTTGTAAGGAGTAAAACGGTGGCACGGCGGACCCTTCTCAAGGCTCAGGATCGACAGGAGCTTTTCGACATTCAAGCCGATGAAGACAGCTTGATCCGCCATTATTCCCTATCGCCGGCTGATCGGCTGGAAATCGACATCGCCGGCGCAAACACAATCAGCTCGGCTTTGCGGTGCAGCTCTGCCTGATGCGCTATCCCGGCCGGGCACTCCTGCCGAACGAGATCCTTCCGAGCGCGATGCTCAACTATGTCGCCGAACAGATCGATGCGGATCCGAGGCTATTTGCCTTTTACGCTCGCCGTGAGGAAACTCGCCGCGATCACACCGCACACCTGCTGCGCTATCTGGAAATCAGAAGCCCAACCGGCATGGACCGTCGCGCGGCACTGCGGGCAGGCATCGAGGCAGCCTCAACGACAGACCAGGGAGCGGTGATCGCAAAAGCAATCATTGCCGCGTACCGAGAACGCCGGGCCCTGCTGCCAGTGGCAACCATGATCGAACGCATGGGGTTGGCAGCCCGCGCCATTGCCCGGCGTCGTGCCGAGGCAGCTCTGATCTCCGAGCTGGCGCCGGAAAAACTCGAAGCCCTCGATGCACTGTTGGACGTTGATCCGACAATAGGCCAGACGCGCTTCCACTGGCTGCGTTCTGCTCCAGATGCACCAGGAGCGTGGAACTTGGCGGGGTTGACGGAACGCATCGCATTCCTGCGCGCACTCGAGATCGAACCCCGCTTGCAGGCCCGCATCCCCCTCTGGGCGATGGGGCCAGATGATCCGCGAGGGTGACGCCACCCCAGCCTGGCTTGCTGGTGACTTCAATGCCAGCCGTCGGCGCGCGACGATCGTGGCGCAGTCATCAAACTCGGCCAGAAGCTCACTGACGATGCCGTGACAATGTTCATCAAACTGATCGGCCGGCTGTTCTCCCAAGCCAACAACCGCAAAAAACAGCGCCATATGAACGCCCGCATAGAAACATCGAAAGCGCTACGACTGTTCCTCGACACGATTTTGGCTCTGCAGGCTGCCAATGACGCCGATGAAGACGCGATCGAGATGGTAAACCGGAAAGTCGGCTGGCATCGGCTGCTGCAGATCAAACCCGGTCTTGAAGCGATGGTGGAGGACGGGGATGTATCGCCTTTGGTGATGGCAGCCGAGCAATATGGAAATGTCCGCAAGTTCGCAGGAGCCTTCCTTCAGGCGTTCACATTCCACTCGCGTCGTCGACACGATCCGCTGCTTGCGGCGATCGCGACCCTGAAAATGCTTTATGCGGAAGGACGGCGTGTTCTGCCGGATCGCGTGCCGGTCGGGCATCTTGGAGCGACCGAGCGAAAACTGATCTTCGAAAGCGGAAAGCCGGATCGGCGGCTGTACGAGGTTGCCACTCTGGCTCACTTGCGTGACCGGCTGCGCTCCGCGGATATCTGGGTTGACGGCAGCCGGTCATTCCGGCCGATAGACGAACACCTCATGCCCAAGCCCGCGTTCCTCACCATGAAGGAAGAAGGCAAGCTCGGTCTCGGCGTACAGGGCGATGGCGCCGCGTGGCTCGCCGAAGTGCGGCAGACGATGGACTTCAATCTCAAGCGCCTTGCTTATCGCGTGCGCAATGGAAAGCTCGATGGCGTCAGGCTGGAGGCTGGAACCCTGATCGTAACGCCGCGGGCGAGCGATATTCCCGCCGCAGCGGATGAGTTGAACGTCGAAATCAGCGAAATGTATCCTCTGGTCGAAGTGCCCGACCTTCTCAGGGAGGTGCATGAGTGGACTGGATTTGCAGATCAGTTCACGCATGTCCGGACAGGGGATACGCCGCAGAACATCTCCGCCATGCTCGCCGGCGTGTTGGCGGATGGCACCAATCTTGGCCCGAAACGCATGGCGGGAGCCTCCAAGGGGATCAGTGCGCATCAGATCGGTTGGATGCGCACCTTCCATGCCCGATCCGAGATGCTCACACACGCCATCCGCATTCGCTGCTCTGGGGAGACGGAACAACCGCCTCATCCGATGGGCAATTCTTCCGGGCCAGCGACCGAGCCGCCAAACGCGGCGACGTCAATTTGCATTATGGCAGCGAACCGGGATCCAAATTCTACAGCCATCTCTCGGACCAATATGGATCTTCGGCATATTGCCGATCAGCCCGACCGAAAGCGAGGCTGTCTATGTCCTCGATGGTCTGTTCGATCACGACACGATTCTGGAGATTGAGGAGCACTTTACCGATACCGGTGGCGCCAGCGATCATGTCTTTGCTCTATTCGCGCTGATCGGCAAGCGCTTCGCGCCACGGCTGCGCAACATCAAGGATCGAAAGTTCCACGCCTTCGAGAAGACCGATGCCTATTCGGCGTTGGAAAACCACATCGGCGCCCCCATCAACACCGCTCTTATTCTCGAACATTGGGACGATCTGCTGCGTCTGGCCGCTTCGATCACGACGCGCACCGTCGCGCCGTCAACGATCCTCAAAAGGTTCTCTGCCTCATCAAAATCCAGCGATCTCGCCAAAGCCTTGCGCGAACTCGGCCGCATCGAGCGCACCCTGTTCATGATCGAGTGGTATTCCAGCCCGGCGCTGCGCAGGCGTTGTCAGGCCGGCCTCAACAAGGGCGAAGCCGCACACAAGCTCAAGCGTGCTGTCTTCTTCCATGAGCGCGGCGAAATACGGGATCGATCCTTTGACAGCCAGGCTTTCCGGGCTTCCGGTCTCAACCTGGTGGTCAGCGCCATCGTCCATTGGAACACCGTTTATCTCAGCCGCGCCGCGGCCCACCTACGGCAACAGGGTCGGAATATTCCCAACGAACTGCTCAAACACGTCTCGCCGCTCAGTTGGGAGCACATAAATCTCACCGGCATCTACTCTTGGGACGCTGAGCAACAGATGCCGGAGGGCTTCAGGCAATTGCGCCTTCCTGGCCGCCTCCTGCGCGCGGCCTGACGTTCACCGTCCGTTCGACCTTAGCGTACGATTTTGAACTGCTCTTGTTCCGACCCCTATTTGAAGCAAGCGCTTTGAGGGATCATTGCCCCTCGGAAAGGGAGCCGGGTTGCCGTCCTCAGCCGTTACCTCCAATACTTGGGTGCTTCGGACACGTACGACTTGCCTGAAGAAGAGGAGACCGTCGATAGTACATGATTAAACGTCAATGGGTCTAATCACATCGTTCCGGAATAGCCAATTCAGGAGCCGCTCAGCCAAGCGAGTGCTCACTTGTGTCGCAAGCCATTCCTGAAGTTCACCAAAGGCGCAGCCCTCCGCAATGCGATTGATGACATCGGCCACGGCAAATCCGCCCAAAAATGCGACTGGTTCGCCGCCGCCGCGAACCAAGATTGCCCGGCGCGTTTCAACATATGAACCACATAAGCAAGCGTGGTCCACCAGGGGCGCAGATCCTCGCATGATAGTCGTCGCAGTCGCCGGCGCTGTCTTTACTTCGAGTATCTCTGCGTCCTCCATCGGGGGCGTTCGGAGGGCCGCCCGCCGCGCCCAAAATGGCAGCGACGCTCCTTCAGAGTTTGAGGCATAGATTTCCGCGACCGCCGCCGCATGTGATTTCGCTGAGGACAGAATCTTATCCTGGAAGAAGCCCAACGCTGCCGCCTCCGCCTCTGGACGTCGAAAAACAGTATTGATTACTATGCTGGCCCACATGGCGGTCTGGATAGCGTTCTGAACACCCATCGACGCAAGCGGGTCGAGACTTTGAGCCGCCTCGCCAATCTTGATGAAGTCGCGCCCTACACTTGCCTTTTCAAACCAAGCCGTAGCGTCACAGGCAACAATATCGGAGCGCAAGACCGGGCCTGCCCCAGTATCGAATATGGCTGCATCGGAGATGCCTTCCATATAAGCCCGGTGCACGTCGCCACCGCACCTACCAATCGCAGTACGGTCCACAAATAGCGTGACGTTATATCCGAGCCCAAAGATCGGCGCCCCCCAAGCCCACCCGGCGCTGCCGGCAAAGACGCGAGGCAAGGTTGGAAGGCCGTCACCACTCCAATAGCCGTAGAGAGCAATCGTCCTCGCTCCAGTCGTTTCTCGTAGTCTGGGGAGAACCCCGCGTTTTCCGGCCGCGTCCACAACGAAGCGCGCATGCAGCGCTAGTCCGCCTTCGACTGTCACATGCCATTCGCATGGCTTGACACGCTTCACAGATCGGGTTCGCCGTCCCGCAATCACTTTGACGCCGTCAATGCTGCAACGCTCGAGGCACGCAGCGTCGAACATACCTCGGTTTATAGTGGCGGCGCCCGGCGCTGCGGGTTTCAACGTCATGATGGATTCAGTCCATCGTTCTTCGTGCGCGTGAAAAACCTGACGACCGCCGCTTTCGAGCACGGATTCGATTCCGAGATGGGAAAGCTGATGGTGAACACCGATTGTAATGGATTCGCCGATATGGTGGCGAGGCATTGGCAGGGCTTCAACAAGTTTTACGTCGTAGCCCAGCCGAGCAAGTTCCAACGCTGTGATCGAACCGGCAGGGCCTCCACCGACGACCAACACGTCACAGGCATCGGTCATCGGACACAATCAGCAAAGAGGCTGGGATTGGCTTTAGACAGGCGGCCATATGCCGTAATTGCGTAGTGCAGCCAGCCGCGTATGAAATCACATGCCGGGCGGCCCCGATGTAGGGTCTCATGGTGACAGCCGCCCGCACAAAGATATCGTGCCCAGCAGTCAGGGCAGCCTGTCTGCGCATGGACATGCCGCGCTGACAGCCAGTCTGCCTGCCGAACTCGATCAACCCCGTCGGCTACCGTGCCGAGAACAGCGTCCGGCTCCCCGACAAAGCGATGGCACGCGCCGAGCTCGCCGTCAGCGGAGACACCAAGATATCCGGCTCCAGCCCCGCAGGGATATGGGCGATGTGTGCCCTTGTGGATCTCCCTTAGGGCGTTGAGCAGGTTTGCGAAGGGGTAGCGTTCACCAGCAAGTGTCTTGCGCTCGAACGCGCGTCCGCAAGCGACCATTTGTTCCAACATGGAAGCCAGATGATCCTGCTGCATCTCATGCATCGAGTTCGGGGCGCTCAGCATCGGCGAGAAGCCCACCGTATGGAACCCCATCGCGACGAAATGATCGAGCGTGTCTTCGAGTGCGAGGTTCTCCGGTGTGACAGTTACACGCGCGGACACCTGGCACCTGCCTTGACGCTCAAGGAGCGGAGCTATGCGAGCTAGGATGCGATCATAGCTTCCCGAACCTCCCTTGAACGATCGGAGCCGATCGTGCACGGACCCAATGCCGTCGAGGCTGATCGTGACCGCAAAGCCGAGACGATCGAAGAGGTCGATATCGCGCTCCGAGATGAGTGTACCATTCGTCGTGATCGAAAAGCCGAGCTTGATGCCGCGTTCCGCGGCTTTTTCAGCCGCATAGTTAGCCGATGCGTGCATGACGTCACGCCCCGCCAGGGGCTCGCCCCCTAGATAGGCAAGGTTGGCGCGCTCGCCCGGATGCGTCTCGGCCAGCAGCAGATCGACCGCCGCCAGCGCCGTCCGGATATCCATGCCCTTTGCGGAGCTTCCGAAAGTCCCTCCTTGTGCGTAGCAATAGCCGCATCCCAAATTGCAGCTCTGGGCGACAGCGAGCGAAAGAGCCCGGGTACGCACATCCACTGGCTTTTCTTGGCAAGCACCAGCGTTTGGATCCAGTCCTAGCGAGACAAGTATCTCCGAAGTGCCGTCATCTTCGCCCTGCCAGGCGCGGGCGAGCGTGTCCGCGAGAGCTTCGTCAATATCAAAGAGCTGGCTTCCCTCCGGAACGAAGAGCTGCGCGCCAACGCTACCGCGCAGAATATGCGCGTCGCGTGACCGAGGTTTTGACAGTTCGAACAGGTTGGCCATAGAGCACCGAGAGTTAGCTGGGATCAGCACGGTCTTCAGCGTCCTGCGCCTCTGATCCGCCAACGACGAATTTCAGGTATCCTTGCCAATTCTGGAAGAGCTGATCGTAGCTCCACACGCTCGAGTCAGATCGGTCATCGAGCACATATCCTCCAGCGGCGGGGCGCTCGACCGCCATCCAGTCGTCGCCGGTGCTGACACCATCGGGCCCATCCACGACGTTGACATAGTCCGGTCGACTTGCAGCCCAATAGTAGCAAGCGCATTCACGATAGTCGTTCTGCCAGGGGGAACAAAGGCCCTGGCTAAGTTCGCCCGGTTCAATCAGAGACCGCGAAATCGTCGCCATGCGCTGGCCGTCGACCGCACTGACATCCAATATCTTCCGCACGGTGAGTTCCACCTTTTTGAGGGATGCAAGATCTTCCTTATCGGTGGGCAGTAGGACCTCGTCGAGTGACTTGTCTGGAGTGAAATAGCCGACAACGGTCCGGCCCTGCGCATCGAAGATCCGAGCGAGGCTGTTCGACCACTCCATGAACGATACGCCGTTTTTGTTGCCAAGGTTCCCAAGGTTACCGGCCCTGCCTGGCATCGTTGCGCCGCTCGTTTGCACCATAAGTGGGAGTGGCGCTTCGTCGTCAGTGCGTTCTGGGTCCACAATCCCAAGCAGCCGGTGATCCTCGAGTGCGGCAAGCGGGCCCTCGCCGCCGATCACCAGATTGTGGCATTCCATTAGCAACAATCCCTCGAACATCCGACGCCAGATTACGCGAAAGTCAAATTCGAGCCCGGGAAAGCAATTGGATATGGCGGTGACAGGCTGCGTGTTCCACGGATTGCCGCGACCGCGATAGTTGAGTTGTGCCGCGAGATTGCTAGGGGATATCTTGGTCATGCCTTCACCTCAGGCTCATCGCTGAACAATTTGCCGATGGCAGCAGACACGACCGCATCGATTTGCCGCCTCGTCAGGACCAGATGGCGCCCATCAGCCCCGCGCATCATCGCGGGCATCTTCCGGCGGCCGATATCGCTCAGATCGCCGATCTCTTCTGGTTTTCGGAGAGCATCCGCAAACCAAGCCCCCGTGCCGCTACGAAGCGCGGTCAGAACGTTCTGATGCAATGCAAGGATAGCGTGGTTGTCGACGATTGCGGGTGCCATGATCGGCTCGAAGAAGCGCCCGAAATCGTTCGAGTCCTGACGCACCATTGTGCTGGTTTGGTTCGTGCGACCCTGAACGGTATTGCCGTTTAGGGCGGTCGTATTGAACAATCGAACGGTCTCCACCGCACGGCGCAGGATCTCTTCTGCCTCTGCAAGGGTCGCCATGCCGTCATGTCCAACCCCGAAGGCCACCTGTTCCAACTCGTCTGCGATTGTCCGGATGGGGATCACATCCGGTGCAAAGGTTGGTGGGCCAGCGCCTACGCGAGCAAAAGCGCTCAACGACTTGCCTTCGACATCTAACGTTACGAGGACGATTCCATCGCATTCGTCATCGAAATAGCCGCTGCTCAATCCATCAGGGCCGTATTGTGTGAAGATGCTTCCCGGATTTGTCACTCGGGATACGTCAGCCTTACTTTCATCATATCCAAGCCAGCCGCCTTTTGCCGGATCGTAAAGGATTCGCTCTTCCGGCACGTTCGGATCAGTGTGCTTTGGTTCTGGTTTTGAAGTGTCATAAAGTTCGCCGGTCGGGCTCGATCCATAAACGTGACCCGCGGGAGGCGTGTAGCGCAGACGTATTTCGGGGAATTCGTTGTTGGGACGCACGTACTGCACCCATCCGATCGGAAGTGTCTTCCCGTCCCGGAAGTTGGCGCACGTCGCCAAAACAGAATGGCGCGTGTAATCGGAAAAGTTCAGAAGCGCTTCGATCCGATCGTTTTTGTCCATTGTGCGGCGCTCGATCTTTCGGCAACCCAGATGGACCGTCCATTTCACATCCTCGGGTGTCAATTTATGTGCGGCCAAGAGCTGGAGGGTCAACGGTTCGAGGACATCCGGCGAGGTCCGTGCGAACACCTCAAGAAAAGGCGCCACTGGTCTGATTTTGTCGCCATCACGAAACTTGATACGCGCCGGCGTGAACGCCTTGACTATCTCTCCGGTCTCGATGTCGACCTCAAGCGTCTCATCGGGCACGATCGTGCGGTATCCAAGCCGCGCATTTTGATCCACGTCCAGTCGGTAGCTCGCGAGAGGTGTATCGGATGCGCCCAGCCGGGCGACAGCAAGAGGCGGGAGGATGCGCAGCTCGAGAATGGTCATGACATTCCTCCAGGAGCGGGAGTGAAGCAACCGTTAAGAGCTGACTGGAAGGTTTTGGCCGCATTTGCGTCGATTGCCATCAATGAGGCAAGAAACGCGTCGGCATCGGTTCCGGCGGTGCCCTGCACTCCCGCTATCAAATCCCCGGAAGCCTTAAGTAAGTCGAGGTGCAGCCCCCAAACATCGCGCTCTAGATAGGGCAGCGTCAGTGTATACGGGAGCTCGAAAGTCGGGGCGGCTCGAGCGACTGTGGCTGCATCGATGGCGGGCAAAGTTACCAGAATGTTGGCGATTGCGCGCAGATTGTACATCTCTCCGAAGGCCCTGTTCAGCACCGCTCCCCGTACCATGCCTTCGGCCCTGCCGGTTTTCCCAGAAATCCGGAAAGTGTGGCTCAGGTAGGTAAGCAGCATCCGGTACCGCAGGTTCAAAAGTTCCGCCCAGTGCCTTGATGGGGGATGGGCGATATAGGTCGTATTGGGAACAGCATCAGCATCGCCGACCACCCTCGGATTGCTGATGACCGGCCGACAGAGTCTGGATGAACCAGATTCTGCCGAGAACTCCTGGTACAGTTCCATAAATCGTTCGAAATGGGAGAGGTCGTTCTCTTGGCTGATTGCATCCGCCGCTTCACCCTGCTCAGCGATAGCATCTAGTGCGTCCAATGCGGTTTTGCGGGAATAGGCCGTATGAATGAGAACGTCGGGCGTTGCCGCGCCAGGGGTTGCAGCACCGCGAGCACCTCCAGCATATCCTCGGCCCCATTCGTCGAACGAGGCTTGATAACTCAGCGTGTCGGCGTGAAAAGAAGAATCAGGCATCAACGTCTTATCGCCGAGTAGCGTTTTAAGGTTGCCGTAAATCAGGCCGACACGGTTAAAGCCATCGCTCCCCTCCGGAAAGGCGAGTTTTGTGATCTCCTTCTGCTGCGCTGCCCAGTGATCGGGCCAAACATCTGGACTTTCGATGCACACATAGCGCGCGATGAGCTTGGCGCTGAGCGGTTCAAGCGCGAACGGAAAGGGATAGAACGGCAAATCCCAAGGAAAGTCGTCGCGTTCGAGATTTAATGGGCCACCAATCAGCTTGAGCAGATTTTGAACCGTGATCAGGTGACCCATTTCCTCCCGGGCGATTCCGAGCAGGATGGTTTGCCACCGCACGACCTTCGGCCTCTCTTTTTCGGGCACCTGAGGTCCGCCGAGCGAGTAGGCCGCAAAAAGATATTGGATGAGAAGCCCGTGTTCGATCTCCGCGGCTACGTGCAGCAGAAAGACCGCATAATCGTGCGGAGAAAAGCCTGTCGGGACGACAAATGTGCTGGAGCTCGCACTTTCCGGACCCAAGCTTTTGGCACGGGTGACCCGTGCCTTCAATGATTGATCGAGAATTTGATGCAGTTGTTCCGTGACGCGGCTTCGCATTCTCAGCCCCAAGTTCCCCAGGATCCGCAAATCCCTCTTGTTTCGCAAGCACGATTTATCTACTGTCGCTCAGGTTGAAGTAAAGCACGCCCACAACACTTTGGAAAGTGAAAATGGGCGGCGCTCGTAAAATCTCTCCTGTGGCAGTTGCACCTGCGCTGTGCTTGAGAGTTTTATAGAGCAGAAGTCGCTTTTGTCGCGAATTGTGCCATCTCTCGCCATGGACATACGGCCTGCGGTGTTATGAACAGAGGCGAGTTTTACTGCTAACCAGAAGACTACGCCGTCAATTGATATCCGATTTCGTTTAACTGAACTTGATACCATCCAACATGAACACAGTCGTATTGGTTTATATTCGACGAAACCTCGCGCGGCGATTATGTTGGTGCGATGGATAGCAAGGGACGTTGGCGCATTCGCGAAAACAATTCGATACCGCCGAACTGGTGAGGCGGTTCACCAAAAAAGGGGAAGTATCATGGATCAACAACCGGACAAGGTCATTGTCACGAACGTTGCGGCGCTCAAGGGAAAGTATGGCGCCAACGGATATGATGCCATCAAGAACAGTGTCGATGCGCTTATTTCCGCGGATAAACAGCGAGGACTGGTGACGGTTTTTGTTCCTCTTGACGACAAGGGTGTCATGAAGACCCTGTCCGCACCGCCGGTGACGCGACCCATAGATCCCGCTCAGAACAAGGAAGCCATCGACGCAGTTTACCGCGCACTTGGACCAGATTACGTGGTGATATTGGGCGCAATCGATATCGTACCACATCAGGACATGGCAAACCCTCTTCTGGATCCAAGCGGAGAAGACCCAGACGAGTATGCTTATGGAGATCTTCCCTATGCATGCGAAGCGCCTTACAGCCGAGACGCGAAGGACTTCATCGGTCCGACAAGGGTTGTCGGCAGATTACCGGATGTCACAGGAGGAACGGACCCGAATTATCTCGCTGAATTGCTTCGGGTGGCCGCGGAATACAGACCCGCTTCCCTTCCTTCCGCGAAAACCTATTTCGCGGTGACGGCGCAGATCTGGAAAAAATCGACCGACCTCTCGGTGACCAACACGTTCGGCGCCCCCGCGAAAGTCGAGGATGTCCCTCCGCGCGACTACAAGTGGAGTACCGATCAACTCCAACGGCATATGCATTTTTTCAACTGTCATGGCGCGCCCGCGAGTTCCCAATTCTACGGACAGCCGAGCACGGGAGCGAGCCAATATCCTCCTGCCCTAGACGCGGCCTATATTGATGGGAAGCTTCAGGAAGGGACGATCGTTGCTGCCGAATGCTGTTACGGTGGTGAACTATATCCGGTTTCCGCGACCCAAACGCAGATTGGCATCTGCAACGTTTATCTTGCAAACAAAGCTTATGGGTTTTTCGCCAGCACGACGATCGCTTACGGCCCCGCAGAGGGAAACGGCCAGGCTGACCTGATATGCCAGTTCTTTCTTCAAAACATCCTTCGTGGTTCGTCAAACGGGCGAGCCGCACTTGAAGCCCGCCAAACCTTTGTCCGGAAATCCTCGCCCATGGATCCTACGGACCTGAAAACGCTCGCTCAATTCAACCTCTACGGCGATCCCTCACTCACGCCCGTCCAAACGCCTAAGGCATTTGTGTTGGCGGCTGCAACCGACTATACAATCGCGGAACGATCGGATCGGAAGGACCGCCGCCGGCTTCTTTTTCGCGAAGGCATTGGTCTCGCCGCCAAGGAGCCAGTGCCCACGCTGGTCAAGAGGAAGCCAAAAAAGGCGATACTCGACCGGTTGCACGCAAGCGCGGAGGCTCAAGGAAGAACGCCGGGAAGTGTGTTGTCGTTCTCAATCCGGCAGCGAGGGCGCGCTAAACTCCCGCATGCGCTTGCACAAGCACCTTCACTCCCGACCGCGTTTCACCTACTGTTTACTAAGTCATTAGATGATACGTCTTCGTCCCGAGCTGAAACCGGAGTGGTAGACATCTTGGTGTTCGTCGGCAAGGAGGTCGATGGCGAGCTTGCCTCGATCACTAAGATAAGGAGCCGTTGAGACAGGATTTGCAAGAATTCATAGGCACGGTAACCAAAAAACCTTTTGCTATAGGTTCAAAAAGCGAGCGCGAGGCTGTACACCTCGACACCGGCCAGGGTTCTTTTGTGCTCCGAAGGGAAGGCGGCAATCCGTTATTCGATTCCGAACTTGAGACGCTTGTCGGAAAGACGATCAAGTGCACTGGCGAAACTCATGGCTACACTCTCACGATAACGGACTGGAGCGAGCATCTCGATCGGTAGGGCACTCCGCACAAAGCCGCTCTTGATCGATATCGCCAAACGCCACGGTATGTGGTCGGTTTGACTGGTAAGCTCGCGCTGTTCTGGCGGCCTTTCCAAAATGCCTTGGCTATTGCGAGGAAGGCAGTCCGCCACCGCAAGATAACGCGCGTGTATGCGGCTACGCGCCTTAATGTTCAAAAATCATCGCTGTCCGGCGGCAATTGCAGAGTCGATGGTTCAATGTCTTCATGGCAATGAGGCCGACTCGGTTTTGGGAATAACTAAATTACTTGGAGATCGACTATATGGTGATCGATGGTCCGCATCGTTTCGTCTTTCATACTCTGTGAAACCTGACACGACTTGAGTTGGATTTTTGCCCGCGTCAAAAGGTCCGATGCCGCTGGTTTATCGACCTTCCACGCCGCGCTGTAATTTTGCTCCGCGATTTTCCAGATCTCTGGATAGAGGCCGAGCCAATCAAGCTCGTCAATCACCTCCTTTACATGGTATACATTGGCAAACCTTTTGGGGTTGTGCTTCCTGTCAGCGCTGACCTGCCCAACATAGTTGTTGAGATGCTGGAAACCATCGCTGGCGAGGTTAAAGAAATGGGCAGCGCCCACCTTCTTCAGATTTAGCTGTCGGCCGAGATCTTGGGCTTGAACCTGGCAGAGAAAAACGTTCTGCCACCGTCCTGTCCGGTAATAATTTTCCGCAGCTAGCCGAAGCGCGAACAGCCCGCACGGCCGGGCTAGCCATCGCATCGCCCTCAGTCGTGGGTGATGATATAATCCTTTCCAAAGCAAGCCGTGGAGGTAACCATGGAAAAGGAACCGAACGATACCGCCCCGGCTGCCGTGTTGGCGCAACGGACTGACCTGCCTCACGATCGCATCACCGTGCAGCGCTTTCGGGAAAACTTTCCCGCGCGCTCGTTGGAGCGACAGCTTGAATGCCTGGTTCGTGCCTGGCCGGACCGCAGAGAGGCGCATCGGTCGCTGGCTTCGCCGAGATGGAAGCGGAAGCCGACGCGTTTGCCGACGAGAAGGGCAGGGACGCGTTCGCGTTCGATCCGATCGAAAGCCGCTATCTCGAAGCCGCACCTTCGGTCTTTCATATCCGGACGCCTTACTCGCGCACTGTCGTGAACGAAATTCGCGAAATCCCGTCTGCACGCTGGGACGATGATCGCCGGGTGTGGACTGTCCCCTACCGATCATACAGTGAACTCCGCCGACGATGGCCGACGATCGAGGCAGCCGCCGCACGCAATGAATCCGAGGTGAGAAAAGCGCGCCGCGAGGCGATGAAGGGCACCGATGAAGAGGAGGCATTGAAGGCGAGACTGAGGGAGCGTCGGCGAAAACGCTATCCTGTGCCCGCCGACGATGGCCCGCCGTTCGCGCGCGCGATCGGCACGCATGCGGGTGTTGTGATCTTCACCGGCACGGACGGCGAGTTGGCAGATCCTGCGACTGTCAGCACGTTCTATTTTCCTGCGGGCCAGAGCGAGGAGCATGTTTGGGCGTCGTGGCGACCCGGTTCGCTCGAGGAACTGGTCACCACCTGGCCGGCACGAATACCACCTGGAGAAGAAGAGCTCGCTCGAGGTTGGTGGCTGCCGACCCTAGAGGAGTTGCGGACCGCTCGGCAAAGGGCCAGATCAAAACAGCGCATCAAACAGCGTAGGGAAGAGCAGGGCGACATCGCGTAGCATCGCGCCTCGCGTCGCAAGGAGAGGAGTGTTCGGATTGAGCAGGCCGCAGATGCAGAAGGCACTCTATGAGTTTCAAAGCCTGCCGCCGGTCGAGCCGCGCGAGATGATCGGACTGTGGACCGGTCGGGGCATTCCGTCCGGCCATCCGTTCGACGGTGTGCTGGAAAACCTCGGCTGGTTCGGCAAGCGGTTCACGCCGAACATGCGCACCGATGCGCTGCTGTTTCGCTTGGGCGAGCAACGGCTGATCCCGATCGACCCGGCAAGAATACCGCTTCGCCTGGCTCTGCGGTTCCACAGGCTCGGGAGGACGGGTGCCGCGAAATGTCTGTTTTCATATCTTCAGCGCGGGTTCCGGGCCAAAGGCCCCGTGGCGTCCCTGAAAACCATGTCATTCCAGGGCGTGGCGAGTGCGGCGATGGTGTATGACGGTCAGCCGATTATCGACCATTTCCGCAGAATGGACGAACGCAGGGTCATGGGAGCCATGACGATCAAGGGTGACGATCGAATCTACTTCTTCGAACTCGAACGGGTCGATGAGCCGTGAGCGCTGATTGCAAAAACCTCGTGTTCGCCCAGCCGACACTGATCGCCGAGATTGACTTTGGAAGTCGGGCATGTCTTCGAAGGCTTTTGCCGATGAGCGGACCTCGTAATCGAAGTTGAGAGTGTTGGCGATCAGGCCCTTGCCGTGGGGGCGAATGAGAAGGGTGCGCATGCGGCGGAAGAGAACGGTGCGAGCGATGGCTGCGACCTTTTCGTTTTTCATGCCATCGCGCAGAAGCACGAAGGCATCCGAACCCATCTTGTCCGGCGCCAGATAGTAGGGCTTGTCGAAATAGGTCGTGTCGATCTGCGAGCAGGGGATATAGGCTTCAATCTTCAGCGTCTTGTCACTCTCGGGCACGGCTGCGGCGACTTCGTCCGGTTCCAGGACGATGTACTGGCCGTTGTCCACCTCGTAGCCTTTGACCTGGTCGTCGCGCTCGACGGGATCTCCGGTCTCGCTGTCGACAAACTCACGTTTGACCCGGTTGCCGGTTTTGCGGTTGAGCGTGTTGAAGGCGATCCGCTCCGACGAGGAAGCGGCGGTATAGAGCGCCACCGGACAGGAGACCTCTCCGAACTTGATGAAGCCTTTCCAATTCGCTCTCGGGCTAACCATGACGCTGATACTCCCTGACGCAACTAATGCGATTCAAAACCGAATCAGCGGACGAATCGTTCCGAGTCAAAATGAATCATTTTCAATGACTTAGCAGGCAACGGTCGCTCGCATTGCGGGTCATCGATTAGCGTCTTGATTCGCATACACTTTTTGCAGCCGCCTGCGTTTCCAAGAGGAACAACTTCAAGGGAGTCCTGCCATGAGCAAGCGTGAACTGATCGATACCGGAACCGATAAACGCTATGTCCGCCGTGACGAAGACGGCAAGTTCAAGCAAAGCGTCGATGTCTCTCGATCTCTGTCGGCTGATGCGCGTCACGATGCGAAGAACGACGCCAAGCCCGGCCAGGGTGATAAAGGCGATCGCAAGCGCTGATCAGGTGAAACTCGCCACCTACAATGTCAACGGCATCAACGGCCGCCTCGACGTTCTGCTGCGGTGGCTCGACGAGGCGGAGCCGGATGTCGTGTGCCTGCAGGAACTGAAAGCCCCGGACAACAAGTTTCCGCGTCGCGAACTTGAGCGCGCCGGCTACGGTGCGATCTGGCACGGGCAAAAATCCTGGAACGGAGTGGCCATTCTTGCTCGCGAGCAGGATCCTCTCGAAACGCGGCGCGGCTTGCCCGGCGATCCGGATGACACGCATAGCCGTTACATCGAAGCGGCCATCGACGGCGTGATCATCGGTTGCCTCTATCTGGGGTCGGAACAAGAACTGTTCTCGGCGACACGCTTAGGTCGAACAGAGTGAGAACTTATGCGGCGCGCCGCAACCCAGTTGGAAGGCGAAGCGATCGGAAGCCTTCCGGCAGGTGCTGCTCGCTGTCCCAGGTGTAGATGCCGGTCAGATTGATGTGCTCCCAACTCAGCGGGGAGATGTGCCTGAGCAGATGATCAGGGATCTGGCGCCCACCATTGCGTAGGTGGGTGACGGCCCGTTCGATGTAGACCGTATTCCAATGGACGATGGCGCTGACGACGAGGTTAAGGCCAGAGGCGCGGAATGCCTGGCTTTCGAACGACCGGTCACGGATTTCGCCTCGCTCGTGGAAAAAGACGGCGCGCTTCAGCTTATGCGCGGCCTCGCCCTTGTTGAGACCGGCCTGACTGCGCCGCCGCAATGCAGGGCTTGAATACCATTCGATCATGAAGAGCGAGCGCTCGATCCGGCCGAGTTCCCGTAGCGCCCTTGCGACATGGCTTTGCTTCGGGGATGCGGACAGCTTCTTCAGGATCGTAGACGGCACCACGGACCGTGTCGTGGTCGACGCCGCCAGATGGAGCAGATCGTCCCAATGATCGAGAATCAGAGTGGTGTTGATCGGCGCGCCGATGTGGTTCGACAGTGTCGGATATGCGTCTCCCTTCTCGAACGTGTGAAACTTCCGATCGTTGAGGTTACGCAATCGCGGTGCAAAGCGCTTTCCGATCAGGGCGAACAGTCCGAAGACGTGATCACTTGCGCCGCCCGTATCGGTAAAGTGTTCCTGGATGTCCAGGACCGTGTCCTGATCGAATAGCCCATCGAGCACATAGGCCGCCTCGCTTTCGGTCGGACTGATGGGCAAAATGCGGCTCGGGTTGCGCCCCGAACGTCGTCAAGCGGTATGCCGTCGTAACGTGATAAGCCATGAAGTGGGCTATCGAGATGAATGTCGGCTGCATGAAGAAAACGAAACGCACTCATTCAGCCACGACCTTTCGTTGTCCGCGTCCCTGTACGATACACTCATCGAGAATCGAAGATTGTCAACTCAGAGTAGTTCCAATCCACAGTATTCGCTTTTTTCGCGGCCGTTTCAGGGGCGTCTCTCTGAGGACGGCTAAAACTATCCGCTCACCATATCTGCTCAATCTACACTACCCTTCATCGATAAGTCGTTCCGCCGCGGGCGCCGAAAGGGACTGCGACTACGCGATTTTCATTGACGACCGTTGATAAATATATCAACATAGACCCATGTGTCAGACAATGTCCGAACCTTATCGTGGATCAAGGCCGCCCGGAAAGATTTTGAAGATTTTCCGCCCGGCGCTCAGGCCGAAATGGCGCGGGCGTTGACCATGGCTGCCGCGGGCGGTCATTCCGATATCGCAAAGCCGTTGACAGGCCTCGGGTCGGGCGTGCTCGAGCTGGCATTGAAACATCGGGGCGATGCTTTCCGCATAGTCTACATGCTGCAGATCGATACGGACATATGGGTTGTTCATGCGTTTCAGAAAAAATCGAAGTCGGGCGTCGCGATGCCGAAGGCCGAAATCGACCTGATCCGCGAACGCCTGAAACGACTGAAGGAGGCTTTACGATGAGCGACGATTTTGAACTTGTTCGTGGCAGTGGCAACATCTTCCGCGACTTCGATATGCCGAACCCGGAACTGGAGCATCTTCGGGCTACGCTGGCGGCACAGATTGTCAAGACGCTCGATATGCGGAAGCTCTCGGTCCGAGAAGCCGGAACGCTGACCGGAATCAACTATACCGAATTCTCGCGCATCCGCCGCGTCAAGCTGGATGGCTTCACCGTCGATCGCCTTTGGAAGATGCTTGATCTGCTCGGCCAGACGGTGGACGTGAAGGTCAAAGTACATCCTACAGCCAAACCGCTACGGGCTACGCACGCGCATGCATAGGATCTGCAGCCGCTGAAGACGGCTGCTCCAGGAACCGAAAATATGACCGCTCCTGTCCTGAGTTGCTGGATTTGCGGCACGCCCGCAACGACGGGCCAGCACAAAACCAAACGTTCCAACCTGCGGCAGAAGGGTTTGGGTTAGCCATGCTTGCAGATCAATGGCATACATCTTCGCCGTTTGCAGCAGGGTGGCGATGGTCGCCTATGTTCATGCGCTCCGGCGTGATTGGCGATTACTGCGATACGATCTTTCTTCCACCATGTGGCAGCGGCCGACCCGGCGTCCTTTAGTATCGCGCAACGCGTGCTGACGATTCCCACAAAACTCGCGCACATTGAGGTGACGCACCATCTCACCAACGCAGAAGTGGACGCCGTCATTGCGGCGCCCGATCAGAGGACGCCCCGTGGTCGGCGCGACCGCGCGTTTCTGCTGTTCCTGGCGCGGACCGGCGCGCGGGTCTCCGAAGCCATCGGTGTCAATGCTGACGACCTTCAGCTGGAACGCCCGCACTCGCAGGTGCTGTTGCACGGTAAGGGGCGCAAAGATCGCGTCATCCCCGTTCATCAGGATCTGGCGAGAGCGCTGGCGGCCTTGTTGCGCGAACGCGGAATCACCAACCACCAACCAAGACCGATCTTTATCGGCGCCCACAATGAGCGCCTGACGCGCTTCGGGGCGACCCACATCGTACGACGAGCGGCGGCCAAGGCAGTGGCCATAAGGCCAGACTTGGCCGAAAAGCCCATATCGCCACACATCTTCCGGCACTCCCTCGCCATGAAGCTTCTCCAGTCCGGCGTGGATCTTTTGACGATCCAAGCCTGGCTCGGGCACGCGCAGGTCGCCACCACCCACCGCTAGCCGTAAGCGCTGTTATTGGGCCACGGTATAGCCGAAGTTGATGCTTCCTGCTATTTTTTGAACTGGCGAACAGCTAGGCGCTCTGCCTCTGCCAACGCCGCAGTTTTGGTTTTGAAGGGGCCAATATCGTTTTCTTCCGTGTCAGGTAGCCACTTTGCAAGGAACCACCAGCCTCCAGGGCGATAACTGGAACTGCTCCTCACTGAGCCGACATTCCTGGCGAAGAACCAGCCGGAGTCGATGCCATCCTGCTCCCATGAGATGCTTTGCTCTGTCACGGCACACTCCCCGCCTATTCGTTTGTCGTGGGTATTTTATCGGACCTGTATGACCAAGGCAACAACTCGTCGATCTTACTGTTGGGGTGGCCATTGACGATCTTGGTCAGCACGTCGGCGAGATAGGCCAGCGGTTCGACGTTGTTGAGCTTGGCGGTTTATGCCGACCGTCGAACTATGCCGATTAATCAAGTTTTTGCCAACGTTTCCGGCACCATAGCGGGCGGCTAATCGGCATAGATTAGGGTCTCTCCGTCGCAATTGACGCGCAGGAGAGGACACATGAACGCAGCTGACTATTTGAATCGCAGCTCCCTATACCGGAAGCTGGTCTACGGTCCGTATCGGGAGTTTGCGGGCGTTTACGCCGCCAAAATGTCGAACGAAGGTTTGGGTCGGCAATGCACGTGGCGCTCGCTGAGCCTGTTTCGGGATCTGATGGACTGGCATGTTGGCAATGGACATGCTCCGCAGGATTTAAGCGAGGTTCACGTCGACCGCTTTCTTGAGCATCGTTTCAAGCACTGGAAGCCCGACTCGGGCGATCGATCGGCACTCCGCCGCTTGCTTTTGGCGTTACGAGAGAAAGGCTTAATACCAGCCGCGCTTCCGATTCAGCGCAGTGAGCACGAGAAGATCGCCGATGTATTCGGGCAATATCTCTCGACTGAGAGAGGGCTCGCCGCCGCGACAGTGGGGAGCCACAAGCTTCTGTCGCTTCGATTTCTGCGGGAGGTCTGTCCTTTCGGCGCAGACGGGTTTGCAGCGCTCACCCCTGGCGGTGCTGATCGAGCGGTGGTTTACGGATCGGCTCATGAAGCATCGAGGTGTAAGTTCCAACACCATCGCCTCATATCGCGACACCTTCAGGCTCCTGTTTGCGTTCGCACAGACGCGCCTTGCGATGTCCCCATCTCAGTTGACCCTGCGGGATTTGGACGCGCCTTTCGTCGGCGCATTTCTGGAGCACCTTGAGACAAAGAGAGCCGCCTCGGTGAGGACCCGCAATCTCCGCCTCACGGCCATTCGATCTTTCTTCCGATATGCGGCGTTCGAGGAACCGACACATAGCGCCCACATTCAGCGTGTGCTCGCGATCCCCAGCAAGCGATGTGACAAGCGGCAGCTTCAGTTCCTAACCAGGCCCGAGATTGAATCGATCCTGGATTGCACGGATCGAAGCACGTGGCTGGGACGCCGCGATTACACTCTGCTATGCTAGCCGCGCAAACAGGGCTGCGCGTCTCGGAGATCACCGACCTCGACCGAGACTCGGTAATGCTCGGCCGCGGTGCGCATGTGCAATGCATCGGCAAGAGCCGCAAAGAGCGAAGTACGCCCCTCACCAAGATTGCACAGGAAGCCCTCCGGCTTTGGCTCAAAGAACCAGGGAAGCGAGGCGCGACGGTTCTTTTTCCGAATATGCACGGCGGTAGGCTCAGCGCCGACGGCGTGCAGGCGCTGTTGAACAAATATGTAGCCAAAGCGCGAGAGAACTGCCCATCCCTTCGCTCAAAGCGGGTGTCGCCCCATGTCTTGCTGCATAGCGCTGCCATGGAATTGCTGCAGGCGGGCGTCGACTGCTCGGTCATTGCCCTGTGGTTGGGCCACGAAGCAATGGAAACGACGTTGACCTATCTTCATGCGCATCTCGAACTGAAGGAATCTGCACTCGCAAAGCTGAAGCCGTACGAACGCGCCAAGGCCGAGCGATTTCGACCAAGCGACCGGCTTCTGGAATTCCTGAACACCCTCTGAGGATGAGAACTATGCCGAGCGCCAAACAACGGCGACCCGCCAAACTGGCTCGGAACGCACAGTTTGCCGTCCCTGTCAGAAGAGGCATTCGGCATAGTTCGCCGGTCGGCATAAACCGCCAAGCTCAACGATGTCGATCCGCAGGCATGGCTCGCAGACGTGCTGGCGAGGATCGCCGGGCACCCGTCCACAAGACTGTCCGAACTCCTGCCATGGGAATGGAAGAGCGATCCTGAAATTGGGCAGCCGGTTGAGAAGGCATTTGCCGCATGACCACATCCATCGCCCGCCTCAAGATCATGCTCGATGATGTCGAACCGACCGTCATGCGCCGCATCGAAGTGCCGTTCGACATCAGGCTCGACCGGCTGCACCTGGTGCTTCAGGCAGCCTTTGGCTGGACCAACAGCCACCTCTACGAGTTCCGCATCAAGAACATCGGCTTCGGCATGCCGGACCCCGGCTGGGGTGACGGCCCGCTGGATGCCCGCAAGGCAACGCTTCTGTCCGCGATCGAGGACACTGGAGCAAAATCCTTCAAATACCTCTATGACTTTGGAGACGGCTGGGAACATTCAATCAAGATCGAACGCATCGCACCCGCAATCCCAGGTCTAGATTCTCTCAGCCTCATCGACGCAACAGGCGCTTGCCCACCCGAAGATATCGGCGGACCGGGGGGCTATCGGGAGTTCATAGAAGCGCTTGCTGACCCCGATCATGAACGCCATGAAGAACTCATCGAATGGTGGGGCGGCAACCAATTCGACACCGATGTCATCGACAAACCCGCGATCGAGCTCGCCCTCCTGGCACTCGCCAAGAAATGGACCCGCAACCTACGCTCAAAAACCTGAAGGACGTAGCCTGCGGTCTTCGCCGGACGGTTACTAATCGTCATATGTCGAAGCCCTGGTACGCATCCGAGCAGGGCCGCCTTGTTCGGATGAGGATTATGGAAGAGCACTGGCTATATCGACGTCAATATAGCCGGTGTTGTAGCCATGGACATTATCAGAGACCATCAACAGGTAAGCCGCCTGGAGATTGTGGATAGGGGTCGTCGCCGCCGGTTCAGTGATGAAGCCAAGCTTGCGATTGTTGCAGAGAGCCTCTGCGGTCCCCGGCAGGTGACGGTTACAGCTCAGCGTCACGGGATTAAGCGCTTTCAGTTGAATAGCTGGCGCAAGGCTGCGCGGGAAGGAAGGCTTGGCAATGGTTCACCGGAAGGATTTGTTTCGGCCCTGGTCGTTCCCACCCTTGTTGTTCCGGAGCGCCATGCGTCGGGTGAATATTCTGCGCCAATAGCGCCGACACAACACCCGATGTCGGATAGCGGCCGTATGGAGGTGGTGAGCGCGAACGGTCGGCGCGTGGTCGTTGATCAGACCGTCGATGTGGAAGCGTTGCTGCGGATCATCCGCGGCTTGGAGACGCTTTGACCATGAACCCGTTGCCGATGGGGACAAGTGTGAAGGTATGGCTGGCGACGGGCTATGCGGATATGCGGCGCGGCTTTCCATCATTGGCCCTGCAGGTCCAGGAGGTATTGAAGCATGACCCGTTAAGCGGCCACCTTTTCTGCTTCAGGGTCCGGCGTTCTGACGTGATCAAGATCATCTGGCACGATGGACTGGGAGCCTGCCTGTTTACTCGAAGGCTGGAGCGAGGGCGGTTCATCTGGCCAAACGTGGAAGGTGGGGCGGTTACGATCTCGACAGCCCAGCTCTCCTATTTGCTGTCCGGAATTGACTGGCGCAATCCGCAAGAAACCTGGCGTCCGACGCGCGTTTGAAGGGCGTTTTCCTGTTGAAATTCCTTCAAAATCTGATTCAATCCCTGTCATGGGATCGACGCCGCTTTCTCTTCCGACAGACCTTGCCAGCGCTCACCCAGCGCTGCTGGCTGAACGCGAAGCGCGGCTAAAAGCCGAGGCCGACGCGGCCAACGCGAAGGCGAAACTGTCGAGCACCGAGGCGCTGATAGCACAACTGCAATTGCTGATCGGAAACCTGGAACGCGAGAAGCATGGGCCGAGCCGTGAACGAACAGCGCGGCTGATCGATCAGTTGGAACTGCAGCTCGAGGAACTGGTGACGGCGGAGACCGAGGACGAAGTGGCTGCCGAAGCTGCCGTCGCCAAAGCCCAGTCGTCCGTGCGAGCCTTTACCCGCAAGAGGCCGGTGCGCAAACCCTGGCCGGAGGATATCGAACGCGAGCGCATTGTCATTGATGCCCCCACAAGCTGCGGGCGTTGCGGTGGCGACCGGCTGTCAAAGCTGGCGGAGGACATCACCGAGACGCTGGAGGAGATCCCGCGCCGCTTCAAGGTGGTTGAGACGGTAAGGCCGAAGTTTACCTGCCGGGATTGCGAAGCGATCAGCCAGGCGCCGGCTCCATTCCATGTGACGCCGCGCGGCTTCCTCGGCGCAAATCTGCTGGCGACGATCGTGTTCGACAAGTTCGGGCAGCACATTCCACTCAATCGGCAGAGTACACGCTTCAAATGCGAAGGTATCGAGCTTTCGACCCAGACGCTGGCTGACCAGGTGGGCAATGTCACCGCTGTCGTCTTGCCGTTATTCGATTTGATCGAAACCCATGTGTTCCGGGCCGAACGGCTACATGGCGACGACACGACAATCCCAATCCTCGCCAAGGGGCAATGCACGACAGGTCGGATCTGGACATATGTTCGGGACGACAAACCTTTTTGCGGTCCCGCGCCGCCCGCGGCGGTGTTTTATGCCACCAGCAACCGGCGCGGCGAGCACCCACAAAGACACCTGGCTGAGTTCGGCGGGATACTTCAGGCCGACTGTTACAATGGCTTCAACCCGCTGTTCGACCGGACAAAGAAACAAATGCCGGTGACACCAGCCTTCTGCTTCGCCCATGCGCGCCGAAAGTTCTTCGAACTCGCCGACGTCTCTCGTCGTGCGCGCCGGGGCCAGGGTGCCAGGCCAATCTCTCCTGTGGCGCTGGAAGCCGTCAAACGCATCGATGCGCTCTTTGCCATCGAGCGCGAGATCAACGGCATGACTGCCGACGAGCGGCGCGACGTACGACAGGAGAAGAGCAAGCCCATTCTGGAGGCGATGGAAGAATGGCTGCAACAGGAACGCGCTGTCCTATCGCGATCCTCCCCCCTGATCGAGCCGATCAATTACATGCTCTCGCGTTGGTCTGACTTCGCCCGCTATGTGGACGACGGCAGAATTTGCATGACGAACAATGCCGCGGAAAGAGCGTTGCGCGGTGTCGCTTGCGGCAGAAAATCCTGGCTATTCGCCGGTTCCGATCGCGGTGCTGACCGCGCCGCCGTCATGCTCACCCTCATCATGACGGCCCGCCTGAACGACGTCGATCCCAAGGCATGGCTCGCGGACATCCTTGCCCGCATCGCCGATCTTCCCGTCTCACGCCTGCACGAATTGCTTCCATGGGAGTGGAAAAGTAACCGGCAGATTGATAGCCCGGCTTCTCTACAGGCCGCCTGACGGAGAAAGGGTCCAACGAATGGGATACAGGAACTCAACTCTGTACACGCTGAAATACGTGGCCAAAATGCTCGGTGAAGACGAGGACTTCCTGCACGAGTGCTCCATCGAAATGTTCTCCGAAGATGGCTGCCTCAGTGCCTATGACAACTTTCCGGCGTCCGAATTGAGCGAGCACATTGTCCTCTTCTCCCAAGACGGCATCGAGAACCTCAAATATATCGTCGAGGCTCGCAGGGACGCCGACCGCACATAAAAACCGTCGCTAAAAGCCCAACCAAGGTTAGCCCGGCTCCGGTTCGCGCACGAGACCCTATCCCGCGGCCCTCCTCGGATGCTTACAAGCCCTGTTCGGGCATAACATCAACGGTCAGCTGGCAATCCGGAAGGTGGGAGCAAAACAGCGCTAACGCTATGCCGCCGCGGATGTCGAGATGATGCGTAACGGACTCGCAAAGGCGGGCATCGAGGGTGATTACGGAACGCGCTTCCGGTCCACCGATGCCGTTCTGCAACTGCTGAACAGTATCTAAGCTAAAACATTATGTTGCGGAAGATGCCAGATTTAGCAGTCCCCGGCTGGCGCCATGACGGCTCCGCCACAGAATCTCACCCGATGCATAAGAAGGGATCGGCCGCAAGCGCGGACGCCACCAAGCCACAAGTCCATTCATGCCGCGCCGGAAGTCGACCGGCTGCGTCGCCACCATGATCTTCACGCCATTCGGCGAAAGTCCGATCACCGGCGTCCTCGCGACGCCGCCACCATCGCCTGCGCCAACTCGGGCGCCACCGAGCCGATCACGGTCATTCGCGCGCCGGCAATCTCGATCTCAATACGACCCGCAGCATGGTGGGCGACATCCGACGGCGCTCTCTCGGAAGACGTTCTATCGCCAACCACCGTTACCGGCACGAACATCGCCTGCTGCGCGCAGGCTTTTGCGGATCGTTGAGAGGTCAGTCCGGCTTCGCGGCGCCAGACGTTCAGCAGACCGCGATTGACGCCCCAGCGCCGGGCAATCGCCGAGATATTCACGTCGGGCTCCGCGCTTTCCGCAAGGATCCGCGCTTTCTCCTCGTCAGTCCAATTCCGCCGCTGGCGCCGACCGGTGATCAACTCGATCCGACGATATCTTCCCTCATGCCTAGCTTCATCCATGGCTTCACCCATGACTTCAAGCATGGCATCAGCGCGATCTCCAACCATTCGTTCCGCTCCTGTCAATGAAGGAGCTTATCTCGCGGCCTCAATTACAAAAGGAAAGGTGGGCTGTTCGTCGCGCTCACAATACAGCGACGTTGCGATGTGTGTTCTGACCGTCGAAGTCTTTTAGCCAGCAATAGGCGTTGACGTCTTTCTCAAAGGCTTTGATATGCAGATCAGCGCAATGAGTGAATGCGTACCTCCCGACAATCGGCAGCCGATCCTCAATAGTGTTTCGGCCCAGTGCGCTGACAACATCGCTCAATTTGCGGGACAGATCGACCTGATCCGCCGTCAGCGTTCTCGTCTGTTCGAAATCCAAGTTAGCGCGCATGGCGATCGTATCAGTGATACCGCAGCGCTCCCCGATACCGTTCACCGAGGTCGATATCCAATTCACCATGGGCGCAACTTCGACCGCATTCGCCAAGGCGAGGCCACGATCATTGTGGAAATGTACCTCGATCGGTGTTTGCGAGAATGTTGATTTAAGGCGCTGCAAGGACAATCTAGCCTCAGTCGGGGTCAGCACGCCAACAGTGTCGGAAAAACAAATGCGATCTGCACCCTTGGAGATAGCTGCCCGATAGGCGATGCCCTGCAGGTTCCAGTCCGTCCGTGAGGTGTCTTCCAGCGTAAAGCGGACCTGCAGACCGATGGACTTTGCAAAAGCGATTGATGTTTCGATCAGCCCAATGATCTCGTCTAAGCTTCGATTTCGAAACTTGACGTTCCGGGATACCTCACTGACACCTGCAAAAATCCCAACCCATTCCGCACCTGCCGCTTTCACACAGCGGATGTCCTCGATTTGTGCGCGGGCGTGTGCTAACAAAGGGATATCCCGGCGAAGTTGAGAAAGGGCCCGCGTCCGATCGAACTCGAGATTGCTTGCGCTGGGATGTCCGGCTTCAATACAGTCCACACCGAATTCCAAAAGGCCGCGCGCAATTGCAATAGATTGATCGATGCGCCACACAACATTTGGTGCTTGGGCGCCTTCTCTTAGGGTGCAATCAATGAGACGCGCCATTTTCACTTCCTCCCCCGATGGATTGCATCGACGTACAACCTAGTGTAGTTTCCGTCCATAGTGTGCTGCAGCAAGCAGAAGGAGGTTCGATGGTGAACTGACAACATGCTGAGAAGCCGCGTGAAAGATGAGGGTATCCGCATTGATCTTGGCGCAATCTTCGTCTCATTGGAACTCAGCCGTTTGAAATGGCTGATCACGTCGCTGTCGCCGGGCGGCGGCGCGAAGATGTCGAAGCATGCGGTGGTGGCCGGCGATGTCGCTGGCATGCTGGCGCGGTTTGCTGCCACGCCGATGGGTCGTTGAAAGGACGTTCGCATGGCTCGGTCGCTGCCGCCGTCTCGCCAAGGATTGGGAGAAATCGCTCGAAAGCGCCACCGCCTGGGCGCAAATCGCGTCAATCCGAATGCTATCCCGACGTATCGCAAGATATTGGATCTACGAATAAACTTTTGAATCGGGCTCTCAGTTAGCAGGGGGGCCGCGCGATGGCTGATTTCCTCGGTGGTGCGCGGACCGTGGTCGAGGGAATGCTGCTTTACCGCTTCGTCGAGGATGCTCAGTTGGTCTTCCAGTGCGCCGACCAGCGATGCGTCGGGAGGTACGTTTCTTGCCGCTACAAGCAGGCGCGCCATTGCTGCGATCGCGTCGTTCCAATTACCTTGAACGGCGTCTGGCCGAACAGAGTGGTCGACGTAACTATCTTCGGGCTCTTCGCCTTCCATGGGAGTGCCTGTCATGGGAAGCGGGTCGCCTGCGAGAAGCGTCTCAAACGGTTCGGACCAGCAAGCCATATAGGTTAAGATATAGGATCGAAGACCAGGCAGCGCTTCGGCAACATTAAACATCGACAACGGTTTGTCCGGGGTCGGCTGCGCGGACCATTCAAGCAGGACGACCGCGGTAGATACATCGCCTCGGCCGCGTGCGGCAAGCTCGGCTAGCTGCTGACCGGTTGTCTCCGCGTCCTTTGGGGCGTGAGTGTTGATACCACTGGCGCGAAGCGCGTCTACGTAACGCGATACAAGACGTTTGAAGTAGGTTCGCTTCTCGAACGGGCCGGGTTCGAGTTCCTCTAGGAACAGCCGCAGGAAATAAGGGTAACGAGCAGCTTCCGGAAGGAGATCATAGACTGCATCGACGCCTGGGCGTTCCGGCGGCCAGGTAAATCCGGTGATTCGCCGGATGGTCTCGCCCCATTTGGCATGAAAAAGCCGGATCTGCCGGTTCGAAATTGGCACCCAGTCTCGGAACCAAGCCGCATCGATATCTTCGGGCAAAGTTAGTATCGGGCTACGCAAGGTCTCGATGTCGACGACGGTATCAATTCTCGCGCTCATACCCATGCCCGCCCTTCTTCTTGTGGCGGCACGGTATATCGTAAGCGCTGTCCTGATCCCACCTTCCGGATCATCACTTGATCATTGATGTTCAGCCTCGAAAGAGGGCTTGGACATATGTCGATTTCAGAGCTTACGCTTAACTCCAAGGATGAGCCGGTCCGCCGGTTTGAGATATTCACCGGCCGTGGCCGTCGTCGCGAATGGAGCGACGATCAGAAGACGCAGATCATTGCAGAGAGTTGCGAGCCTGGCGTGACGGTGTGCTCTGTGGCGCGGCGGCATGGGTTGACGCCACAGCAATTGTTCACATGGCGACGGCTCGCCCGAAAGCCGCTTGAGGCTCTTGCTGTGGCGGAGGAAGAACCGATGTTTGCGCCAGCGGTCGTCGTGTCGCCGGAGAAATCGGGGCCGAAGAAGGCGCGGCAGGCACGTTTGCCACGAAAAGCTTGTCCGGAGGCGGCTATCGAATTGCAAATTGATGGAGCCACGCTGCGTATCGCCTCTGGCACCGATGCCGCAACGATCGTCGCCGTTATCCAGGCGTTGAAGGCTCAATCGTGATTGGTCCGTCCGGTGCGGTAAAGGTGATGATCGCCACCAAGCCCGTCGACTTCCGCAAAGGCGCGGAAGGATTGGCAGCGCTGGTGAAGGCCCAGATGGGTGCCGACCCGTTCTCTGGCACGATCTACGTGTTCCGGGCCAAGCGAACGGACCGGATCAAGCTGATCTTCTGGGACGGTAGCGGCGTGTGCTTGGTCGCCAAGCGGCTTGAGGATGGCGAGTTCCATTGGCCTCGGATGCAAGATGGTGCGATGCATCTGACGGCCGCTCAGTTCTCGGCTTTGTTCGAGGGATTGGACTGGAAACGCGTTCATGCGCCGAGCGAAACGCGAGCGCCGATAAAGGCTGGATAGCGGCCGCGACCAATTGAATCAGCACTATCTAACCTCTCGTTCTGAGCGGCAAAATATGCTGTTCTCGATCCATGACGATGACGGCAGACGAGCTTCCCGATGACCTGAACGCGCTGAAAGCCATGGTGCTTTCGCGCGAGGCGGAGAATGCCCGCCTGCGTCAGATCATCAAGGAATTGCAGCGCCATCGCTTCGGCCGCCGGGCCGAGACCCTTCCCGAGGACCAGCTTCTGTTGGGGCTTGAAGAGGCCGAACAGGTCGAGGCTGCCGGGCTGGAAGAGAAGGAGCAGACGTCGAATGCTCTTCGCCAGGCGCAGGTCGCCAAGCGGCGTACGAACCGGGGTTCGCTACCAGCACACCTGCCGCGCATCGAGATCACAGTCGATATCGATGACCATGCCTGTCCTTGCTGCCGCCATGATCTGCATCGGATCGGCGAGGATGTCAGCGAGAAGCTGGACATTGTGCCCGCCCAATTCCGCGTTCTGGTGGTGCGTCGCCCAAAGTATGCTTGCCGGGCTTGCGAAGAGGTCGTGGTCCAGGCCGCCGCTCCTGCTCGCCTGATCGAGGGCGGCATTCCGACCGAGGCAACCGTCGCCCAGGTTCTGGTCTCCAAATATGCCGATCACCTGCCGCTGTACCGCCAGGCGCAAATCTACAAGCGCCAGGGCATCGATCTCGATCGCTCGACGCTCGCCGACTGGGTCGGTCGTGCCGCCTGGCATCTGCGCCCGGTCCATCAGCGGCTGCTTGATCATTTGAAGTCGTCGTCCAAGCTCTTCGCCGACGAGACGACAGCCCCGGTGCTCGATCCGGGACGTGGCAAGACCAAGACGGGGCAGCTTTGGGCCTATGCGCGTGATGACAGGCCATGGCAGGGCGATGACCCGCCCGGCGTCGCCTATGTCTATGCGCCGGACCGCAAAGGTGAACGTCCGATGGTCCATCTCGAGGGCTTCGTCGGCATCCTGCAGGTCGACGGCTACAGTGGATATCGCCCGCTCGCGGCAAGGAACACCGTGTCGCTGGCATTCTGCTGGTCTCACGTTCGACGCCGCTTCTATGAACTGGCCGCCGCCGGTCCGGCACCCATCGCCAGCGAGGCGCTTCGACGCATCGCCGAACTTTACAGAATCGAAGACGAGATACGTGGCCGCACACACGAGGAGCGTAGCGCCACGCGCCAAGAGAAGAGCCGACCGATCACCGACAGCCTCGCTCCCTGGCTACGCGAACAGCTCGACTACATCAGCCAGAAGACGAAGCTCGCCGAAGCGATCCGCTATGCCCTGTCACGCTGGGATGGCTTAACCCGCTTCATCGACGATGGCCGGATCGAGATCGACTCCAACACCGTCGAACGATCCATCAGGCCAATTGCGCTCAATCGCAAGAATGCACTCTTCGCAGGCTCCGACGCTGGGGCCGAACATTGGGCAACCATCGCATCGCTCATCGAGACCGCCAAGCTCAACCAAGTCGAGCCTCTGGCCTATCTCTCAGATATCCTCACCCGCATCGTCAACGGTCATCCAAACAGCCAAATCGATGACCTGTTGCCATGGGCCTATACCGCAAAGCTCGAACTCAAAGCCGTGGCCTGAAAACACCGCTTACGGTATATCAATTCTAGGATGCAATGCTAGATCGGTTCTTGTCTTCCAACATCGCTGCACGGAAGTCATCCCAGTTTTCCACGACGACTGGCCGCTCGGCTGGCCGATCGGTGTCGATATCGAGCCTCAGTCGTTTCTGAAAGTAATAAAGTAAGGCGCGCCGAACGGAGATGTGAGCGCGGCCATTGTCCATTGCGTAATCGAGTGCAACCGTGCGCTGTTGCGATGCCGAGAGATCGGGGTTTGGCCGTAGGACTACCTCGAAGAAGGTTTCCCATTCGCGGTCCGGAACGTCGAAACCATCGCTTACCTCATAATTCCGCACGTTTTCGCAGCGTGATAGGATTAAATCTTTGTATGCGAGGTCCAGATGGCAGAATGCGCGAACATGCCAGCGCAAGCCGTCATTCCCAAAGGCACGGGGTGTTACACGCCGCCAAACTGCGTCAGGCCGGCTCTTGCTCATCGACTGGTAAAATATCTCGATCGACAGCTTTGCGCGGATAGCTCCAAGCAGCGATTTAAAGACGTCGGGCTGGACTGATCTGAAAGGGATGGGCAGCGCATCGATCGGCGGTGGATGGCCAATCCACGTGTCATCGATACCGATTACACGATCGGCGATCATCTTCAATTGCGCAAGGTAGCGTTCCGCACTCGGCTTGAAAAAGCGGGGTGTGAAGCTGGCGGTTGGAACGTATCGTTTTTCCCGGGTGTCGTATCGGATGTTCTCCGGTTCTAGACCCTGATAGAGGGAAAGATCGTTTGAAGCCTGCGGAACGGACACGTTAAAGCGGTTTGTAATGTCTGCGCGGCGGATGCCACCTTCCCAGAAGCACTTGAACTCGATGAACTCCAGGCGTTGCTCCGATGGCCGGCGTGGATGCGCCTCAAGGGCCGGACAGAATTGCGCTTCCACGAGCCCGTCAAGCGTTGTTGCGATGTTCACCCTTTGGGCCACGAAGATCGCATAGTGTATCGAAGGGAACTTCTCCGGCCGGCGAACAGAAGAACGTGTTGCTCGCCAAGCACATAGCTATCACGAGTGGGTCGTCAACGGTTCGAATCCTTTCAACTGCATTTGACACAAGCGGCGCACAGTCAATCTCGCAATGACCGGGCTGGCTTCTCACTGGCTTTTGTCCGACCTCAGCCCTCCTCTCTTCGCCAGGTCACGGCACTGTTTCCAGAAGCTCTTTCGTTGTTTCTAGAAAGGCGATGCGCGCGCTGAATCGTGGCCCGGATGTCTCAAACTTGTCGGGGGAGAACATAGTGTTGAGGCTAATCGGTTCGGGGCGGTAGGTTGCGGGCATGCGACGATCCACTTCTTCCACATAGCTGACAAATCGTCCCGGACCGAGGTCACGCAGCAACCCTGACGGAAGGGTGAAATCGATCTTCCACACAAGTTCGTCGTTCTCGACTTCGGCTTCCGCGAGAACGGTCTGCCCGAGTTCGTCCACCTGGAGGCCCTCTGGATCGCATGGAGTCCGAACGAGGCTAGGCCCGATGCCGACCTCATGGAACACGGCAAGCCGTATCTTGGGCATCCTGAGCAGGTCGAAATCCTTAACCCATTGGCTAGTTTCGTTGCCCGGCAGTGTCCCAGGGTCAAGATCTTTGATATCGAGCGAACCCATGCCACGCACGACAAGCTCCAGCATGCGTGCCCCATTCTCCGAAACGCCGTGGTCGATCAGGTCGACGTTCCGTTGCGGCAAGAGCTGCATTATCACGGTTACCGGCTCCGACACCATGATATCTTGGGTGATTGACAGCTTCTGGAACCGGACCAATCCGAACCTCACGAAGGGTTCCGAGGCACGGATCGGCTTCAAATCGACATCAACAAACCACTCTTCCCGGTCGAGGTCGAAGCAGGGCTCGTATGTCAGCAGTGAGATCTAGCCGAGTTCACACAACACTATCTCGACAAAGCGCTTGTGCTGCACGCCGCTCCGGCGGGCCAGGAGTTCGTTCTTGGAGATGCCGCCGTCGTGTGGGCAAACAAGCGAGATCATAGCCCCTACGGAAACCTTGGACTCGGGTGCCCAAGCATTGTTGATATGGTTAGGAGAACTCGCAACGGAGCTCGGGATCTGATACGAAAGCTCTCCGCCGTCTCACTTCTGGGACTGGGTAGAGAAGCTGACGAAGCACGACGAAATTTGCCGCAGGTTCGAGCCAAGTTCGCACGGGCTCAGGCTGATCTCGATGCGATCGCTGCCGGCGTGCCTCTTCAGCTCAGTATCGACAACATGAGGTATGTCAACTCGCTGCAAATAGCGGAGTCGGAGCAATATATCGTCTCGTCGAATGGTGATTTTTCGTTCGTGCAGGAAATGATCGGTGAGAATGCGGCGTACCGGCGGGGACACCAATTCAGATTTGCATAGGGCCTGAATTCCGAAGGCGATCGTATCCGGTGTGGCGTATTCAAGAGTGTCGCCGAGCTCGAAGGTGCAATTCAAGCTATCTCGATCATCACAACGTCGATCCAAAGCCCTTCGTTTGGACCAAATCCGCTACCGACATTCTTGAAAAGGTCGCCCGTAGGCGACAGGCGTTAGAGTCATAACGTCTAGGTCCTGGACCTCGTCGACAAAGACGTTCGGGAAGACGCGGCTGATCCGGTCGATTACGGCGCCACCGCTCCTTTCGTTGCACCGGACCGCAAGCTTGGGGCGTTTGTCGGAATAGACTCGGCGGATCGGGTCGAAATAGTGCTTGTCGATGACCTCTTCTGGCCACGGAACTCCAATCCCCTTGCTATTATAGAAGCGTATCCCCGACTAGGCCGAGACCAGCACCATGCCGGCGACCCGGAAGTCGAACAGTGCGCCCTGAAACGGCTTAACGGCGTGGGTGATCAGAAAGCTAAACCATGTCATGATCACCACGTTCGCCGGCACATGACCGACCAACTCGAAGAACTTCTGGCGGATCTCGGCTTCGTTCGACTCCGTGTACGCCGTGGCGCAGCATCTCGGTCGCCGCGGTGTGCCGCAGTGCGTGCGCACCCTTGACGGGCGTCACGACGCCAGCCCGCTTCATAATGCGCCTGACCACCGAAGAGACGCCGTCGCCGTTCCGGAACGGGCGGCTGGGCGCGATCGTGCTCAGGAACACGCGATCGCTTCGACAGCACGACGCTCGACATTCGAGATAGGCAGCGATCGCATCCCCGACGTCCTGGGGCAGCGGCAAGCGAACCTCATAGCGCGACTTGCCCGTGACCCGCAGCGAACCCGCCTGCCACTCGATATCGATGAGACGGAGCTGTGCCACGTCGCCGGCCCGCAGGCCGAGGCGAGCCAACAGCAGTACGATGGCGCGATCCCGCCGGCGCCCGCCGGCGTCACCATCGCAGGCAGCAATCAACCGGCTGACCTGTTCGCCCGACAGATATCGCGGCATCTCGGCAAGCTGCCAATGGGCGTAGGCCGGAACGGCATTGTCGAGACCGGCCCGGCAGTGCTCTTGAACGGCGAGGTAGCGCAAGAATGCCCGCAGGCTCGTGGTCATCTTCTCGATGGTGCCGCGCCCGCATGTGCTCGCGCGCTTCATGAAGTGGCCGCGGACATCGGTGGGGCTCCAATGCGTCGGGTCCGTTCCAAGTGCTGCCATAATGCTGGCTGCATCGCGCGCGTAGAGTCTTATGGTCGCATCGGATGCCCCGCAATGCTTGCTGAGCCATGCTTTAAAGCCGACGACCAACTGCGGTTCGGCAGGCCGCATCGCCGCGACCGCGGGCTTGCACACGCCTATTTCTTCGAGGTGCGACGGAAGAGCCTTGCGCCGTAGATGGTGTGATGGTTGCGGCGGCCTCCCCTGGCGCGCGGACATCGGCACGTTCGCAGATGCTGTTCGAACGCCGCCAAATCGATGTCGCTCACGCTTGCATCGCGCTCTGCCATGACATGGCCGACATGAGCTGCCGCCCGCAGATAGCGCACGGCCGTCTCGGAGCCATAGCCCTGCCGTTCGAGCGCTGCGGCGAAGCCATCTAGATATGGCCTGCTCGGCCCGCTGCGCAGATGCCCCAGCATCTTCGACGCAGAGAAGTAGGTCTCCAACATGTTCGTCCCACGCATCGCTTGTGATCGGCCATCAGTGGCCGAGCAGACGGGGCACCACCGGCGCCATGTTATGAAGAGTGAGAGATCGACGATTCACAGGAAAATACTGACACCGCGGCCGCCAGCTCCCCATTACTGGATCTGCCCATAAGGCAGGAGTTGTAGGCGATGCGCCACTGGCCGCAGTCCTCGCAGGCCTCGACATGCCCGCCAAGCGCCGCGGTACGGCAGTGCTCGATGGCCGACATGACCTTGAGCTGGGTGAGGCTCAGGTGACCGGCATGGGCGGCCCGATAGGCAGGCCCGGCTGCACGGAGGATGTCGGCGACCTCGACCGAGGTGTGCACGGCTCAGCCGTCGGGCGAGATCTCTCCCGGCTTGAACAGCCCGAGCTTGTCGAGCGGGCTCGTCACCGCCCGCACCGTGCGGGTCGCGACCTTGGCGTAGAGAGCCGTGTTGTTAAGCTTGGCGTGCCCGAGCAGGACCTGGATGATCCGTATGTCGGTGCCGTCCTCCAGAAGGTGGGTGGCGAAGCTGTGGCGCAGCGTGTGCGGCCCGACCCGCTTAGCGATGTCGGCGGCCTGCGCCGCCTCGACGACGATGCGATGGAGCTGCCGCGTGCTGATCGGCTTCATCGCGTGCTGTCCGGGGAACAGCCAGCCGTCGCGATGCATCACACCCTGCTGCCGCCCGACCCTCCACCACTGCCGCAGAAGTGCGAGCAGGTCCTCCGACAGCATGGCGTTGCGATAGCGCCCACCCTTGCCGCGCTCGACACGCAGCAGCATGCGCTCGCTGTCGACGTCGGCGACCTTCAGCATCGCTACCTCCGCGACGCGCAGGCCCGCGCCATAAGCGACCGACAATGCGGCCTGGTGCTTGAGGCAGGTTGTGGCGTTGAGCAAGCGGGCCACCTCGTCGCGGCTGAGCACCACGGGCAGCTTGCGCGGATGCGCCAGCCGGACGAGCCTGCGCGCTAGGTCCGGGCAGTCGAGCGTGTGAGTGAAGAAGAAGCGCAGCGCCGACACGATGCTGTTCATGGTCGGAACGGGAACGCCGTTCTCCTGCTGCTCGATCTGGAACCGGCGCAGGTCGTCGGCGGTAGGCCAGCAGCGTTCGCACCAGCATCTCGCCATCGATTCTGTCGGTCTTGACGCGACGCTTGCGCCGCGAGACCGCGATCGAGGCCGGATCGACGACGTGGCTTTCGATCCCCTCGGCTTCGAGCACACGATGGATCCAAAACCCATCCAGCCCGGCCTCCTGGATGACGACCAACGGAAAGCGCTGACCCGCCCGTGCCTGAGCCTTCCGTTGCAGCTCGGCAAAGCGAGCGAGCATTCCGGCAACGTCGCCTGCTGGCACCGTGAACTTCGAAAGCTTCTCGCCATTTCCCGGCGACAGCGACGTCACCAGCCACTTCGACTGGCTGAGTTCAAGCGAGACGAAAATCGCGCTAAGGTCGACGCGAACAGCGGATGGCGCTTCGGAATGGTGCTGCATTAGGCATGTCGGTCTCCAGAGTTGGTTTTTCAGCGAGAACACTCTGGCAGAGCGCCGCCCGCTGTTCACCTCCTCATAGGATCTTAAATTCCTTCGGCTCATCGACCGCAGCACGCCCAAGGGCTTCGACCTGCACCTGATCGCAGACAACTATGCCACCCATAAACACCCGACGGTCAAGGCTTGGCTGGCCAAGCATCCCCAGTTCCACATGCATTTCACCCCCACTTCGGCGTCCTGGTGTCTCAATCAAGTCAAACGCTTATTCGGCTTGATCACAAGCGACCGCATCCAGTGTGGCGTATTCAAGAGTGTCGCCGAGCTCGAAGGTGCAATTCAAGACTAACTCGATCATCACAACACCGATCCGAAGCCCTTCGTTTGGACAAAATCCGCTACCCACATTCTTGAAAAGGTCGCCTGCGGGCGACAGGCGTTGGAGTCACAACACTAGAAGCGTTGTGAGCTTCGTGCTACATAAAGGCAAATTCTGTAGCGCGAAGGTTTCATATGCCTACTCCCCATCAACCATCGGCAGCCGTCAGGCGAGCTCTGCGAAAGCTCGGTGCGGATATCCAGGATGCTCGTCGCCGACGTAAGCTGCCGATGGCTGTCGTGGCAGAGCGAGCGTTTACCTCTCGCTCGACGCTGCAAAAGATCGAGGCGGGCGACACGAATGTCAGCATCGGAATTTATGCGGGCGTCCTCCAGGCATTAGGCCTCCTCGACGGGTTGACCCAGGTTGCTGACATCCGTAACGACAGTGTCGGCCAGGCGCTTGCCAGTGCCGATCTGCCGAAGCGCGTTCGCCTGAAGCTCGCGTCAGGATCGTCTCGCGATGGCTGACTTCGAGGTTCATATCTACCTTGCTGGGGATACCCGCAAAATTGGACTGGCGCGGAGCAATCGCATCCGCGGCTCTGAGACTATACTGTTCGAGTATGACGATGGCTGGCTGAAGGACCCTGATCGCTTCTCGCTGGAGCCCGCGCTCGCATTGACCCGCGGGGCATTCGCTCCGCCGGCAGGATTGGCAACGTTCGGGTCGATCGGCGACTCTGCTCCCGACACATGGGGGCGGCGGCTCATGCAACGCGCGGAGCGTCGCAGCGCGGAACGCGAGGCGCGAGCTGTCCGCACACTTGCCGAAAGCGATTACCTGCTGGGTGTCGCCGACGAAACTCGTCTCGGCGCGCTTCGATTCCGGTGGGTCGGGGAGGAGGTCTTCCAGGCTCCCATCCAAACTGGCGTCCCGGCCGTCATCGAGCTTGGTCGGCTTCTGCAGATCACCGAGCGCATTCTGCGTGATGAAGAGACAGACGAAGACCTGCAGCTCATTTTCGCTCCCGGTTCGTCATTGGGCGGCGCACGACCGAAAGCTTCGGTCGTCGATCAGCATGGCCATCTTTCCATCGCTAAGTTTCCGAAAGAGACCGACGAATACAGCATGGAGACCTGGGAGGAGATCGCCCTCCGGCTTGCTGACCAGGCCGGTATCGCAACCCCGAGACACGAGCTGATAGAAGTGGCCGGTAAAGCCGTCATGTTGTCTAGACGCTTCGACCGCAACGGCGCCAGCCGCATTCCGTTTCTGTCAGCGATGGCGATGATGGGTGCCAGGGATGGCGAGCGCGGCAGTTATCCCGAAATTGTCGATGCACTCGCGGAGCACGGAGCGCAAGGGAAGACCGACGCGCACGCTCTCTATCGGCGCGTGGTTTTCAACGTGCTGATCTCCAACGTCGACGATCATCTGCGCAACCACGGATTTCTATGGTTGGGCAGAGCCGGCTGGTCGCTGTCGCCGGCCTACGATCTCAACCCCGTTCCGACCGATCTCAAAGCTCGGGTGCTGACCACCAATATCGATCTCGACGAAGGCACCTGCTCGCTCGACCTCCTGGAGGCTGCATCGGAATATTTTGCGCTCTCGCTGGGCCAGGCACGAACCATCATCAAGGAGGTGGCGACCGTCACGGCGACCTGGCGTGAGACTGCCAAGGCGGTTGGCGCGCGGAATAGCGAAATCAATCGTATGGCCAGTGCATTCGAGCATGACGACCTAAAGCGAGCGTCTGCGCTGGAATGAAGGCAGCGGCCTAAATTTAACCGGGTTATTTTCAAACGAGTCCACGCCCTTGCTGTCAGCCGCCCGCAAGCCGAAAATGCCCTCGCCGGCCCTTATCGCCTTCTTCGACCGTCCCGCCCCGGACTAGTCGCCGCAAGACCCTCAGAACATCCCACGGGATCTCATCGATATCGATGGCGATATCCGAGCCGCTGCGATAGGTCGCCTCATCCAGTGCGGCGATGACCTTGGCTTCGAGGCGACCGTCATAGGACGGTTCTTCATTGCCGTATTCGAAGCGCCCGCACCACACGATATGATCACGCCAGACGATGAAATGGCTGCGGCAGCCGTCCTCGCGCCATATCGACGGATAAAGCGTGCAACGCTCGTCTCGGACCGTCAGAGACCATGCCTTGCCCGCTCGAGGATCAAGGTTGACGACCAGGGTGTCACCGCACCCGTCTGGGCATCTTATCAACAGCGAACGGGGGCGGGTGCGGATGACGGCGGCGGTATCGCCCGGGTGTTCGAGCAAGGCTTCGGTATCATCACGATATTCGCCCGTTCCGCGCCAGCGGATTTTGCGCGCAGGCGAAGTCATGGCGTGCCTCCGCAAAGGTCGGCAACAAGATGGGCGGCGATCCGGTAGCCCCTTGCGCGGCGACCGCGGTCGGCATCGGGGCCATCCGCCCATTGGCAGCGCCGCAGAAGCTGCACGGCGACGGCGGTCTGATATTCGCCGGGGCAGGTCTGAATGGCGATCCCCATCGTGCGTATTTGGCGGACGACCGCTTCAATCCAGGCAAAGCGCGTTGCCGGGCGAGCAGGCCCCGGGGGATGGCGAAAGGCTGCCGGCGCATAGATCCTTTCGATCACTGTGGCCCATTCCGGATCATCATAGCGGTGTTGGTCGACGTCGGGCGGAACCTCGAATGCCAGCCAGGCTTCGAGTGCTGCAAGATCTGCGGTCAAGGGGCCAAGCGTCACCGAAGCCAGATCGATCAGGATGGCACTCGATCCGCGCACCCGTACATTATCGCCATGCAGATCGCCATGAATCGGGGCTTGACGATAGGTCTGCTCGAGTGATGCAAGAGCGGTCCATAACATCTCCGGTGTCTCGAAGACCCCGGCCTCGGTGGCGCGCTCAACGTAACAAGGATCAATCCGATCCGGGTCCCATAAGCCAATATTCCTGAGGGCAACCGCTACGGCAACTTTGACCGGATCGCTTGCATAACCTTGGTCGCGCCAGCCGCCCAAGGTTTCGTCCAAGAGGGCGGTGATGGCCGGTCCTGCGACATTGCGCCGGGCAAGCGTCCAGAGCGATTCCGAGCGGTCAACGAAACTGCCGACGAGAAGACTGCGCTGGCTGCCGTGGATCAGTTCATCGATATTGGGACGCAGTCCGAAGGGGATGAAGCGCTCCGCGAAATTCCGATAATTGTCGTGTTCTTGCGCGATCTTATCGCGTCGGTCGAGCTTTGCGAATGCTGGTTGCGGCCAGGCACCGATGTTGGAACGGTCGACGATCATATGGACGGCAAAGACGCGCGCCGCCGAGCGCCCGCCACCCAGCTCGACAAGCGTGATCCTGCTGCATTGAGGAAAGGCCCGTTTGAACAGGATCTTGTCGGCTTCGCGCAACGGCTCGCGGTCATCAGCCGTGCTGATGTCCAGGTCTAGGCGCGGTATCTTGCCCGCATCGTAGCGGGCGATCACTTCGGCGATGGCGGGCGCTTGAGGCGCGGTATGCAGGCCGACGGAAGGCAGGCCGGCAAGCGTTCCCAGACGATCCTGGATACGGCCCGTCGCGGCATCGTCGGGGGCAATCACATCGACGCGCAAACCGTGATCCACAAGCTGCAGGGCGTCGCGTCCGATCGCCTTGAGGAGTTCGTCTTCCTGCCGCCCATTGACGTTGACGACGACGGCACGTGCGAAGCCGGCCTTCAGGAGCAGCGATGTCGGATCACATCGTTCTATGATGCAACGGCGATTGCCAAACTCGCGCATCATCAGTGCGCCAGGCGCTTCACCGATCCACAGCACGTTGCGGCGTTCGTCAAACATGGTGTGCTCCTGCGGGACGGGCAGCGGCCAACTTGGCCCATGGCCGAGCGCGCCGGACGGTGAACAGACGATGCAGCCGCAGCGCTGGGCGGCGGCCGTTGGCCTCACCGTGCCGCGCACGCCGTCATAATATTGGAAGCGGCTTTGCGCGGGCATGGCCGTGACGGCTCCGAGGAACATTGTGACCGCAAGCGAGGCGACCGTCGAATTGATGGAAACGACCGCGGGCTGGGGAATATGTGCGCCGAGCACATAGGGATCGGCTGCGCGTTGCGCCGGGGTGAGCATCTCACGGCGGATCTGTTCGCCGTTCAAGGCACCGGTGCAGATGAGGCACGGCAGACCGGGCGCCAGCATTTGTACCCGGCCGGTCATGTGCGAGACCAGACCGTCGGCAACCGTCAGACTGACGCCGAGATCGATGGCCGGCACGAGATACTGGTAGGCGGCCTGACCGACGACGGCGCGGCTGGCATGCGAATCCGTACACAGGAAGACGAAATCGAAGCCGCCGATCAGACCTGCGACTGGACCGTCGACGATATCGCCGACAATGCCCTGCACAGCCGCCTTCGGATTGACGGCAAGTATGGCCCGGCGCGCGACATCGACCTTCGGCGTGCCGATATCTGCTGCCGTCGCCCCGATTAGCCGATTGAGGTTGGTCGCCTCGACGCTGTCGGGATCGACGATCGTCACGTTTTCGGCTCCGAGATAGGCGAGCTGCTGCACCGTCGCCGATCCCGTGCCGCCGGCGCCGACAACCAGGATTTTCAGCCTTGCGATCATCTGCTGGCCGTCCCGGCCAAAGGCGCGGATCTGCCGATCGTGGCGCAGATCGCTGTCCTGGAAGCCTCCCGCCGCGTCGCTCAGCAACGTCAGCCCGGTTCCGACCTCCCAGACGTCGATGGGCGTCTGCAGGCCGAGGCGGCGGGCGCTCAGCCCTTGCGGTCCGATCACCATTGCCAATGGTCTTGCCTGCGGGGCACGCCGGTCGAAAAAGGCCTTCATCTCCTTTTCGCCGGCATCGTCGATCGGCGAAAAGACAGGCCTCCCGGCGGCGTGCGGATGTGTATGGATCATGACTGGGCTGAGGCGCTCGGCGCGCGCTCGATTCGCAATGTCAACCAGGACGGCGGGGTGAAGGCAGACTGAGGTCGAGGTCCGGCTCACATAGGCCGACTGGTCGACCGGCGAGGCTTCGGCCAGCACCCAGCTTTCGGTAATCGGGTCGAAATGGGCGTAGCCAATTGCGCAGGCCTCGGCGGCGGTTGCCGCCAGCAGATCGTCGGCCAGGCTCCTGCAGGTCCCTTGCAGCGTGCGAAGTCCGCTCATTGGATCCTCCGTAGCCGATCGATGATGGTGTTCATCCAGCCCGACAGCGTGTCGCGGTTTGCGTCCCATGGCGTTGTCAGATGCCATGAAAACCACAGCCCGCTTTCAGTGGTTTCCGGGATCGCATTGTCTGAGGCCGCATTCTGCGGCAGGTTGCCTGAGGAAAGCCTGAGATTATTGTCCGCCCAGAAGCAGTCCAGGGCGGCGTAAGGATAGGCCACCGGAACCAGAAAACGGATCGTGGTCTGCCCTGCCGACCAACCTTCGGGAAGCAGGATGACCGGTACGCTCACGAGCGTCGTTCCGCTCGGCAAAAGACGTTTTTCGGCGGCTGAAAAGCGCGCCCGGAGATCGTCAAATTGACGTTCGAGGATCGTGCTCATCAGCCAAAATTCGCCTTCGGGACAGAGGAGAAGCGGCGTGCAGGCGTCACATCGAGATCGACGATCTCGTCGTCTGCGATGATGCGGTCCGGATCGTCGCCATGGCCTTCCAGCATAAGATCGTGTTCGGGGTTCCAGCCCGAAACGCGTGCCTTGATCTGCAGACCGGTCAGCTGTGGCTGGTCGGTTTCGTACTTCTGGCCATTGACGAAGAAGTGATAGGTCTTCGGACGCGGCGCGGTGATGAAGCGCTCGACGTCATCGCGCGTGAGGTCGACGGCTTCGCCTTCCTTGATCAGGCGGTCGGTGCCGCCGCGAACCTCGAGAAAAACCGCCTCATTGTCTGACGCGCCGCTGAACAGCCGCAGCGCCGCCTCGTTGATCGTTTCGAGACCCCATTTGATTTCCCGGTTGTTGGCAAAGAGGCGGAAGATACGGTCACCGGTAAAGGCGATGAAACGTTCCGTGCCCTTGGCGCGCAGATCGAAGGTTTCGTCGAGACGGACATCTTCGAAGTCACCCGTTTGAAGAATGGCATAGAGGCTATAGACCTCGGGCGGCGCAAGCTTGCCGGCGCCCAGAATCTGGCGGCCCAGTGGCACGGGGTCGGAAAGCGCGATCGGCTTGAAGACGATACCGTCGACGGCGAGTTCGGCGGGATGGCCCTTGTTGGTACCGTTATCTTGCATCGGAATTGATCCTCATGATTGTCACCGCGGTCTGCTGTGACGTGCACTGGATCAATCCCTGCGAGGAACGATAACCGGAAAGGTCAGGCGAAATTTTTTTCGAATGTTCCGCCTGGCACGGTTCCGCACATAAAAAACGCCGGGCATTTCGGACAGCTGCGCGGCGATGTCTTGGTCGGAAATTGGCCGGACAGTATGGCGGCGATATTGGCCTCGAGCTTGCGCCGCCGCGTGTCGAGCGGCCCATCCTTCAGGCTGAGCCGCTCGCGGGCTGCGTCGGAAAGAAACAGGATTTCGGCGCCGCAGCCAGGTGCCTGATCGTTGACGGCAAGGAGCGTTGCCATGACGGCAGCGCCTTCCATCGCCGTCGTGCGCCTGTGGCCTGTCTGGACCTGCCGCAATTCCCTCAGCTCGCCGGCGGCATCCGTCTGCGCATAGTCGATTTCGATTTCGATCGTTGCCCCGGCGAGCGTAAAGGACAGGCGGTGCGCCGGGACGATGGGCTTGCCGTCGTTCATGGCGACGAAATGCCTGACGAGTTCGCCGGCAAGGCGGCGATAGGCCGGCGCGGCCGGCAATGCAGCAAGAGGCGAGGCCGACCAGAGACGTTCGACGATCTCATCCGGACCGGCCGCCTCCGCGGCGATGGTGCCGGTGGCGATCAGCTCGCGGACCGCCTGGCGGACGATCTCGTGCATGTCCTCATAGGCAGTCGTGGTGCGCCGGCCGCCGAGTTTGAGGATATGGGTATAAAAGAAACGGCGCGCACAGCGCTCGTAGAGGGCAAGCTCGCTCTGCCGGAAGAGGGGCTGTCCGCGATAGATCATCGCGATCGACGGGTTGTCGGGCGGCAGATTGAAGCTGGACGGTGTAACGTAGAGCCGAGACAGGCCGAATCCGAGCCGGGCGACGAAGGGGGAGGGCTGTCGCTCGGACTTTTTCGTGCGGCCGGGCGCATAGACGAGGAGCCGATCGCGCGCCCGCGACAGGGCCACATAAAACAGGCACTGCTGCTCCTGCATATGCTCGCGTTCGGCGAAACTTTCGCCGTCAAGGTCCGATCCTTCGATCATGCCGTCCGGCGGCGGACAGGCTGGCGCGGCGGCGTTGCGCGGCAAGGTACCCTTCGCCATACCGGGGATGTGTACGACGCGAAACTCAAGGCCCTTGCTCGCATGCATGGTCATCAACCGCATCGCGTCGATGGCGCCTGCCGCCTGCGGAATATGTCTCAGGTCCCGGTCGTCGGAGAGCCGCACAAGCCGGCGGATCCTCTCGAGCAGGGCGGGAATGGCCCCGCTGCGGCCTGCGGGCTGGGCCCGCACGAAATTTATCAACTGCCAAAGGGCGATCCCTTTTGCGCGCGCCTGCATGTTGCCAGCGCCGGCAATCTGTGCCGCCACACGGCTGCGGTCGAGCAACAATTGCGCCAGGGTATCCCAGGGCGGAGAATTACCGTCGAAGCCGGCAAGCAAGGAGGAATAGGCGGCAACGGCCGCCGCTGCCGGCTCGCTGAGGCCGGCAGGCGGGTGTTTTATCCAATCGAGTGGCCTGGCCGTGTCGTTGTTGAGCGCTTCATTGAAACGACCAAGATCGCCAAGCGGTATCGTCAGCCCCGGTGTGGCGAACTCGCGCGCAAGCGCCATGGCGCGCCGGTCGATCAACAGCGAAATCCATGCCAAAAGATCCTTCACCTCCGGCCGCTCAAACAGGCTGCCAAGATAGAGGACGGGAATGCCCCTGGCCTCGAGGCCGGCGCCGATCTTGGCGAGCCGGTCGTTGCCGCTGCACAAGAGCGCTTGGTCGCGGAAGGCATGACCGGCATTGCGCATTTCCAGGATGCCGTCGGCGAGAGCGTCAATTTCCCTTTCGGTGTCGCCGTCGACGGAGCGGAATTCGACCGGATTGCCGCTGGTCCCGCGGTTCGATTTCAGCGCCACGGGCGTGGCCCCTTCGATCTGCATGCCGGCCGCGAAGGCCTGGTAGCTGTCGACGATCTCGCCCACCGAGCGATAGTTCACATCCAGCTGATCGCGGCTGCCGCCCTTGAAATCCTGCGTCTCGAAACGGGAAAGGTTGAAGGACGATGCGCCCCGGAAGCGATAGATCGATTGCCGGACATCGCCGACGCACCAGAGGTTGCGACCACCCGGGCTCAATTGCTGCAGGAGCCCCACGCTTGCCCGGTTCACATCCTGATATTCGTCGACAAGGATATGGCCGATATCGGCGGCGACGGCGCGCGCGATCTCGGGGCGCGTCTCAAGCAGATGCGTCGGCAGGGCGACGAGATCGCCAAAATCGACGCAGTCGAGCGATCTCTTCAGGTCGTTGTAGCTTTCATACACGCGCGCGACTTCGCGGGCCCGGTCAGCCAGACGCGCCGTCCGAAGCGGCCAACTTATCGACGAGAGCGGCATAATCTGGTGCAAGCACGACCTCATCCTGCGCCCGGGAGATCGCAGACAGGAGATCGCGCAGCTTGTCGGTCGGATCGGAGAGATCCCGGTAGTGGGCAAGATCGAGACCGGCGACCCTGTCGAGCATAAGGTCGATGGCTTCGGTGCGATCGAGTAGCCGTGGTTCGCGAGCAAACCCGAGCTCCCTATGATAGCTGCGCACCAGATTGAGGCCATAGGCATGGAACGTGCCGATCCACATGGCCGCTGCCGCTTGCGGGGCACGCTTTGCGATACGCTCCGACAATTCGCCGGCCGCTTTGTTGGAATAGGTCAGGACGACGATGGTGCGCGGGTCGACCGCATCCTTGTCGATGAGGTCGCAGATGCGGCCGACTAGCGTCTTCGTCTTGCCCGTACCCGGGCCCGCCTCGAGCAGAAAGGCACCCCTCTCCGGCGTCCTGTCTGAGCTCGACCGACGGCAGGAGCAGCGCGTCCAGCAATTGCTGGGCAACCGCGCCATAGGGTGCGCCCAGCTTCGCCGCTATGGCGTTCGCGCTCATGCCCGCCAGGTGTTGCTCACGCAGGAAAGCGCGCGGCATCAGCAGCTCGCGCGAAAAGAGGTCCATCTGCACCTCGCGACGCGACTTGCGGCTATAATCGGCGACGCGCTCTTCGCCATCTGGCGCCGCCTCGACCGAACGGGCCGGATCTGGGTCGCGCGCCTGGTCGGGCAATCGCGCGTCACCGAGGGTGGCATGGCCGATTTCGTGGCCGATAAGGAAGGCGTTCATGAACGCATTGCCGGTGTCTTCATGCAGGATGCTATGGCTGTGCGGATCGTAGCTCGCACGTGCTTGGGCCAGAAGCGCGCTGCCCGGTTTCAAACCGGTTATGTCGACGATGCCACAGCGATCGGCGGCCGCTTCCACCAGCGCCAGCGGATCCCAGGGATCGATGCCTTGTTCAACCAGACGGGCGTGGATCCTTGCGGCCTCCTGACGGCCGAGTTCGACCGTATCCATCCTACTCCTCGTCGAGAAGAAGTTCTGCAATGCGTTCTGGGGAGACATTAGCCTCCTCCAGCACCGCCTTGAAACTCAGCTTGTCGCTTGCCGCCCCAGGCTTGCCGTCCGACTTGTACTGGACCCCGCGCGACAGGCTCGGAGCAGCGGAAAGATGGTCCGCAAGCTCCTGGATGCCGACATTCAGCCCGGCGGCGAACTTTTCCAGGAAGGACAGCGGCACGCTCCCGAGCGTTACCAATCGATCGCGAAAGGCGTTGATGACGGGGCCGGGAATGCCGAGAGTCTCGCGGAGCGCGGCATAAGCCGAACGATCAAGGCCCTCAAAGGGACTGGTCCGGGACGAGCCGGTAGGGGTGATGTTGGCAATCCATCGTTCGGTGGCCGCGTCGATGGGAGTGCCCTGTTCAACGCTCTGCAACAAGAGCAGTTCATGGGCGAGCGCGACGAAATCGTGCGTATTCTGCGGATAGCGCTGACAGTAGAGGCCGAGCGCGACGGGATCCTTGCGGAAATCGACGGCGAAGCTCGTCAGCAATGTCTCAGGGGTCGGCTGATCGTTGCTCATTTGTCATCTCCGAGGCCGAGCGCCTGTCGCAATGCAGCAATAGCCCGCTTGCGGCGATTGTGCACGGTGCGCGGATCGCAATGCAAGAGGCCGCTGATTGACGCAATATCGGGATCGCTCGACTGGCTCGGGATATTTGCAAGCGTCATGGTGATGACCTCCTTTTGTTCCTGTGGCAAAGCGTCAATCGCCGCCAGTAGCCGAGGCCGGAAAATAGGATCTGAAAGAATTGCATCATCGGCACCATTTGCAGGCGCGCCGGTCCTCTGAGCCGACACGACGAGGGTCCCGCTGTCGTCATCGACTTCGATCGGGGTCTCGCGTTCGGCGCGAACGGAGACACGCCTGCGAGCGCTCAGCCGAAGCTTGGCGATCGCCTCGTCGAAATGGACCTCGTAGAAATCGAGACGGTCGCCGCCACTGCGATCAAGGGTGACGAGCAGACGAATACGGTCGAGCGCCGCATCGTTGATGTCTTTCGTGGCCGCATCGACCAGAACCTTGCTGTCGACCGTGCGTTCGGCGCGCGGCAAGGCGCGCGCGATGCGCCGGAGAAAAAGCACAAACAACCGGTTGAACCTTGCGTCATTATTGTCTGACCGCGTCGCCCTCATCCTGTGGACCAGCGATTCTGAGCGTATATAGCCGGGGTTCGAGCGGTCCGAAATTTCGCAACGCGCAATAAGCTCGTCGAACCCAAGCGTTTCAAGTCCGGCAAGCTCGGCCTCGACCTCGGTCATTCTCGTATATTTGCTGAGCGGCGGAATGGTCCGCGGGTTCATTTGGTCGGCTCCGCGTCAAAATTCGATTCGAATCACATTTGGAGAATCCAACATCTTTAAGTTGATGTCGAGCGGGGCGCCGGACCTAAAATGGACAAGGCCTCCTGAAGGCGACTCTCGTGGTCGATGAGCCGGACTATGACTCCCCCCAGACTTTCAAAGAAAATGTCTTAAAAGTTCACTTTGTCTCCAAGACTGGTCTTCTTAAAGTTGAGAAACGCCGCTAGTCTTCCCGCTAGGGGGAGACAGCAATGCAGACTTTCGAAAGTGGTACAGAGCAACAAGAAGCCGACAAACCTGACAATCCTGCCATTGTTGTCGATGTTGCGGCCAGCTTCACCTACGCATCTTACCAAAATGCCATCCCGGTCCTCCGATCGATTCTGATTGAGAATAATACTGATAGGCACATTGAAAACTGCCGCCTCGATCTGACGTCTTCGCCTTCGTTTCTAAGGCCGAAATCATGGATAGTTGATCGTCTGATGCCGGGCGATCGGCTTCCGCTGATCGACCGAAAGGTCGAATTCGACGCCGGCTATCTCTCGGGCCTAAATGAGGCAGAGCGCGGTGAGATCACGCTGCGCCTATCCACGGGTGGAGAGATTTTGGGCGAACGGCGCCTTCCCGTCAGACTGCTTGCGCGGGACGAATGGGGAGGCGTTGCCGATATGGTGCAACTGCTGCCAGCCTTCGTCATGCCGAACGATCCCGGAGTGGCTCAAATCCTGCGGACGGCAGCAGAAAGGCTTGCTGCGCATGGCTATCCAGGCGGATTGGACGGTTACCAGTCACAGGATCCCCAGCGCGCTTATATGCTGGCTGCAGCTATCTATTCAGCCGTTGCCGGGATGGGATTGCACTACGCCGAACCGCCGGTAAGTTTCGAGAGCCGCGGTCAGAAGATTCGGCGTCCCAGCACAATTGCCGAGGAGCGGCTGGCGACCTGTCTCGATACTACCCTTCTTTTTGCCGCCGGGCTGGAAGCAGCCGGATTGCACCCGGTCGTCTTGATGTTCGATGGGCATGCGGCAGCGGGTGTATGGCTGGCCAAGAGAACCTTCGCGCATGCGGTCGAGGCGGATCAGATGGAGGTCCGGAAGGCCCTGGCATCACGCGAGTTGATAGTGTTCGAAACGACTGGCGTGACGCATCGCCCCGCCATGACCTTGGAAAGCGCACAGCGCGTCATGGACAGCCGTCTCGGGGAGGGGGAAGCTCACGCGTTCGTTGCGGCGGTCGACATTAGGCGATCGCGAAGCGGCGGGGTCATGCCACTCGCCTCACATGAGCCGGTCCGGCGCAATGTTCTCGATGACGATATAATACCCGTTGCGGATCTGCCACTTCCCTCAGCTCCCAGTTTTGGCGAGTTACCGGCCGAGACCATCGAGGTCAAACCGACCACCGCCGCCGGCCGCATCGACCGATGGCAGAAGAAGCTGTTGGACCTTACTCTTCGCAATCGGCTCCTCAACTTCCCGGAATCGAAGAAGACGATTCCGTTTCTCTGCACTGACGTCGCCTATCTCGAAGACCGACTCGCGAATGGGGCTGCAGTACGGATCATTTCATTGCCCGAACAGAACCCACTCGGCGAACGGGACGCGGCGCTCTATCGTGACGTGCACGGCCGCGATCTTCAGCGCAATTTTGCTGCCGAAGCTCTACTTAGGGACGAGCTACCGTCGCCACTGGACACTCACCAGCTCGAGGCCCGGTTGATCGACCTGTACAGGCAGGTCCGTAATGATTTTGCTGAGGGCGGAGCGAACACCCTCTTTCTTGCCGTCGGCTTCTTGCGGTGGAAGAAGAAACCGGAGGATGAGCGCAGCTATCGAGCGCCGCTTTTGTTGGTTCCGGTAAAGCTTGAGCGCCGCAGTGCCAGTTCGCGCTTCACGATCCGCTTTCATGAGGATGAGCCCCGCTTCAATGCGACCCTTCTGCAATTCCTGGAACAGGATTTCGACCTGACGCTTCCCCAGTTCGGCGGCGATCTGCCGCTCGATGACAATGGGGTCGATGTGCCACGTCTTCTCGCTATGATGCGGCAGGCGGTCCGTGACGTGCCCGGCATGGAGGTTGTGGACGAGACTGCGTTGTCGACCTTCTCCTTTGCGAAATTCCTCATGTGGAAGGATCTCGTCGAACGTACCGAGGCGCTTCGCGAGAACCGGGTGGTTCGCCATCTGATCGATACGCCGGAGGAAGCCTTCCAAGAAAGCGGAGGACAATCGGCGTTCCGCGACGAACGTGAGCTCGATCACGCTTATGCGCCGGCGGATATCATTTGCCTTCTTCCTTCAGATTCTTCACAGACAGCGGCAAGCCTCGCGGCTGCCGAAGGGAGGGACTTCGTCATTGTCGGTCCCCCCGGTACTGGCAAGAGCCAGACCATCGCGAACATGATCGCGAACTGCCTTGCGGTGGGGAAAACGGTTCTGTTCGTCGCTGAAAAGACGGCTGCACTCGACGTTGTCTATCGTCGGTTACGAACGCATGGCCTCGGAGATCACTGCATCGAATTGCACTCGCACAAGACTGATCGCCGACATTTCCTTGGACAGCTCAAGGCAGCCTGGGAGCATGGCGGTCGGACCGATGCGTCCGAGTGGGTCGCGATCAACGAGCGTCTTCGATTGCGCCGCGACGAGCTCAACGCTTACGTCGAGGCTTTGCACAATCGTTATCCCAACGGATGGACGCCTTATCTGGCATTGGGAATCGCTCTTAAGGCTGTGGAAGCTCCGGCACCAACCTTGTCATGGTTAGAACGGGACGCTCATGACGCGCAGACGCTACGCGAGCTTGAAGACCTTGCGGGCGAACTCGGCCTCGTCTTCGCATCGGTCCAGCGGCAGCCAGCACTGGACCTTGTCAGGGTTGGCGAATGGAGTTCCGGCTGGCAGGACGGGTTGTTAGCATCCGCACAGTCGTTGCAGAATGCGATCGATCTGTTGGCCAGCTCAATGGATGCGTGTCTCGCGAGCATCGGCCTGAAGCCGCGGGAACGGTCCTCGCAAGCCGAACTCCAAGGATTGGAAGGTCTTGCGCGAGCACTGCAGAAATGCCGAGGTCGTGACATCACGATCGTATTCGATCGGGACTTCGCGCGATGTGCCGAAGCGCTGGAAAACCTTCGAAATTCTATCGGGGCCTATCGCGAAGCGGAGCGCGGACTCGCAGCATCTTATGGTGCCTCCGCCATCCGCGACCTCGATCCGGACGTGCTGGATCGCCAATGGCGAGAGGCGAATGCTTCGTTTTGGCCGAACGCCATGCTTGGCAAGCGCAAGATTCAAAAGCTACTGCAACGCTATGCGGATAAAGGTACCGCCGAGCCCGAGGGGGACCTCCCACTGTTGCGCCGCATGAAGGATTACCTGTCGGCAATCGACCAGAGTCTGTTGAACGGAAAACCTTTGCCAGTGCGTGGCCTGGGTACTGATGTCGGAGCCGTTGCGGAAATTCTCGAATTGGCGCGAGAGTTTCGTGCCACCATGCTGCTTCCGGGACGTGATCAGGAGGAGATACGATCGGCGCTGCGTATGATCGCGCCATCGCTCCAAGCCGCGGTTGAAAACGATGGCGTCCGGCAGGCGGGAGACAGGCTTCTCGCCGCAGTCGAAGGCTTTAAAGAAGCGCGACAGCGCTTCAGCACGATTGCAGGATGGGACGGCTCGGTTGAGAAGGACGTGGTCGACCTTACGACGCTTAGGGACAAACTTGATGCTCTCATCGGCGCACGACATCTGCTTCGCGATTGGTCAGCCTGGTGCCGGGTCAGAAGCCGCGCACTGCATGCGAACCTGTCCTCTTTGGTCGAACAGATTGAGAATGGGGTGACCCGGCCCAATGAGGCGCGGGCTGCATTTCGCCTCGGCTATGCCAGGTGGTGGCTTCCGAGGGTTCTCGACGCCGACCCTGTTCTGCGGAATTTCCGGCGTTTCCAGCACGAAAATGCAATCCGTGAATTTCGTGAAATAGACGATCTCGTCCGATCACACGCTACCTTGCGTGTCGTCAGTGTGGTCGCTCACGGATTGCCGCCCGTGCAGAGCGTTCCACGCAATTCGGAACTCGGCCTGCTGCGCTACCAGATGGAGTTGCAGCGACCGAGCCAGTCGATACGAGATATGATCGGCAAGATGCCGCAGAACTTTTCAAAGCTCGCACCCTGCATGCTCATGTCGCCGCTCTCCATTGCTCAGTATCTCCCGCCAAACCAGGCGTTGTTTGACGTTGTGATCTTCGATGAGGCGTCGCAGATAACAACCTGGGACGCTGTTGGCGCCATCGCGCGGGCTCGCCAGACTATTATTGTCGGGGATCCGAAGCAGTTGCCGCCGACGAACTTCTTCGGGCGCAACGAGGAAGAGGAGGAAGTCGCCGATCACGAGAAGGATCTGGAGAGCATTCTTGACGAGGCGAAGGCCGCTGGTATTCCGGTCCGCGATTTACGATGGCACTACCGCAGTCGAAGCGAGTCTCTGATCGCTTTCTCAAACCATCACTACTACCAGAACCGTCTGGTAACGTTTCCGTCGCCTGCCGTTGAAGACCGCGCCGTACATCTGCGCAAGGTGCCTAACGGCATTTACGATCGTGGGAAAAGCCGAACCAACCGGATCGAAGCAGAGGCTGTGGCGAAAGAAGCCGTTTCCCGGATGAAGGCGTGGCTGAAACTGCCTGAAAAAGATCGCCCGACGCTTGGGGTGATTACGTTCAACGCGCAGCAACAGTCGCTGATCCTCGATCTCCTCGATGCCGCGCGCCGAGACGATCCGGAACTCGAGTGGTTCTTTGTCGAGGAACGGGTCGAGCCGACGATCGTCAAGAACCTGGAGAACGTGCAGGGCGACGAGCGAGACGTCATCCTTTTTTCGATCACGTTCTGGAAGGATGCCGCTGGCAAGCTGACGATGGATTTCGGCGCGCTCAATCGGGACGGCGGCGAGCGCCGCCTCAATGTTGCTGTGACGCGTGCGCGTCAGGAACTCATCGTCTTCTCGGGTTTTACGGCTGACCAGATCGACCCGACGCGCACCAAGGCGCTCGCTGTACAACATCTGAAGACATTCCTCGACTATGCCGACCGTGGCGCGGTCGCTCTGCCGGCACAGGATATTGGCTCTGTCGGCGGTTTCGAGTCCCCCTTCGAGGAGGCGGTCGCTGCACAATTGGAGCGTCGCGGCTGGCGAGTCGTGCCGCAGGTTGGGATTTCCGGATTTCGGATCGATTTCGGGATTCGCCATCCGGATCTGGCGGGTACCTATCTGGCGGGCGTGGAGTGCGATGGCGCGACCTATCACGGATCGGCCACCGCCAGAGACCGCGACAAGGTGCGTGAACAGGTATTGAGAGGCCTTGGCTGGAACATATTGCGCGTCTGGTCGACCGATTGGTGGTTCGATGCAGCAGGCTGCGCCGAGCGGCTTCATGCCAGCCTCGAAGCTCTCCTCGAGGAGAGCAGGGCGCGCCGCGCTACGGAAACGGAGGATACCGCGACCCGCTGGAACATGGGGCACGAGGTGGAGGGGATTGACGAAATTCATGACGACGAAGCCGCCCCTCCTGTCGAGCAGGCTGCTATTTTGCCTCCAGTAATCGTCGAGACTGTACTCGTCTCTGTGGAGACACCGCCCTCTTCAAGCAAGTTTGAATCGGCGGAAATGCAGCCATCCGCCGCTTCGGTCGGCGACGAAGCATCGAATGGACTGCGATATCGTGTCACAGATCTGTCCAGCTTCCGAGCCGATCCCGATCAGTTCTTCGAATTCGCCTATAGAGATACCCTGCGAGCCATGATCGAAGTGGTCATCGAGACCGAAAGTCCGGTACGCACAGACATACTAGCCCAGCGGATTTCTCGAGCGCACGGTTGGTTGCGTACCGGTGGACGAATCCGAGAGAGGATCGACCTTCATCTCCGCGGTCTCCACACGACCAAGGAGTCGAGCGGCGAGTTCGTCTGGAAGGTGGGAACCGTTTCCGAAATTATTCCATACCGGCAACCAGTCAGCGAGGACGCACGCAGATCGATCGCCGATATTCCGCTTGCGGAACTCGCTTTTGTGGTACTCGACAATTCCGACTTACTGGACCAATTAGATCCAGCGCGAGATCTAGCTCGGCTGCTTGGTGTCGAGCGCCTTGCCGCTGTTTCCCGTGCACGGCTTGACGAAGCGATTTTGAGAGCGCGGCAGCATATTTCAACCGCCCATTCATTCGAGTAGCCATGTTCCGATTTATCCATTCAAGCGACCCCCATCTCGGCAAGCGCTTCGGCAATTTCTCGGGCGACTTGCCCAGTCGATTGCGCGAGGCAAGACACGCAGGCCTCAGTACATTATTGGGACACGGATATACGGTAGCGGCTATTGGCGCAGATCAATGACCCCAAGTTCGTGCCACATCCACTCGAAGCTGTATGTCGCCATGGGGTCCGCGGGTGGGTGCCGGGACGACTGGTTTTCGAGATATTTGAGCCATCCGGCGACCTTCTCACGGCCAGTGGCTGATTTCGCGGCTTGGCGCGGTGTTTTGTTGCCGAGCATGCCGACCGGCTGATCAAGGGTTTCACGATATTGCCGGTCCATGAACTGGTGAACGACCTGCTCGGCAATTTCGGGCGGTATTTCAGACCCGGGCTCTTCCTTTTCGCGTGCCGGCCGCTCGGCCATCATCTGTTCGACCGTGCGGATTTCTGTGAGTGGCGCGCGGACGAGATCCCCGAGAGCCTGTTGGATCAACGTTGTTCCATTTTGCGCGCGTTCGGCCGAGTTGGTCGACAGATGTAGGAACTTTCCCTTTAATTCGATATTTCCCAGCACGCGCGCGCCGTTTTCCATCGTGGTGTCAAAGGACGGTGGACTACGCTTGCGGGCGCCATGCTTTGGCTTTTGCTCAAGCCAGTTCCAGAATTTTGCGTTTTCCTGCGACATGCCGGGAATGGTACTCACCCGTGCGGCAAGATCCTTCTGGGTAACTCCGGAGGCGAGCGGAAACCTGACGTCGTGGAATATGAGCTCATCACCATCGGCGTTCTGCACCGAGGGCAGCCCCATGGCGCGCTCAAGCGCATCGAACAGCCATGAAAGTGTGAACATGGAGGCCGCAGGCTGAAGCTCCTCGTCCTTGATGGCCGGCAGCTTCTTCGCGTTCTTTTTGCCGAACATCTGTCGCAGGCCATCGAACAGCGCATCGGTGGCCTGCGGCGTGAACGGTAAAAGGGCTCCGGCGAACACATTTTTCCCCATGAGAGGCACAATGCGGGCGGCGATCCGGTCCCATTGCTTAAGCGTTTTGGTTGCCGTCCCCTCACTGACGGCGATCGGGTCGCCACCGCGAAGAAGGTCGCGCGCGATGAGCGACTTTCCTAGCTCGATCTCACTGACTTCGTAGAGGCTCATGACGGAAGTGCGCAGCGCCTTCATGTAGGATTTTGCCTGGGCATTTTCCTTCCAGCCGCGACGTTTGAGATACTCGTCAACGATGTTGCCGCCTTCGACTTCGAAGTCCTGGGTCAGGAAATCTTCGAAGGCACAACCCCAGAGTGTCATGGCCCAAACCTCGCCGAGGATTTCGCCAATGTCGTCGAAGTCCATATCGCCGGCATCCAGGACCGGCCCGAAATGGTCGTAAAACACCTCGTCGAAGCATTCGCGCCACTCTTCCCGGGCGAGGAATTTCATCAGACCTTTGAGGTCATGGCTGGTTGGCATGGAAGGTCTCCATATTCTGGCGATGTTCAGCGACGATGCGCGAAACCGTCGGTTCGCTGATGTCGTAAAGTCTCGCCATTTCGGCGCCGCTTTTGCGGCCTTGCAAGACGCTCTCGGCGATTTCCCGACGTTTCTTCGGGTCGAGCTTCTTACGGCGTCCCCCAATTCGTCCTTCGGCACGTGCCTGAGCAAGGCCCGTTGTGGTCCTCTCCCGGATCATGGCGCGTTCGAACTCCGCGAAGGATCCCACCATCTGCATCATCATGCGCCCTGCCGCCGTGGTTGTGTCGATCGCCTCGGTGAGAGACCGGAACCCTGCTCCCGCGTTGGTTATACGATCCATCAGATGCAGGACGTCCTTCAGCGAACGTGACAGGCGATCGAGCTTCCAGACAACGACAGTGTCGCCATCGCGCAGTTGATCGAGCATGCGGTGTAACTCCGGCCGGTCCCAGCGCCCGCCGGACGCCTTTTCTTCAAACATGCGTTTGCAGCCGGCTTCGGACAGTGCACGGGCCTGGGCCTTGTTCGATTGCTCGTCTCCCTTGCTCACGCGGGCGTAGCCGATCAGCATCGAGGTCCTTTCATAAACGACCGTTTGTGCAAGCGCTCTGGCTACACTGGCGAAGCAAGCCGAAAATCCTTTCACAATCCTGTTTCAATATGGCCTCGTAAGGCAAGTAATTTTTGAAAGGATATGGAATGCCGCCGCGATTAGGACAGTATCCTGGCCGTTGACTGAAGCCCCTCAATCTCTCGCCTTTGCCATCGTCCGGCCTGCTGCCACAGCGGCACCAAAGGACGAGAGCGGAACTCATCGAGGAAATCCACCTCATGGATCGCCACAATGCCGCGGGGCGCCAATCGCGCGGCCGCCCGGCGAATCGTGTCGATCGGATCCGGTAGATAGCATAAGACGAAGCGGCCGATGAGGGCGTCGAACTGATTCTCGGCCATGACGGTGTCGACGGCATCGTCGGCCGCCGCATGGAGGAAGCGGACCTGCGCCAGGCCCATTTCCTTTGCCCGTGCCCGCGCAGTGACGAGCGCTTCCTCGCTGCAATCAACGCCCAGTACCGCTCCGGACGGACCGACCAACTCCGCCGCCAGGAGGGACACATCGCCGGGGCCGCAGCCGAGATCGAGCACCCGCATGCCTGGAGCCAACCCGGCTGCGCGAAGCAACCGCTCGGTCATCGGCCGCAGTGCCGCTGCCTGTAGGATCAACCTGTGCATCTCGGGCTCTGAATGTCCCAGAGCGTACTCAGCAAAACGGCTTGAGGAACTCAATGACAATCTCCCGCCGATCATGCGCCAAGCAAGCAGCCTATCATTGATTCGGCTCAGATTTGAATATCATTTCGGATCAGCATGGGTTCTGTGGCGTTGGACGCTGAATGGATGAGGTGATGGTGTCACCGTGACCGCTTGGGTGTTTGAACGTTGTCAGCTGTTTGACAATGTAGGGCATGAAACAATGCGTTGCAGAGTGATCATATTGATCCGCAATGATTTCTTCGGTTGGCATGGCACTTGCTCAGCATTGCCGACCAACTGCGGCGCAAGACGAGGAGAATTTCCATGATCAGCTCACCGAACGTGCGCAATTGAACTCTTCTTCAATTCTGTAGAAGCGGCGGGCGGACTTGCATTCGCCAAGCTTGCGTCGGAGGTCCGCTCACACACATCGGACGTGATCGCAGGCAACGGCAGAAGGGGTTAGGACAAAAGTGAACATTCACATTGCTCGGTACAGGCCCATCAGCGTATCGACCGCAGCCTATGCAAGGATTGCTAAGGGCATGAGTTGCATGCGAAGCACGTGGACCGAGGCTTCAACGCGCCGAAAGGTGGCAACCAACCACCGCCGCACTGTACCTTTACAAGCAAGCCGCACCGAATCCCAAAAATTGCAGTGCCAATGCAGAAACTGACGGATCATGTTGATGCTTCCGCCGGCGATAGTGCGTCCCAGAGCGGAGATCGAAGCGGCCAATGTTGCTCTGGCGAAACGGAACCGGGGACATCGCATGTGACGGCCGGCCGAATGCTCGATGCAATTCGCGATCTGGCTCCTGCCATAATGGCGCGTGCGGCCGATATCGAAGCCAAACGCCGGATGCCATCAGACGTTATCGAGAAGTTACGATCGATCGGAGTGTTCCGCATGTTCGCGCCGCGCAGCCGTGGCGGCTTTGAACTAGATTTACCCTCGGGAATGGAAGTGATCAGCGCTTTGGCTCGGCTCGACGGCTCAGTCGGGTGGACCGCGATGATCGGCAGCGCCTCGGCCATTGTGAGCCCTCGGTTGCCGAGACAGACTTACGATCTGCTGTACCGTGACAAATCGGACGTCATCATAGCTGGCGTCTACTCGCCGGCGGGCACAGCCGAGAGAGTGCCGGGCGGGTGGCGCGTCAACGGCAGCTGGCCGTTCGCCAGCGGTTGCCAAAACGCCGACTGGATGGTGGGTCTTTGTGTCATGTCGGAAGGCGGCAAGCCACTTCGTGGGCTCTCAGGGGATGCCGGGCCACCCTTAGTCCGGTGTGTCGCATTGCCGGCGTCGGCTTGGCTGATCGAAGACACTTGGCATGCCTCCGGCCTAAGGGGTACCGGCAGTCACCACATAGTCCTTGGGAACGTAATGGCGCCGGAGGCCAATTTCTTCGATTTTCCAGATGGCCCAACGTGCGAACCGGGACCGTTGTATCAATCCTGGCGGCATCTTCAGTCGGTACTTCTTGGAGCTGTCTGCGTGGGCATCGCCGAGGGGGCGCTATGGGATCTTGCCGAACTCGCCTGTACCGGCCGACGGCAGCTTCGAGCCCCGGCACCGATGGGCGAGTCGGAGATGGTTCAGTGCGAGTTGGGTCGAATCGAGGCAGATGTACGGGCAGCGCGGTCGGCCATGCAGGTTCAGGCCGACAGCCACTGGCGGCACGCCTTGGCCCACACGCTGAACGGCCAAGCTCTGTACGCTGAGGGCATACAGACGGGAATCTGGACTGCGACAATCTGTGCCCGCGCAGCACATGCCTGCTTTACCTTGGCGGGCGGTGCCGCAGTGTATGAAACCTCGCCTCTGCAACGGCGACTGCGCGATCTGCATGCAGCGGCGCAACACGCGATGGTCCAACAGCGGCACTATGTGGAAGCGGGCCGGTTGCTGCTGGAACGGGTGGTGTCCGAACGCTGAGATCGGACGGGCGGCCATGGATGCGGATCAGACAGCGGCTGCAGGCCTCGTATGTCATTCGGATGAAGAGGCTACAACATCGTCATGATCACCCGTCGGCGACTATTCGAAATGTTCAGCCGCACCACACGCACAGTGGGCCGTAGTGACAACTGAGATGAGGCAAAAAATGCAGAGACTCCAGCTTGCCCCAAACTACGAGATTTCGCGTGTGATTCGTGGCAGCTGGCAGTTAGCGAGCGGTCACGGCACGGCCCGAAGTGACGACCCGATCGCCGACATGGTGGCCTCCGCCGATGCGGGCATCACCAGCTTCGATTGTGCCGACATTTATACTGGCGTCGAAGAACTGATCGGCAACTTCAGAAAGCGCTATCGCGATCTGCGCGGCGAACAGGCCCTGGACCGGATCAAGGTACACACCAAGTTTGTGCCTGAACACGACATGCTGCCGCGAATCAGCAAGCCTTACGTGGAGGCCATGATCGACCAGTCTCTGAAGCGCCTCAACCAGGAGCGGCTCGATCTCGTCCAACTACACTGGTGGGAATACCGCGTGCCTCGCTGGCTGGACGCGGCCTTGTGGCTCGACGAGCTTCGTCGCGCCGGCAAGATTGACAAGATCGGCGGCACCAATTTCGACACCGACCATATGCTCGAGATCGCCAACGCGGGCGTGCCGCTCACCTCCATGCAGGTACAGTATTCGCTGCTCGATAGACGTCCCGCCAGGCGGATGGCTGGAGCGGCGGTCAAGAATGGCGTCTCCCTCCTGTGCTATGGCACCATGGCAGGCGGCTTCCTCGGCGATAGATGGCTCGGAGCGCCGGAGCCGACGGAGCCGCTGGAGAACCGTTCGCTGATCAAATACAAGCGGGTCATCGACGATATCGGCGGCTGGGACCTGTTTCAGGCCCTTTTGACGATGCTGCGCCAGATCGCTGATCGGCAGGGGACCGACATCGCCACTGTAGCCAGCGCTGCGATACTCGAATGGCCGGGTGTGGCAGCCGTCATCATTGGTGCGCGCAACCGCTCGCATCTGATCTCGAACGTCGCCATCTCCGGGCTCGCCCTGACCACTCAAGACCGTGACCTCATCGCCGGGGTGCTGGCGGAAACAAGGCCGCTCGAGGGTGATGTCTATGGGCTGGAGCGCGACCATTGGAACGGCAGCCGCATATTCAACTCGTAGTTTGCTGCGGTAACACCCGGATACCGGATCAAAGCTGGAGATGATTGAATGAGAAAAGCCTTACCTTCTAAGCTAGCTTCCGGCATTTTCGATCATTTGGACGACGACGGTAGCCCCATTGGAAGACAATACGCAGACAGCCTCGAACTGGCGGAAGCCTATGATCGGCTCGGTTTTTATGCTTATCACCTAGCAGAGCACCATTGTTCGCCGCACGGGAGAGGCCCATCGCCGAATCTGTTTTTATCGAGCGTCGCGCAGCGCACCCGTCACCTTCGTCTTGGCCCCCTCGTTATGCTGCTTAGCCTTTGTCATCCGCTGCCAAGAGTAATTGCTCATCCCGAGTGCTTACCGTGCCCCTCTCGAAGACAGGTTGAACAGCGCCTTCGATCTGGGAGAGAAAACCATTGTTGCAGGTTTCACAGCATGGAACGGTGTTTTGGGATCACGTGTTCTCCAGCTCCGCTGCTGGGCGGACCACCGCACGCAAAACACATTCCCTGTGAAATGGTGTCTTCCGACACGGCCCTTGCCGATAGCTCCAGTATTTTCATTTCGCTCCCTTCAATTTGACTGCCGACACTGCGCGTTGGGCTTGAATAGAGAGGGAACCGCTTTTATGGCGGGGACTGTGTAGACACTTTGAACTGGCGCGGACTGAACAATAGGACAGCAGCGGCGAAGAGCGCGTCCAGAAAGCCGGAAAGATCGACAACGCGAAACTAGCTTAGCTAGCCAACAGATAGCCACCCAAAACAATGCCGATCAGCGGAAAGGCGCTTTCTCCACGATCAATAAGTCGGGCAAACCGACGATTGACAAGGATCGCGAGGCACGAGAGCGCCACGGCGTAGATGCTGATCGTCCATGGCGCCTGCCCCAGACCATCGACGATGAAAAAGCCCATGAACGGCACGATCATTGCGCCACAAACGGTTCCGACGAACAGCGCGTAGATTTGAAGGCGAGGCATGGAGACCACATGCGGAGGGAATGAGAGGCGTCTTCTATGGCACGGCGAAATTGGCGCAGCAACCACAAGGTTTGACGCTGCCGAAACCCGCGCGAAGGGGGCATTCGAGGTGCTCGCCATATCGCTCCTGCGGGAGGCATTTCGTTTGCACCCAGCCAGTTCAACGCAGATGACGGGATGAAATCGTTGCTACTTCGCCTGTCACGCTATTGTTGTTTTTCGCGCATAATCTCTCGCCATAGTTGGGGGAGGGACTGCCAATGGAAATCTCTAAATTCGCAGACGAGCAACTTGTCGACCAGATCGCAGCGGGCCGTGAGGCCACGCCACAGGTCGATCCCATGCGGCTGATCGAACAGGTCGTCCACCGAGCGAGGGCCGGGGCAGGGGTGGATTTCGATGTGTTCGAATCCCTCATCGGCGAAAACGACCTCGTCGAAATCAACTATCTCGAACGCGGTCTGTTGGCTGCCAGAGTAGTCTGCAGGATCAACGTTCCGGCGCCGGTCGGTGAGGGCAGCGACTGGGGCTCAGGGTTTCTGATCGGGCCGCGGCTGCTGCTGACCAACAATCATGTCATCGGCTCCGCCGAGGATGCGCTCAAGGCGACAGTAGAGTTCGGCTATGAGCTTGATGCCGAAGGACGCCTCAAGCGCACTACGCGCTTTCGGCTGTCCCCGCAAGACGGGTTTGTGACCAGTCCCAAGGAAGCGCTCGACTACACAATCGTCGCGATTGCCGAAAGCAGCGAAGACGGTGTCACGCCGATCTCGGACTTTGGATTTCTCCGTCTTGACGCCCGGACCGGCAAGACGGAGGTCGGTCAATACGCAACGATCATTCAACACCCGGATGCGAAGACCAAACGGATTTCGCTCCGCGAGAACAAGTTCGTCAAATACGGGGATGATGCGGATCCGGAGCGGGACAATTTTCTTTGGTATTCATCCGATACCGCAAACGGTTCTTCCGGCGCGGCGGTGTTCACGGATGCCTGGCAGGTCGTGTGCCTGCATCACGCCGGCGTTCCTGACCGCCAGATTATCGGCGGCGAGGAACATTGGGCGCTGACCGACAAGACAACCGTGCCGGCCCGTATTGCCATCAATCTACCCCCCGAAAAGGTGCATTGGCTCGCCAATGAGGGCGTGCGGATTTCCAAGCTTGTCGCCGATGTCGAACAGCGCATTGCAGCCCCAGGCTTCGCGCGCTCAGCTCTTGTCGACGATCTCGTCGCTGACGCTACCGGCGTGAAACCTTTTGCCGGAACGACGCCGGGAGAGAGCATCATTGGTCCGCCGCTCGTTGCCGCGCCGGCGCTGCGGCTTGTGGCCACAGAAGCCCGACGCCGCCCGACGCGACACACGCATCCGGCCACATATTTCGATGGACGTGATGGATATCTGCCAAAATTCCTGTCGGTCGAAATTCCGCTGCCGACACTTGGAGCGGACGCCCTGCGGCATGGTTCGCCGGCGAAGGTCACCGGCGCGACTGATGACGTTCTGCGCTATCAGCATTTTTCGGTGGTCTTGAACGCCAACCCCAAACGCAAGTTGGCGTTTTACACTGCCGTAAATATTGACGGTGCGCGCTGGACCAATCTCGAGCGGGGAAATGATGTGTGGTATTACGATCCGCGTGTGCCCGAGGAGCTGCAGAACGGCGACGAGCTCTATGGCGACGAACCCGTTCCCTCGAAGAACTATTTCGACCGTGGCCACCTCGTTCGGCGTCTCGATCCCGTTTGGGGCGACATCCGTGTCGCTAAGCGGGCAAATGACGACACCTTTCAATGGACCAATTGCTCGCCGCAATACTGGGGTTTCAATCAAGGTGCTGATCTATGGCAGGGCCTCGAGAATTTCTTGCTCTACAACACGGACGAGGAGGACGTTCAGGCGTCCGTCTTCTCCGGTCCGTTTTTCCGCTCGGACGATGAAGAGCACCGGGGGATTCTGATTCCTCAGTTTTTCTGGAAAGTCATTGCCGTCACCGACAAGAACAACAAACTCTATACCAGCGCCTACATGGTCAGCCAGCAGGACTATGCGCTCAACATTCCGTTCGAACGCCTTCCCGTCGGTCCAAACAGCACGAAGCCTGGTCAGAATTTCCAGGTGCCTGTGGCCAAGATCATCGAAGATACAGGTATCGTGTTTGCCGACGTCGTGCGAAATGCTGATGTGTATTCTGGGCCGTCAACTGGTCGAACGTTGCGAACCGTGGCGGATATTCAGCATCCGCGACGTTGAGCATTCGGGCCATGAACGCTTACAATTCTCGCTGACTTCGACCACCGCGCGATCGCCGGCGAGAAGCCAATCTCGCGCGGAGGCTTGCAAACGGACGGGTAGACCGGCGATCCACGTAACAGGCAGCGGGAAGCACGCCCAAACAAGTAAAAGGCTCAAGAAAGGGGCACTTGCTTGCTGAGCCCTTGGAAACTGTGCGGCAAGTTCGGCCCCCGACGGCACTCAACCTGGATCGCGCTCTCGCGTGATATTTCCAGCCACTTCTGCCGCCAAGCGGCTTTCATTTAGATACTCGCAGAACGGGAATAGCTTTGCGATCTGTGTAGACTCATGGTAAGTATTAGCGGCTGGTAATACTCCCTATCATCGAGCTTTCCTTCGGAGACACTAGAGCGGTTGAGCGCAACACGTTGTGAGGGCATTCATGCGGGCGCAGATAGACTTTTCCAACACGCCGGAGTTTGCCGACTTTATGGCCGGCCTTCCCGGACTTGAGTCCGCTCAAGAGCTTATCCATGGCATCTATATTTACCCGCATCCTTTTTGGGTTCGTTTAGCCGGGCACGCTGCCCAAGCTGGTATCCCCGACCCTCAATTAGTCTTTGGGTGGTGGTGGTGGAACAGCGACGACTGGGAGGGTCTGTTCGACATGTCGCAGAAGTTCTCGCTCTGGGAACATTACTGCATGGACGTCGGTAAGAAAAAAGATCCGTTCCTTGTGCGTATCTACATCGAGCCAACGACCAATAGGACAATCGGTTTGCGCAGACAAATCCAGAATTATGCAGCGCAACAGCCGTTTTTCGCAAATGTTGAAGAGGAGGAAGTTGGATGGCTCGCAGCCTCAGTCGACGGCGGGCTGGAGGTGAATGCTCCGAACACAGGCACGCTTGGCGGTTTTCTCCAGGATCAGCACGGCGACATTTACGGAGTTACTTGCGGGCATGTCGCAACTGCCGCTGGGGCGGCCTTCGCACTTCCTGACGTTTCAGGTGTGAGTATTTCGAATGCCGGCTCAGTTCTTCACAGCAACTTCTCAACCTTCCAACTTAGTCCGAAGGGCAGTGTCTGCAATCAGTACACGGCGCCCGCCCATCCAGAGGTAGACTTGGCTCTGTTGAAGCTGGACCCGGCGCATGTTGGTACCGCGCAAATTGCCAAACACGGGACGGTCGTCGACATGTACGATCGTACGGTCCTGGGCTCTGGTTCCCAGATCAGCATGCGCGGCACAGTGTCAGGCAGGAACGACTACATCATCGGCGGATACGGCGTCACCAGTCGATTGAAGGACAAGGGGACCGGCAATTCTTATTGTTTTTCGCACTTGTTTGATTTTGCCGCCCCACGATCCCTCAAAGGCGGAAGGGTCAGCCAAGTGATTGCTGCTCGGCCACTGAGTGGTGATTCCGGCGCTTTTGTTTGTGATTCATTGTCCTCGGGAGATCTGGCGCTCTTCGGCATGTTGATTGCGACAAGGGGCGCAACCGGAGTGGCGTGTTTTGCAGACTCGATAACAAATTGGGCGAGCCACAATCATCAGCTGACATTGACCCATCTTTGAATGCAGGCGGGAGGTAGGTATGGCACCGTTTAGGGCAAGACTAGGAAGATTGTTTCAGAATATCAGGGGCGGCTCCGGCGACACGGGGCTTGCGAGTGGGAATAAACTTGCCAAGCAGGGAGATATTTTCTTCTTGATTATATTGGTGCTCGTCGTTCTTGGTTCGATCGCACTCTTGGTATGGGTCCCGGGCGCCATTGTGCAATACATTCTTGCCGGGCTTTGGGGTCTCACTGTCGGGGGCGCGCTTCTGCTCTTTCTGCCAGCAAAGCTTCTGATCACAGTGATTGGCGGTCTTCTCGGGGTCGGGGCCTCGGATTTCGTCGGTCTGGCGCAGGTGGTCGAGAAAATGTCAACCACAGTCGCGGCAGTCGCGAAGACGATTAATTCATCCGGACCTGTCCAATTTCAGCAACAGCCAATCTGGCTTTTCTTGATTCTTGTTGCCCTCTGTTGCCTGCCGGCTTACCGAACCGAGCGATAAGCCCGAGTCAATGGGGTTCATGTCGTTTGGCACTTAAACGTGAGAATGCGGCCGTTTCTCTCTAGATTGGCAGTTTATTTGAGATTCCGTGGGCCGAGAATTGATTAAGTGCAACTGTGAAGACGTCCGCGACTGACAGGCGCAGTCCATTATCTCTTCTATAGCGTTGCCGAATCGGGCTTTGGTTTCACCCATCATATGCCCACGCAGCATGTAAAGCCTCGTAGGCACGCCTCATCCCAAAGCGCTTCGTCAACCTCGTTGGGAAAACGATCGTTCACAGCAGAAACACCGTCGATTTCGTCGACGATTGAATCTCACATTAAGTGCCAAAGTCCAACACCAAATCTCAAATTAAGTGCCAAGTCTCAAATTAAGTGCCAGGCTATCTTGTTGAAATTGTTGTGGGCGGAGTCTTACGGTTAAATGCAAAACGACATCCCCCTTCCATCGCACCGCCGATTTCGCCAGCCGTCTTGCCCAATGCGAAGGCTGCGCGCGACGGTCGCTGAGCTCAGGCAAGGGCCAGTTCCGTCGTGATGTGCGGCGTGTCGTTGGCCTCCAGGAACGCGGCGAAATTGATCAATCCCCGTTCAGTCTCTCGCAGCTTGAACCCCAGCCCTCGCCGCATCTCGATCTAGTCTGAACAGCCTGTTGGAGTGTGCTCATTGGGCTTCTCCCGGCCATGGCAAAGCCAATGTTCGCAACGCGTCGAGGTCGACCTTGGCGTAAACCGCCGTTGTCTGCACATGACGGTGTCCCAGAACTTCGCCGATCTCACCAAGCGACGCGCCGCCACGTAGCATCGCTGAGGCAAGCCCATGTCGGAAATGGTGCGTTCCCTTTGTGGGAGAATCGATGCCGGCCCTCTTGAGTGAGCGTCGGATGACCGGCTCGAGTCCACTCGGCCCCTTGAAACCTCGGATCGGGGCCTTGTCGTGCAAAAAGACGAGACGACTGGCATTGCCTGGGCGCGACTTTCGCAGGTAGTCGGCAATCGCCTCGCCAACATCCGCGGGCAACGAAATGTCGTTGCGTTGACCGGCCTGCCTCGCACATGGATCTGTCCGGCTACCTAATCGATATCGTCGAGTTCGAGCGAAACCACCTCACTCGATCGTAATCCCAATCGCGCCAACGCGAGGATCATCGCATAGTCACGGCATCCGACTGGTGTATCGCGATCAATGCTGGCGAGTAAACGAGTTACCTCGTCGCGACCGATCGCACGAAGAATAGACGAGAGCGACGAGTTGGCCACGATCGGGACTGCTACGATCAAAGCTGAGGTGATGTCACCGCGATAACGCGCATAGGAGAGAAACGACCGCAGTGCGGTGGTCATGATTTTGGCGCGGCGCATGTTGAGACGCGAAACCCACTTTTGCACGAAATCGGTCACGTCGACGGCACGCAATTGTGCGAGATCTCACCATCGCCGAAGCGGAAGCTGAGAAAATACCGGACAACTGGCCGGTAATTTACGACCGCGACCTTTCCCGAGCTGGATTGCTGGAAGGGCTACGAATTATGGGGCCGGAACAAGAACTGCTCGAAATTGTACGCGGCCTTTATCAACAAAAGACAGCAACATCCTAAGCCATCGGCAATGCTGCTCATCCTCGAACGCCACGATCATGTCTTCGACTGTCAGAATGTTGGAAAGCGTTGCCAGCATCGTTTCAGCATCCTGTACTGGGGCCGGGATGCAGATCGCATTTGAAAAGCCGTATCTCGTCGGCTATGCATAGAAAATTATGAAAGAGCCCGAACAGACAGACCCCGACCAGATCGAAACCGCTTTTCGCAACGGTACGGTCACGGCTGTCAGTATTGTTCTCGCCTTTTCGCTGGGCTTTGTCACCCAGTGGGCGGCGAATCCGGTACCTTGGCGGCTGCCCGACCTCGTTGCGGTGATCCCGCTTCTTCTTGGCATCGGCCTGCAGATTAAGGCTATTTCCGACCTCCTTGACCCCAAATGTCTGCAGCGACGTATATTTGAACGCGCCAACCGTATTTTCATGACGGGGCTCCTATTGGCCGCGGGTGGAGTCGCGACGGCGATATTGCTCGATGTTTTTCACATCACATCATCACCGCTTCGCGGGTGATGCTCAATATCTCGATGTCGCAATGCGAAAACGATTTACACTGCCGTAGACCTACTCAACCAAGGCCACCCGGCCTCCCAGGGCTTCATGCTCACAACGAAAATAAGTTGTCATGGATCCACGTTGATGATGGACAGGAGCGCCATATAAGCAGCTGTTTCATGCTCGGATCTCTCCGCCCGCCCGTCACCTCTGATCGATCAAAGCCTCTCCGATGCCGTCAACGAGGCACACGCCTCAAAGCCCGCGCCCTCCCGCGCGAGCGGGTTCGTTCGATGGGCCGAAGGGGTCAACTTCAGCTTGAGAGGAGCATCCGATGACCGCCGTCCCTTCGAATCCATCCGGCAGAGCGCTTCGTGGACGCATGATCGAAGACATGTCCATGCGCGGCTTCACCGAGGCCACGCGCCGTGACTAGATCCGTTGCGTGAAGGCGCTTGCCGCCTTCATCGGCCGATCCCCCGATAATGGCGACGGCTACGTTTCTTCTTCACTGTGACGATCGACCGGCCCGATCTCTCTCGCCACCTGGCCCTCATCCATCAGCCGCGCACGCTTGCCGCTGGTGCTGAGTGTCGAGGAGGTGGCCCGTCTTCTTCGCTCCAACTGATTGTGCGTTGTCCGATCTCCGACAGTTGATGCGACATAGCCGTACTAGTGCTAGCGTTTTGTTTGGAAATGACCTTCTCCATTGGCACGGTACGTGCCTTTGCAATCCAGAAACGCATTCGGACTTGAGCAGAAGTCGGGCGGCACCACACGAAGAGCTTTCCACCGCTGACGTCGCGGAAGAATCGTTCACAAGGGAGGTCTCAATGACCTATGACGGAAAAGGCAACTTGCGAAGCCCGCTCCTCGGTCGCCGGTTGCGACTGGGATTCGTCGGTGGCGGAAAGGGTGGCCTTGTTGGACAATGGCACTTCGCCGGGGCGAGATTGTCGAACCACTGGGAGGTCGTTGCGGGTGCGCTATCCTCAGATCCGGATAACGCACGCGCATCGGCCGCAGAATGGATGATTGCGCCCGATCGCTCGTATGGTGACTGGAACGCCATGGCAGAATCAGAAGCTGCGCGCGACGATGGTATAGAAGCAGTCGCAATCGTCACGCCAAACTGGACACACCATCGTATCGCGACCGCCTTTCTCAAGGCCGGTATCGACGTAGTAATGGACAAGCCCATGACGACGACGGTTTCCGATGCCCAAGACCTCGTGGAGCTACAAAGTGCTACGGGTCGTTTGGTCGTGATGACTTACCCATACGCACATCACGCGATGGTTCGTCAGGCCAAGCACATGATCAGAAATGGCGTCATCGGGACCGTGCGACAAGCATACGTGGAGTTTGCTCAGGAGTGGGCGACAAGTCCATTTTCCGATCGTGACAAGGGCGCCATTTGGCGGCAGGATCCCGAGAAGGTTGGCCGCACATCAGCGACCGGTGATATAGGGACGCATGCGTACCATCTCCTCCATACAATTACCGGACAGGATATTGCCAGCCTCAGGGCTGAGTTTCACAACTGTGGAGCTCCGAAACCGATGGAAGACACGGCCTATATTAATTTCCGTCTCAAGAATGGTGCCCCTGGGATTCTTTGGGTGACGCAAGCTGCCCCGGGCCAATATTGTGGTCTCCGCATTCGCGTGTGGGGCGACAAGGGTGGGCTCGACTGGGATCAGGAAAAACCGGAGGTGCTGCGTTATGTACCCCTGGGGGAGCAGGAGCAGATCTTCGTGCGAGGTCATGGCAATGGAATCTTACCCGAGGCGGAACGCCTAGCACATCTCCCACGGGGGCACGGCGAAACTCTAGTGGATGCATGGGCAAATCTCTATGCCGAGGCTGGTCTCGCGATCGCCGCACGCCGCGGGGGATACGCTCTCCCGGAAGGCAGTGTCGAGCTTTCCGGAGTTGAAGATGGGCTTAAAGGGATGCTGTTCATTGATGCTTGTGCCGACAGCCACGAATCTGGTGGGTCATGGTTGTCGATGAGGCAGTGATGCGTTTCCCCGCCCCATTCGCGCATCCGCTGAGCTGTGGATTCAGCGTCTTGACATCTGCGGATGACTCCGGTCGCAGTTCGTTGTCGGGCACTTTCGCTGAGGCCATTGTTTCTTCTGTGAGACCGGTAATTCATCGTGGGATGAGCACGGAATATCAAACCCGAAATGGTCCGTGACCAATGTTCAATAGGCGACGGTGGCGGTAGAATGGTCGATTGCGATCCGGGGTAGGGCAAGAACGTCATGGCGGTGCCGCAGAGCGCGGTCGTGAATCACGAAGAAGAGAACTATTCCCTCATCGCCGACCCGGATTGCCACACCTTGAAGGACTATACCACGCGCCGGATCCGCATCGCTATCAAACTAAAATCCGGCCCCAGCTTCATGCTCGCGAGTGGTAATTGGTTCGATCTGTTGGATCCCTGGGGCAGCGCGTTCACAATTTTCGATATCGCACAAGGACTTTCGAATATTTGCCGCTACGCCGGTCAATGTAAGAAGTTCTATTCTGTGGCTGAGCATTCTATTCATGTCTGTGAAACAGCACAGTACTGGACGCATTGGGGAAGGGGTTGGATAGGGCATTGAATTGATTCAAAAAGGCGAATCTTTCCGGCAAGAAAGGATCGCCTGATGCAATCGGTTTTCTCCAACGCCCTATCCGAGATGGCAGCCAAGCACTTATCGCTTTCGCGCACAAGACAGGAAACGCTGTGCTGGCTGGTGCTGTTGATGCTGCGCTTCAGCACGATCTCGCTGTGGCGGCTGGCGGCGGCGACGGACGCGCAAGTGGATTCGGTCCGGCGGCCCTTCTACCGCTTCTTCCAGTCCGGCTCGATGCGGGCTGTGCGGCGCGCATGGTCGTCTCTCTACTCGGGTTTCGTGGCAAGCCTTGGGTGCTGGCGATCGACCGCACCAACTGGGACTTCGGCAAGACGACGATCAATATTCTGATGGTGTCGGTGGAATGGCGCGGCGTGGGTATTCCACTCATCTGGGCGCTGTTGTCGAAGGCAGGCAATTCATCGACCGCAGAGCGCATCGATCTGCTCGGCCGTCTGAAGCGCCTCTTCCCGGACATGAAGATCGCCCAACTGACGGGAGATCGCGAATTCATCGGCAACGCGTGGATGGCCCATCTGGCGCGCGAGAAAATCCCCTTCACGCTGCGCCTACGCGAAAACCAATATGTCGGCCGCGACGGCTACGCCACATGGCCGCTTGAGCGCTATGCGCAAGGGCTCAAGCGCGGCGAAAAGAGAACCCTGCCGGGTCTATGGCGCCTCGGCGCAAGCGATGTTCGCGTGCGCATCGTCATGATGCGATGGCTTCCGATAAGCATTACTTATCGATGGTTATAACCCCAACTCGGCACCATACCATGTGAGGAACCCAAACTTTTTTATAGAGTTCGTATAAGAGATCGTTTACCATAAAACCAATGGCTTACGATTTCGACAGATTGGCAATTTCGAGCTTTTTGGAACCGGCGTTTCGCGCCGGTATCGCTCTCACCCGTCTCGACGAGCGCATCGCCCGCTCGCCGGTCGGAGCCGGCTTCCTCGAGCGCGCTCAGTTCACCGACGCCTGCGCCTCGCTGTGGATCGACGGCGAACTCGTCCATCTCGAAGACCTCGTCCTCCACGACGCCTTTCGCGATACCCGCACACCTACCCACGAACTCACCATCGCCCGCGACGTTCTTCGCACCCGCCGGCGCATTGTTGGTCAGTCGCCCGAATGGGCACTATCGCCCGACGGTTTGCGGACGCTCCGGCAGACGTCGGAAATCACATCGGTCGTCCCTGACGATGCGTCGATGGCCGGCACCATCCGACGCGTAGTCCCAAAGGATCCGGAAGGAGAGGGGGATGATGATGGTGATGACGACGCCAGGCTCAAGACTTGCCGGCGGTGCTGCAGTCGATAGTTGCTCTCGATGACGCAGCACGCCGCGCCATTCGTCGAGCCGAGCATCCTCGTCCCAGTCGAGATCGTAAATCATCGGATCTTTGTCATGAACGCTGCCGCGGCCGGGCCGGGTTGCGTTCTCGATCGCCGCCTCGGACCGGGCGAGAGCGCATCGATGGCGGCGTAGTCGACACCGGGCAGATCTTTGGCGTGCCTTTGAAACTGTTCGAAAGATACTGCAGTTCTCAGCGGGCGAGTGCATTCTCACCTTCGCCGTCGGCTGGCTTATCGATTACCTCACAGACAAACCTCAAACCGTCAACCGCCTTGCCCCGATTGAAATATCGGAAGATCAGCTCCGCGAATTCCTTCGCTACAAGGGCGAGCATGGTGGACGTTATGTCATCCAACGCCTCCTGTTGCGGCATATCTCAGGCATGACAGGCGCGAAATTCCAAAGCCCATTTTTCCTTAGATCAAAAGAGGCTCGGAAGGATCTATGGCTGGTGCATCTCTCGAACCACCTGAAGGCCAGGAACGTGATGGTCGACAGCCATTGGCTGATCAATAACCAATCCTTGCACCAGGGGCACGGTGGGTTGGAGATGCTTGGCTTCAATCCGAATCTCGATACCGGCAATGCTCCGGATTTTTGGTTTGGACTCAAGGACGAGGAAGTCATGAAGGATCGGCTCGCCGACGACTTCATGCGCCGGATCCGCGATACGCATGGTGACGCACCGGTCTCTTATGGTGACTTCGTAACATCGATCGCCAACGAGACGCCTGCTCGCCTGAGCGATATCAATAAGGTTACGGCGCTTCTGGTCGGGGAGAAGGAATTGGATCTCCGCAACGCGGCGAATTCACCAAAGCGCACATCTTCTCCGATCTATAGAGACACGATAGGTGTCTCTCAGCAAACGCGCTTGTGGCCGGCGCGGGCGCTTTGATCTTCGTGATCTCGGATAGGGTATCCATCTTCGTGGTAACCGCGACCAACTCGTCAACTTGGTTGAGTGAGGGCTTGTTGAAGCTGATTTCGGGCGGCTTCTTTTCCTTTTTCTGAGATATCTACACTTTGAGGATTACTAGCGATGGAATTACGGGAAAACGCTGGACGAGTGGCTGTGATTAAGTGGCCTGACCCGCTTCGCATCTATTATTTTTTGATCCTTGGCGACGACGAGTTGCCAGCTCACATGTCGCCCTTTCAAGGCTTCGGTCGAAATTGGGTTAGTCTGCATTGGGCCATGCGTGCGCTAACGAGCATGCCCGCAGACATCGACGAGCGAACACATGATGCCGCAGATATTGCGGTTCAACGGATCGCAGGAGGTCGGCGCCTCTCGTGGTATCCACTCGATATCGCGGCACTAGAAGAATTGACTGTTGATCAGCTGCCCATTTGCTGTGTCCTATTTTCTGGAGCGGGTGATGAAGCTGTCGCTCGGCGAATTGAGGCTTGGCGGGCGAAGGTCAACTTTGCAGCGTTGCACATCAGCCAGTACGAAGGGATTGGCATCTCAGGCTGGAATTTCCAACTCGGGCTCTTGCGCGATTATTGCATCAGGAAGCTGCGAGTTGCAGCAAAGAATCTCACTGGGAAGCAGTCGCAGGTCGTTACTCGGTCCGATGTTTCTTGGGATTGGCCCGAAACCACGTTGGAAAGTTACGACGTCAAAGGTCACAATATCGCAATCCCGAACCATATGGCGATGGCCAGGGTGGGTTATACACTTCAGCCATCTGTTCATTTCGCTTCTGAAGATGAGAAGGATTATACTGACGCGATCATAGAAAGCGCTGGGGCAGTCCTCAAGTTTCGGCGAGCTGTCGGAAATCACGATATCTTCGCATTGAACGCTGCAACAAGCGGAGCGATCCTTTTCGAGCCCGCCTTCTTCCGTGGCCTTTACGACAGGGTCCATGTGCCGGGCGCGGAGGGCAAGGCATTTCGCCGCGCTCTTAGATATTTTCAGAAGCAAAGGGGACTAAGCCCCACGCATGGAGAAGATGACAAAAAGTTTTTCGTAACGTCGAAAATGGCCAGAGTTATCTCGGGAATCCGTGCCGACGAGTTACGCACCCAAACACTTGCTGTTGGACTGCTGGCAGCACAGACGACGACACCTGTAGTCAGGCTAACTCCCGGCGTGAACCACGTGTTCACAGCGCTCTCCGACTATGCTCGTAATGTAAGGGCCGAACGCCCAGAGGCTCGACGTAAGGCGCCGCGGCTCTTCGCCGAGATTCAGCGACAGTTGAGTGTCGCAGTAGGTCAAGAAAGAGTGGATTTTATTAAACGCACCAGCGGGCCGCTGAAGATTATATCGGACGCCCCCTTGGAGTGGCTGCCGATCGATGACCTTCCCCTGTCGTTCCGCAGGGACTGCTCGCGGATACCAGTCACGCCGGGTAACGTGTTGATGGGACAGCTCCTGTCATTCGAGCCAATCTTTGTGGCACCCTCAGATTTCCGCAAGGTGTTGGTCGTGTCGTCTTTTGCGCCAACTGACCCGCTCCGAGATCTCCTTTCAGGCTCGATCAATATCATTCGCGATGCCTGGCCAGAGCTCGAGCTCGTTCACGTCAAAGTATCGAGCATCCAGGAGCTGGAGGCGGCGTTGAACCAATTTGGTGGTGCAATCCTGATCTTCGATGGTCACGGTTTCCCAAATGATAAAAAGCCCGTGGGCAAGCTGGAGATCGGAAGCCAGTCGCTCGATGTCTGGAGCCTTCGCGGAAAGGTACGCTGCCCGCCAATTATAATCCTGAGTGCCTGCGACACGCATGGTATAGACGCATCGAGCCATGCGACTGTCGCCAACGGCTTCATTGCTCTTGGGGCACGGACCGTCCTAGCCACATTCCTTCCTGTTGATTGCCGGAGATCTGCGATGCTCATAGGACGGCTGATGCATCGACTGGCCGAGTTCACGCCTGTTGCCGTGCGGGCATATGGGCGTGCGATCACCTGGACGGAGATTGTAAGCGGCATGTTGCGCATGTCGTTGGCGACCGAGATAATCAGCGAACTTGCCGGGCCGCCAGGTTCCGCCATTTTCGACGATTTGCAGGGGCATGCCAATATCGAAATAAACGGCCTTGATTCTCATTGGTTTGACAAGCTTATTGATCGTCTGGCCAGTGTGCGTGGCCTCGCGCCAAGCGCGATCCGCCCATCGGTCTTGGCTGCAGTCGCTAAGTCAGACACAATCCGCTACACGCAGTTGGGTAATCCCGAAACGATCGTCCTCAGCGATGAGTCATTGATCGAGATTGCTTTGCAGGCACTGGTTGGAACATCCGACAACCAGATTTCTGGCTAACCGGAGAAGCCAAGCGGCGTTCTACCTTGATGCACTGAATGGCGGATGACGTATTCTACTCACTCACCCCGCCGATCTAGGTGACGGCGATCAGCTCGGCGCCGCCGCCTTCTTCAGCAAGGCGTTCAGGGCCAGAAGCCACGACGTTAACGCGACTGCTGCGACCGATACGGATGGAGTGGTGGACGACGAATCTCTCCAAAGCTGCGGGACTCTTTCGAGCCAGCTATGCATGTCTTCCAAAAAAATGTGATCTAAAACAATAAGATGTCTTTAGGCGGAAGAAAAATTAACCGAGAGGCGTAGAAAATCTTCCGCATCGAGTTATAACTCACTGGCAAATGAGATCGGAAGCGCTTGTGGCAGCTGTGGCATCAAAACTTGAGAAAGACATTTTAAACCTGGCTCGCATAGCGCTCTCGGGCAGGCCGCAGGATGTCTTGCAGATGGTACATCGCATGGCGAAGGCACATCGCGAGAATGCGCCGGAGCTTGCGACGGGGCTGGTGGAGCTCATGCGGGAAGCTCCGACCCAGGCATCTCCGCTGCGCCGTCAAACGGAAGCTGTTCTCCCAACCGACGCAGACACCCGCTTCTCGCTGCTGCGGATTGAAGAGCCGCCCACTCTCGATCACGAGCCGGTTTTTTCCGTGGAGGTCGGCCGGTCTTTGGATCGGATTGTCGACGAGCGGACACATCTGGACGCTCTTCTAAAGGTGGGATTGGAGCCGACGCGTTCGGCAATCTTTACTGGACCCCCTGGTGTTGGTAAAACCATGGCGGCGCGCTGGGTTGCGCGATCGCTCAATCGACCACTGCTGATCCTTGACCTGGCAGCCGTCATGAGTAGCTATCTCGGTCGGACCGGGACCAATCTTCGGCATGTGCTAGATTATGCAAAGTCGATGCGGTGCGTCTTGCTGCTCGATGAACTGGACGCTATCGCAAAGCGGCGAGATGATCGCGGCGAGATCGGGGAATTGAAGCGGCTTGTCACTGTCCTCATTCAAGAAATTGATGACTGGCCGGCAACCGGACTGCTGTTGGCGGCGACCAATCACGCAGAGCTTCTCGATCCAGCTATCTGGCGACGCTTCGATCACGCGATCGAGTTTCCGATGCCGGATCCGCATGCGATCAGGGCCTTCGTGAAGGCCGCTCTCAGCCCCTATATGGAAAAGTCGGACGAATGGGCAGGAATCATGGCTGGAACGATGGCCGGTAAGTCCTTCAGCGATATTGATCGGGACCTCAAGTCTGCGCGCCGGCTTGCCGCTATTCGCGGTGGCGATCTGGCCAGCTATTTGAAGGATCTCATCCGTCCGGACCAGTTGGCGAAACCGGAACGAATTGCGCTGGCGCGGACGCTGGCTGGGGAGAGGCTGATGTCGCAACGTGCGGCGCACGAATTCACCGGTGTTGCACGCGAGACGATTAGAGGCGAACCTTCCAAACCCAAGGCGAAGCCGGGACGAAAGCGGAAACAGGATGGCGAAGCGCAACTTTCTTCTGGGCAAAGGTGAGCGGCTCACCAGCAACGTAATCGTGCGAAGCGGCCCACCCAACAAAGTGGCGCCCTATAGCTTTTCCGAAGCGCGTGCGCGCCTGTCGCCAATGCTTTCAACCACTGTCGAGACGCTCGATCAGTTGCCTGCGGTGGCATGTCCGCAAGATCATGCAGTTGCGTCTGTCACGCTGAACCCGGAATATATTGCCAAGTCCTTCTATCCAGGTGCATTGTTGAAGCAGACGGGCTTGCTTGCTGTCGGAAGCCGGCCGCGCCGGATCACACCGACCAAAAAGTCGATCGGGCGCGAACCTACCGAAACGCTGACGACCGAGCTCTTCTTGCTCGGTCCTCGATCCGCTTTCCGTCAGTGGCAGGGCGCCTTGCCACGATGGAACGACGGCTCCAGCCTTGCCGACGACATGATCACGATCGAGGAGATCGCGGCCCCAACCGTTCGCGACAAGATCAAGGGGCCGCTGCCCAGGGGTAGGGAGGCTGTCTTCGAAGTCGTTCTGCACACAGATCCACTCCTCGGCGAAACCCAGATTTTGCCGGCTTTTGACGTCTATCTCGCAACCCTCGGCATCGAGCAGGATCTTTCCAAGCGTTTTTACGCAGGTGGGCTATGCTTCGTTGAAATCGAGGCGCCCGTCGATCTTGCCGATGAAATTGCAACGTTCACGATTGTTCGCGCAATTAGGCAGATGCCGCGGCTTCGGATCTTGAGACCGGCCTTTCGAACGTCGGGACTGCCATCACAATCGATCCGGTTGCCCAGCGAACCCGCGGTGGATCCCTCGATCAGAGCTGCAATATTCGACGGTGGCCTTCCCGAAGACCATGTCCTTGACCCATGGGCGACTTCGATTGCAGGCCGACATGTCGGTGGATCTCATCCTGTGCTGGTAAGCCATGGCCTGCAGGTCACGTCTGCATTTCTATTCGGATCGCTCGATCCAACCGGGCCGATCGATGCTCCGTATTGCAATGTTGATCACTACCGGGTGCTTGACGCCGAGCCGGGGCAGGATCCACGCGAGCTCTATGAGGCGCTAGAGCGCATTGACTACGTCTTGAATAATCAGCCATACGATTTCGTCAATATTAGCATCGGTCCGAGTCTCTCCATAGAGGATGACGACGTGCACGCCTGGACTGCGGTTCTCGATGAGCGCTTCGCGCTTAACGACACTCTGGCCACCATCGCCGTGGGTAACAATGGTGAAGGTGACGCCATCATGGGCTTCAATCGTATCCAGGTTCCAGCCGACTGCATCAACGCGTTGGCGGTTGGCGCAGCAGATTCTCCCGGCGCGACTTGGCAGAGGGCACCTTATAGTGCTGTCGGGCCTGGGCGAAGCCCCGGCCTCATTAAACCCGACATCGTCGAGTTCGGAGGGTCCCTTCCGAGGCCGTTTCTCGTTGTTGCCGAAGGCCCGGTCGGCAAGCTAGAGCCGACCGGCGGGACGTCTTTCGCCGCCCCCAGTTCCCTGCGCCTCGGGGCTGGTTTGCGAGCCCATTTTGGCGATGCAGTAAATCTCCTTGCCGTGCGCTCACTTTTGATTCATTCGGCCGAACCGAGTGACCTTCCGCATGCAGAAGTCGGTTGGGGAAGGGTGGCGCGCACGATCGACGAGATGGTTCTGTGCGACGACAACACGATCCGGGTGATTTATCAGGGTGCGATATCGCCAGCCAAATATATTCGCGCCGCTGTACCCATGCCCGACACAGAACTCGCCGGCATGATCGAGATCACGGCAACACTTTGCTATAAATGCCAGACAGACCCTCATCATCCCGGCAACTACACACGCGCAGGCCTGACCGCCACTTTCCGTCCGCACGACGGGAAGTTCAAGGCTGACGAACAGGTCCATGCAAACTCGAGATCGTTCTTTGGCGACCCTGGTCTGGATGCAGGCGAGGACGAATTGCGGCGGGACGCGTGGAAATGGGAAAACTGCCTACACGCTTCCAGGCGATTCCAGGGCAAGAGCCTGAGCCGCCCTTGCTTTGACATTCACTACAATGCCCGGCTGGAAGGGCGAAACTTCTCGCCTGACGAGCAACTGGCTTATGCGTTGGTCATCACCGTTCGCGCAAGGAAAGTGGCCGATCTTTACGACCAGATCGTTCGCAAGTACGCCACAGTGCTTGAACCGATCCGGCCTGTCATCGATATCCCGGTGCGAACCTGATCCTTACTTGGTACTTCGCAGGAAACGAAGATATTCGAGAAGTTTTGCGTCTTCCTCGGGCGTCAGGTTAAGCTCGGTGAAGCTGTTGTGCACTGGAGGATGGGGTTTTTGCGCCTTCGACGTGACGGCATAGCCCGCCATTACCATCAGTTGCTCGTAATTGATTCTGTAGACGATTGCGAGCGAATGGAGGACGTTCGGGGAGGGCTTCTTAATCTTTCCGTTCTCGATTTGACTGAGATAAGCGTTTGAAACTTCGCGCTTTGTTGCTGCCTCCACCTCTCTCAGCTTCATCCCCCGATCCTCGCGGATCGAGGCGAGATAATGCCCGAGATTCGGAAGGGGCGCCGGCCTTTGTTCGGTGTCCTGATTCATGACCATCTGATAAGATATTGATTTATCGGAAATAATACTCTCGTCTGCTCATTCTGTCAAGCGTGCTAAGTATTGCTTGACACATCAAGCAGGCTTGTGCCACGATGCATTCATCGGCCGATACCGTCGGCTGCATTACACAAAGGACGAAGATATGAGCACAGTTGAAAAGGGTAACGACCCGGGCGAGGAACAGATCCTCGACGACATCATTGATCTTGAAGAATATGCCAAACTCGGCAAGCAGCCTCCGCTCGCCAAGGGCTATCGTCTTCAGGTCAACGGAAAACCGTTCGTCATTCAGAAGCCGAATCCGACCGGCTCGGAAATCCTGACGCTTGCAGGTCTTTTGCCTGCAAAGGATTATACCCTCCGGCTGAAGATGGTTGGCGAACGTCCGGAGAAGATCGCCCTCGACAAGGAGGTCGATCTGCGCCGCAAAGGGATCGAGAAGTTCAAGGCGCTGCCGCGCGATCAGACGGAGGGCTAAAGCAATGGAAATGCGGCGTGCTTTTGATCTCGGCGCGGAGGATGAGGAGTTCCTCGCTACCTATGAACGCCCCTGGGAAGCCATCATCGATGGCTCGCCTTGGGTCCTTATCCACGATTTTGCGGTACCTAAGGGCTACAACCACGAAAAGGTTACGGCAGCGATCCGGATCGAGGCAGGCTATCCGAATGCTCAGCTTGACATGGTCTATTTCTATCCTCCGCTCAGCCGTGTCGATGGACAGCCGATCGGTTGCACCGACGCGCAGCAGCCGCTGGATGGCCAGACTTACCAGCGCTGGTCGCGGCACCGCACCGCTGCCAATCCGTGGAAGATCGGTTTCGATAACCTCGGAACCCATGTTTTCCTGATCGAAGAATGGCTGGAACGGGAGTTCGAGAAATGCCCAGCAAAGTAACGCTCGCACTGTCGGGTGATCAGCATGCTCATCTGAAAAGCTTCCTGTTTCCTGGTGACGGTTACGAGGCTGTGGCTATCCTTCTCTGCGGTCGCCGAGATGGCGATCGCAACCATCGGCTGACGGTCCGAGAGATACACGACATCCCCTATGACGAATGCCTCGAGCGGTCCTCTGTCGGCGTCGTTTGGAGCCCTGACTACATTGCCGGCATTCTGGATCGAGCTGCTGAGACTGGACTGTCGGTTATCAAGATCCACAGCCACCCAGGCGGCTATGCGCAGTTTTCAGATGTCGATGATGCCGGCGATCACAAACTGTTGCCCATGATTCGGGGTTGGGTGGAAGCCGATATTCCGCATGGCAGTGTCGTCATGCTGCCTACCGGGGAGATGTTCGGCCGCGTGTTGGTCGATGAGAATGAAATGCGATCCATCGGAAGCATCAGTGTTGCGGGCGACGATCTGTTGTTCTGGTATCCGAACACGGGAGATGTCGAGATGCCGAGCTTTGTCGCCTCGCATGCGCAAGCCTTTGATGAGGGCACGATCGAACGACTCCGCAAGCTTTCTGTCGGTATTGTAGGATGCTCCGGCACCGGTAGCCCTGTGGTCGAGCAACTGGTACGTCTTGGTGTGGGCGAAATCATCATCGTTGACGATGATCCGATCGAAGACCGCAACGTGAACCGGATCATCAACTCGACCATGGACGACGCAAGGGCCGGCCGGAAGAAAGTCGATGTCCTCGGGGATGCAATCGACCGGATGGGCCTGGGCACCAGGGTTGTTCGAATGCCCCGCAATCTCTGGGACCCCGACGTCGTTCGCACCATCGCCCAATGTGATGTGCTTTTCGGGTGCATGGATACGGTCGACGGCCGCTATCTTCTCAACTGTATCGCCAGTCAATATCTCATACCGTACTTCGATATCGGGATCCGTCTCGACGCGATCCGCGACGGATATAATCACGGCCAGATTCGCGAGGTCTGCGGCACCATTCATTATCTGCAGCCCGGCCGATCATCGCTGATGAGCCGAGATCTTTTTTCGATGGAGGATGTCGCGGCGGCAGGTCTTCGCCGTACCGATCCAGATGCCCACAGGCGGCAATTAGAAGAGGGATACATTCGTGGCGCTGTCAACCGACGGCCAGCGGTGATCAGCGTCAACATGCTCGCAGCAGCGCTTGCGGTTGATGAGTTTCTTGCCCGGCTTCATCCGTTTCGGGAATTGCCGAATCAGAATTACGCGAGCGTTACCTTTAGCCTCGCGAGCATGGAGCTCATCTACGAAAGTGAAGCAGGAATCTGCCCAATACTTTTGCCCAAAACAGGCTTGGGGGATACCAGGCCGCTTCTCGGGATGCCGGAACTCGGAAAGCGTAGCTGATGAACTGGATTGTTCAATTCTTGACGTGGCTGCGCCTGCTGTTTGCCGGCTGGATTGACCCCCCCTACAAAACCATCGTGGTCCAAGCCCTTTTGCCGGAAAAGCTGAAAAATAAGGCCATATACATAGTGGAAGAGGACGGCTTCGAAGAACAGGCAGCCATGCTCTGCCCGCGCTGCCGTGATCACATTCTCCACATGAACCTTCTACCGGACGAGCGACCCTGCTGGACAATTATTTGCCATGATGACGGAACCGCATCACTGCATCCGTCAGTTTGGCGGAAGAAAGACTGCGGGGTCCATTTCTGGTTCAGGCGAGGCCGAGTTTTTTGGACTTGATCCTTAGGGCGGAGCTCACCCCCACCCGATCTATTCCACGCTTCTTTATAATCCGCTGACGGATTTCAATTTAGAGCGGCAGCAGGATTGCTGATCAGCGCGACTGGATACGAAGCGAAGCCATCGTGAATTCCGCTTCATGATTCAGTACGTTTCGCTTTCGGCATTGGCATGGCTCGACCTGTGATTTTGAAATGGCACGCCCTTCAGAGAACATGAAGAATGATGATCCGTCATTGAAGGAAAAGAGCCAACCCATAATCAACAGTGAGGTCGGGATAACCGAAAGGAGGAGCACTCACATTCGTGAGATATCAGTTTGATCAGAGTTACCGATAAGCAGATCGGTTGAGACGAATGCGCGTTCGTCTCAACATTTTTGATAGGACACCTGTAGAGTTGGTTCCCATAAAAGTGTGGCGGCGGAATTCGAGCCGCCGAAACAGGTTATTTATGCAGCAGTTTCGGAATTCCTCGCTGAAATTTGTGCATCGGTATCTTTGCTACGAATCAGATTAGCGTTAGAAACATCGCCCTCAGCGATCAACCATCGCTGGTAATACGAGCTGTTTTCGGAAACCAAATCATCGACATAGTGCCCGAGCTTACCCGCTTTAATATCAGATGAACGTGGCTTGTGCATGGTTTGTTCTCCCGTTGGCTTGATCATGCTATCAAAATTTTAAGGTTGAGTTAACTTGGAAAACCCGCTGTCCAGCATTGAGTTCCCCGAATTGTTTATTGGAATCGTTGCTCCAGTGGGCGTCGATATCTCTTCTACAATTCGATCGCTATCAGATTTCTTCGTTTCTCAGAGTTATCAAGTCATTCCGGTTAAAGTTACAGACTATTTTTCAAATATAAAAAGATCACTAAATATAGATAAGCCACTATCCAGTGGACCTACAGATATTAGAATTGATGACTACATTAATTTTGGGAATCACGTAAGATCATTATTTAATGACAACGCAATTTTGGCGGCATATACGATATTTCGGATAACAAGATTGAGGCAAAGATCGTTTAAACGCGAAGACAAAATTAGTTATTCACGTCGAGTTTTCATTATTCATCAATTCAAGCGCAAAGAAGAAGTCGATCTGATGAGGTCGGTTTATGGACGCGGTTTTTTTCAAATTTCGGTTTACTCGAAGAAGCTTTCTCGGATCGAGTATCTCTCCCGCAAACTTGCTCACGAGCAAAACAGCCCCGATGTAGATTCATTCAGGTCAACAGCCAACAATCTGGTGGTAAGAGATCAAAATGAGACCAGTAATTCACATGGTCAACGCGTTGGAAAAATCTTCCATGACGCCGATTTTATCATAAATCAGGATGAACTGGGAAAGGACTCCGTAAAAAAGCAAATAGAAAGATTTTGCTTTCTCCTATTTTCGGCGAATTATATTTCTCCAACAAAGATGGAATACTCGATGTTCGCGGCGAAAGCTGCGGCGCTTAGAACTTTGGATCTTTCAAGGCAAGTTGGAGCCGCCATATTTCGGCCTACAGGCGAAATACTAAGCATGGGTTCGAATGAAGTTCCAAAAGCGACAGGAGGGACATATTGGTGTGATGAACCTCCCTTCGATGCTCGAGAGTATACCTACGGAGAAGATTCCAATGATCGACGGAAGAAAGAGTTGCTCCGGGAGTTATTCGAGATTAGCAACCCTAGCGGCGATTTCGAAGCATATTTTGAGTCGAAGCCGATCCGCGACAGTCAATTTATGGACGCATTAGAATATGGCCGGATCGTCCATGCAGAGATGTCAGCCATTACTGATGCGGCTCGGCTTGGGATTCAGTTGAAGGGCGCAGTACTATATTGCACAACATTTCCGTGCCATATGTGTGCGAAGCACATTGTCGCGACCGGGATCTCGGAAGTGATCTTTCTTGAGCCTTACCCCAAGAGTTTGGCGTTTGATCTGCACTCCGATTCTATTCAGATAGAGGGCGCCAATCGAGGAATTTTCGACGAATACGATGCAGTGCGCTTTAAACACTTTCACGGCGTTACTCCGCGGAGGTACCGCGAACTGTTTGAGCGTTCCTCTCGGAAGCGGAATGGAGTTTTCGTCGAATTTATAAATGGGAACGCGCGACCCAACGTCAATTTCAAAGCACCATTTTATGCCGACCTAGAGTTACTGGTCATTAAGAGCGGAACGCGGGCCCTAAGCGAGATACTAGGCCCGTAATCTCACTTGTCCGCCCTAGTCCCCAAACGAACTGGGAGACTTATGTGTCGCGTTCGACCATTCCGGGCCAGGGTTACGGCGCTGACTCAACTTGTGACCGGTTCGGTTGGAGCTTCACATCAACGTTTCAACCTCGTCAACGCCCCTGTTCACGAGGGTTGCCGGGCATGGACACTAACATCCCAATTTTGCTGCATAATCGCAGATTTTCCAAGGGGGTCATCGGTTCGAGTTGGTTCAAGGCGATAGAGCCAGCATCCTATCTTGCGACCTATCTTCTCGACCGTTATACTGTTTTTGAAAAACAGTATAACACCGGAGTCGAGCTTATGAAGTCCATCGACCTCATGTATCAGACGATGCTCGCCGAACTGGGTCAGCGCTCGCTCGACGCCGCTTGGAGGGCCGATTTCCCTCGGGAGGGTCGGTTCACCCCGGCGAACATCAAAGGGCGCAAGTACTGGTACTTCGACATCCCAGATGGACATGGTGGTACCAAACGTCGTTACGTCGGTTCTGCTGATGATCCGGATATCGCGCAGCGCGTAGCTGATCATAAGCGGGACAAGGACGATCTACGCGCTCGCAGGCGCTTGGTAAATACTCTGACCCGCGAAGGCGGGATGATCGCCCCTGACGCCATGTCCGGCGACATCGTCGAGGCTCTTGCCGATGGCGGTCTCTTTCGGCTCCGGGGTGTTCTCATCGGCACGGTGGCCTTTCAATGTTATTCAGGACTGCTGGGCGTCCGCCTTCCCATGGCTGCGATCCTGACCGGCGATGCGGACATCGCCCAGGACTATGCCATCAGTCGGGAGGTTGAAGACAGTCTGCCTCCGATCGTAGAGTTGCTGCAGGGCGTCGACGCCAGCTTCCGGCCAGTTCCACATCGATCGGGATCCGCGGCCTCGTCGGCGTTTCAGAATGCCGACGGGTACAGGGTTGAATTCCTCACGTCGAACCGTGGTTCGGATGACTATATCGACCAGCCGGCGAAGATGCCCGCCCTTGGTGGCGCCAGCGCAGATCCACTACGCTTTCTCGACTTCCTCATAAGGGAACCCGTCAGGACAATGCTGCTCCACCGAAGCGGTGTCCCAGTCGTCGTCCCTGATCCGTCCCGGTATGCGGTCCACAAGCTCATAGTCGCCAGCCGCCGACACACTGACGGGCAGGGGCCGGCGAAGCGC